>NZ_CP109450.1:3572500-3872500 GCF_041438865.1 Streptomyces sp. NBC_01471
GCTTCACTGACTCCCGGGGGCCGGAGTCAAGCGGCTGGCCGGGCAGGTCGGAGACGACCACGATCCGCCGTGCGGCGCGGATCCGGCCGCGGATCAGGTCCGGGG
Source organism: Streptomyces sp. NBC_01471 (assembly GCF_041438865.1). Classification (NCBI taxonomy): domain Bacteria; kingdom Bacillati; phylum Actinomycetota; class Actinomycetes; order Kitasatosporales; family Streptomycetaceae; genus Streptomyces; species Streptomyces sp. NBC_01471. The sequence continues at coordinate 3,572,606 of NZ_CP109450.1, forward strand.
GCAGCTCGGTGCCGAACGGGCCTACCTGCCGACGACGCCGTACCGCAGGACGTGCGGGGGACGCTGAGGCACCGAACGTCTCAGCGTCCCCGGGAAGTTGAGACGTCCGCTACGCGACCACGTACTCGTCGGCCACCGAGAGCGCCGCGTCCAGGGCCGCCAGGCCCTCCTTGGCCTCCGCGTCGGTGATGTTGCACGGGGGCGCCACATGCGTGCGGTTCATGTTGATGAAGGGCCAGAGGCCGCGCTTCTTCGCGGCCGCGCCGAACGCGGCCATCGGCGCGTTGGCCTCGCCCGTCGCGTTGTACGGGACCAGGGGCTCGTGCGTCTCCCTGTTCCGTACCAGCTCCAGCGCCCAGAACGCGCCCACGCCGCGCACCTCGCCGACCGACGGGTGCCGTGCGGCCAGGTCAGCGAGGGCCGGGGCCAGGACGTCGGTGCCGAGGCGGGCGGCCCGGCCGACGATGTCCTCCTCCTCCATGGTCTTGATCGTCGCGACGGCTGCCGCACAGCCCAGCGGGTGGCCGGAGTAGGTGAGCCCGCCCGGGTAGGGGCGCTTGGCGAACGTCTCGGCGATCTCGCCGGAGATCGCGACGCCGCCCAGCGGGACGTACCCCGAGTTGACGCCCTTCGCGAAGGTCATCAGGTCCGGGGTGACGTCGAAGAGGTCGGCGGCGAACCAGGACCCGGTCCGGCCGAAGCCCACCATCACCTCGTCGAGGATGAAGACGATGCCGTAGCGGTCGCAGATCTCCCGGACGCCCGCGAGGTAGCCGGGCGGCGGGATCATGATGCCCGCCGTGCCCGGGATGGTTTCGAGGGTGATCGCGGCGACCGACTGCGGACCCTCGAACGCGATGGTGTCCTCAAGGTGCTGGAGGGCGCGGGCGCACTCCTCGGCCTCGTTGGTCGCGTAGAACGGCGAACGGTAGAGGAACGGCGCCCAGAAGTGCACCACACCGGCCGATGCCGTGTCCGACCCCCAGCGACGCGGGTCACCGGTGAGGTTGATCGCGGTGACGGTGCCGCCGTGGTACGAGCGGTAGGCGCTCAGCACCTTCGGCCGGCCGGTGTGCAGCCGGGCCATGCGGACGGCGTTCTCGACGGCCTCCGCACCGGCGTTGGTGAAGAAGATCTTGTCGAGGTCACCGGGGGTGCGCTCGGCGATGAGGCGTGCGGCCTCGGAGCGCGCCTCGATCGCGAAGGCGGGGGCGAACGTCGTCATCTTCGCCGCCTGCTCCTGGATCGCGGCGACGACCTTCGGGTGCTGGTAGCCGATGTTGGTGAAGACGAGACCACTGGCGAAGTCGAGGTACCGGTTGCCCTCGTAATCCCAGAAGTACGAACCCTCGGCACCGGCGACGGCGAGCGGGTCGATCAGGTCCTGGGCGGACCAGGAGTGGAACACATGCGCACGGTCGGCGGCCTTGACGGCCGCACCTGCACGGGGATCGGGCTGCGGGCTCTGAGGGGTCATACGCCCCAGCCTAGAGAGCCAGGAGTCGGGACGCACATGGCCAACTTGTATGGACTCGGCGGGATTGGTCGGCAGGGTGTCGCATTGCCGCCCGCCCTCCCGACGACCGCCCGGCGACAGCCCGTGGGACCGCAGGGGGGGGCCGATGCGAGGCGGTGGGAGGCCGTCACAGAAGGGGCGGCGGCCGTTGCGGAGCGGTCGCGGGCCCGGATCTCCCGGTCATACCGGCGCGCGGCAGGGGCGCACTATCCTCGCCTCCAGTGGGGCGCGCGCGGTGGCGCCGCCCCGGGGAGGCGGCACAGGCATGGAGAAACTCCGGCCGGGCGATCCACACCATATCGGCGCATACCGGGTGCTGGCGCGGCTCGGCGCGGGCGGGACGGGCCAGACCTATCTGGCGCGCTCGGACCGTGGCCGTACCGTCGCGGTCAAGGTCGTACGGGAGGAACTGGCCGGGATCGACGGTTTCCGCGACCGCCTCCGGCTGGAGGTGCGGGCGGCGCGGCGGGTCCCGGGGCCGTGGACCGCTCCGGTCCTGGACGCGGACACCGGGGCGCCGGCCCCCTGGGTCGCCACCGGATACGTCGCGGGCCTCAGCCTCCACTCCGTGGTCTCCGGCACGCACGGCCCGCTGCCCGAGCAGTCGGTACGGATACTCGGCTCGGGCCTGGCCCACGCGTTGGCGGACATCCACGCGGCCGGCCTGGTCCACCGCGGCCTCAAGCCGTCGAACGTGCTGGTCACCATCGACGGACCGCGCGTCATCGACTTCGGGATCGCCCGCGCGCTGGGGACGATGACGGACGGCGGCCCGCGCCGGACGGCCGCGCCGGACGGCTCCCCCGAGTTCACGGCGCCCGGATTCATGGCCTCCGAGTTCATGAGGCCCGAGTTCGTGACCCCCGAGCAGATACGCGGCGACCGGCCCACTCCCGCCTCCGACGTCTTCTGTCTCGGCTCGGTCCTGGCGTACGCGTCCTGCGGAGCCATGCCGTTCGGCACCGCCGGGAGTGGGGCGCACGCGCTGACGTTCCGGACAGCGCAGGAGCCGCCGGATCTCGGCGGACTCCCCGAGGGCCTGCGGGATCTGGTGGCCGGCTGCCTCCACAGGGACCCGGCCGCCCGGCCCACGCTCGCGCGGATCCTGGAACGTACGGACGAGCCCGCGGCGGACGACCCCTGGCTTCCCGGACCACTCGTCGCCCAACTGGGGCGCCATGCGGTGAAGTTACTGGAGGCGGAGACTCCCGCCCCGCCGTCCGCCTCCCCTCCCCCGTACGACTGCTGTCCGCTGCCCCCGCCCCGGCCGCGGCCCGGGTACCGCTACTACACCCCGGTGCCGATACCCGAACCACCGGACCGCAACAGCCGCTGGACGCTCGCCCTGGTCGTGGTGGCCCTGATCGTGGCGGTCGGCGCGGGCGGCTCGGTGTACGCGGTCATGAACACGGGCACCGCGTCGAAGGGCCCGGCGTCCCACTCCACCCCCGGCTCCAGGGACCCGGCCGGGGACGGCTCACCGGCGGCACCGGCGACACCGGGCGCCTCGAACACCTCTGGCCAGTCCGGTTCCCCGGAGCGCCCGGACTCCTCGTCGAGCGGCTCGGCCCCCTCGCCGGATGCAACGCCGTAGCACGTTGCCTTACGCCGCGACACAGTGACTTCATGAAGACCATCACCCAACGGGAACTCACTGCGCGCTCCAAGGCGGTACTCGACGACGTCGGGGCAGGTGAGACGTACCACATCACTCGTAACGGCAACGAGATCGCCGAGGTGCGGCCGCTCGCCGCCCGGCGCCGATTCGTCCCGGTGGAAGAGCTCCAACGGAAATGGCGGCATGCTCCGCAGGCAGTCCGTGCCCGCCGGGAAGACCCGCCGCACAGGACGCACATCCGGAGCGGCCCGGCCGGCCGGTCCCGAAGCCTGGCTTGCGCAGCCGCTCCGTGTGGCCGATCAGTCTCCGGGTAGCCGGTCCCGAGAAGGACGAGCCAACGAAAGACGCAAGAAAGACGCAAGGGAGAGGCACACATGTCGTCATCGCTGATCGAAGCCGTGGACATCAACGCCCCGGTCGCCGTGAGCTGGGCGCTGTGGAGCGACGTCAGCCGCTGGCCCGCCTTCCTGAGTCACGTGCGCCTCGTCGAGCCGATCGACGAAAAGCGGTTCGCCTGGCAGCTCTCACTGCCCGGTGCCGACAAGAACTTCGTCGCCGAACTCACCGAGGTCGTACCGCAGGACCGGATCGCCTGGCGGACCACCGAGGGGGTCCACCACGCGGGTGTGGTCACCTTCCACCGCCTCACCGACACGACGAGCCGGGTGACGCTCCAGATCGAGTACGACCCCAAGGGCTTCGTCGAGCACCTGGGCGCACTCACCAACCTCGATTCCGCCCTGGCAAATTACGACCTGGGCGAATTCCAGAAACTGGCCGAGAAGACGGCCGCCTCCTGAGGCGGCTAGCCTGGTCGGCAATGAACCATTTGCCGACGTCATCAGGCTCGCTCGCCCTCACCCGCTTCCCGGAGGACCCCCGCGACCAGCTGCGCGCCTGGGACGCCGCTGACGAATATCTCCTGCGCCATCTGGAGGAGAACGGGATCGCTGCGGGCACCGGCCCGGGAACCACCGTCGTGGCGGGTGACCGGTGGGGCGCTCTCACCACCGCGCTGGCCGGGGCGGGCGCCGCCGAGGACACAGCCGGCGAGGTCGTCCAGATCACCGACTCCTTCCTCGGTCAGGAGGCGACCCGGGCCAATCTGGAGCGGAACGGCCTCGGCGCCGGCGCCGTGCGGCTGCTCTCCACCCAGGACGCCCCGCCCGAGCGGATCGATCTGCTGATCGTCCGGGTCCCGAAGAGCCTCGCGCTCCTGGAGGACCAGCTGCACCGGCTCGCGCCCGCCGTGCACGCGGGGACCGTCGTCGTCGGCACCGGCATGGTCAAGGAGATCCACACCTCGACCCTGAAGCTCTTCGAGCAGATCATCGGGGACACGAAGACGTCCCTCGCGGTGAAGAAGGCCCGGCTGATCTTCTGCACCCCCGACCCGTCGCTCGCCCCGGGCCCCAGCCCCTGGCCGAGGAGTTACGACCTGCCCACCGGCATCGGGGCCGCATCGGGGCGGACCGTCGTCAACCACGCCGGGGTGTTCTGTGCCGAACGCCTCGACATCGGCACCCGGTTCTTCCTGCCGCACCTGCCGCAGCACGAGGGCCCGGAGCGGGTGGTGGACCTGGGCTGCGGCAACGGCGTCGTCGGCACCGCCGTCGCGCTGGCGAACCCGCGGGCCGAAGTGGTCTTCACCGACGAGTCGTTCCAGGCGGTCGCGTCGGCGGAGGCGACCTTCCGCAAGAACCTCGGACCCGACGCCCCGGCCGAGTTCCGCATCGGCGACACCTTCGCGGGCGTCGCGGCGGGCTCGGTCGACCTCGTACTGAACAACCCCCCGTTCCACACCCACCAGGCGACCAGCGACCAGACGTCCCGGCGGATGTTCCGCGGGGCGCGCGAGGCCCTGCGGACGGGAGGCGAGCTGTGGGTCGTCGGCAACCGGCACCTCAGCTACCACGTCATGCTCCAGCGCACCTTCGGCAACTGCCGGGTGGTGACGAGCGACCCGAAGTTCGTGATCCTGCGGGCCGTGAAGCGGTAGCCCCACCAGGGAAGTCACTGCCACCTGGGGCGAACCGGCCAGTGGCCGGGCTGGGCCCGCAAGGCAGTCCGTCCTCGCCGGAAGCTCAGGCCGAGGACAGCTGTTCCGCTATCTCCTTGACCCAGGCGGCGCTCTTCGCCGGGTCGTTGAGGGAGCCGGCCCACTCGTCCGGGGTCAGCCGGTGGTTGGCCGGGCCCGCTTTGAGAGCGATGAGAAGGGCTCTGGCGGAGTCCCGCATGTCGGCCGCGGTGTCGCCGCTCCCGTTGATGTCCGCGCCCGCGGCCAATCCGTACAGTTTTCGCGCCATGGCCTGGCGTTCACCGTTCTGCACCTTCTTCCAGAACTTCAGGGCCTCCTTCAGCGCGTCCTCGCGGGAGGCGGGCTCCGCCGGGGTGTCGTCCGCCGCCCAGCGTTCCGGGTGGCGGGCCCCTTCGTAGCGCTTCATGCCCGCGCGGCCTGCCTTGTAGGCGGTGACGCCGAGGATGAGGCCGGCCGCACCCGCGGCGAGGCCCCAGCCGACCGGGTTGCTCGCCAGCCCGGCTCCCCCCGCTGTGGCGGCGACCGCCGTCACGATGCCGCCCGCGGCCTTGGTGGACTCGCCCACGGCGGTGAGTGCCTGCTTGCCCATCTTGTTGCGCTGCTTGCCGAGCGCGTACGTGTGCACCGCGTCCATCGTGTTCACGTCTTCGGCGCGCCGGACGTCTCTGGCGGCGTCACGGGCCTCACCCATCGCTGCCCAGGCCGCGTCGATGGCCTCGGAAACACGCTCCAGCCGGCCATCGCCCTCGTGGTCCCAGTGGGCGTCCAGCGCGACGTATGCCTCGGCCGCGGCCCATTCGGCTTCCTGCCGGCTCTGGTTCAGCCGGGCCAGCGCCCCGTCGTCGGTGCGGTCGGGCTTCGTGAGCCCCTTCAGGGCACTGTATTTGCGGGCCGTCAGGCCGAAGCGGCCCGCCGCACGGGCGCCCTTCACCGCGCCGAAAGCGCTGGAGCCGATACCGCTCGCCTCGGCCGCTGTCATGGCATGCGCCGCCTGCTGGGCCTTGGTCAGCTCCTTGGCGATGCCGAGGGCGTAGTTTCCCGCGCCGGCGGCGCTGACGACCGCGTCAGCCGTTTTGGAGTTGGCCTTCTTGTCCGCTCCGTGGAAGGCGGCCCCGCTTCCGTACTTCTCGGCGTCCTTCCTGGCTTTGGCCGCCTCCATGCCACTGAGCACGGCACCGGCGGTCTCCGTGACGAGGTTCTCCGACGCGGCGGCGGTCCCCGACGAGCCTGCGGAGTGTTTGAGGCCTTCGTCGACCGTGGCGGAGGCCTGCTGGGAGAAGCCGGCGTTGGCAGGGACCTGGACGCCCTTGACGAAGGTGTCGATGAATTCGAGATTCTTCTTGAGCCTGTCGAGGACCGCGGCGATCCGGTCGCGATAGCTCTTCGATCCGGTGGTCGCGCTGCCTTTCTCCGGTGCCTTTCCCTTCGCCGTGCCCCCGGTGCCCTTTCCCTTCGCCGTGCCCCTGGCCCGCTGCACAGCCGCGGTCGCGGCCCGGTTGCCCGCGCTGGACTGGATCTGAAGGAGGGCGCGCTCCGCCGAGCTGCGGGACGGGCTCCCGGCCCGCATCCGGTCCCGGCGCTGGGCCAGGGCAGTTACGGACTGCCGAGTTGGGGTGCGGTGGACCGGGGTGCTCATGAACGTGCCTCTCCTGTGCCGGGCCGGGGCGACTGGAGAGTAGCCAGGCAGGGCCAACAGAAGGGGCACAGCGGGCAAATTCTGCACGGAGCGCACGAAACGGGTGGTGGACGATTCCATAGCTACTGCGCCGTGCTCCAAAGCACCTTCGCCAACTGCCGTGTGATCACGAGCAACCCGAAGTTCGTGATCCTGCGCGCCGTGAAGCGCTAGCCGACGCCCACCCGTGCCCCACACCTCGACGGTGGGGCACGGGATTTGGCGCCGTCAGGCTTGGCGGCGCGTGACGAGGGCCCCCTTGCGGCAATCCGGCCGGTTCGCCGCCGGGGTGATCAGCGAAGCCGTGGCGTCATCGAGCGCGTAACACAGCTGGGCGTGCAGCGTCTCGGCCTCAGCAGGCGTCAGTCTCAGCACGGCGTCGGCCTCGAACGCCCCGTCGCGCCGCAGCCACAGGTCAATGGAGAGCGACCCGTCCGCCTCCCGCCGCACCGGCTTGCTGGGCACCCGGCTCACACGTACCTGGTCCGCACTCATCAGGTTGCCGCTCCCGTCGTCCGGAACACGAGGGTGCCGACGCTGTACGCCTGACCCACCCCCGCCATGACCACGATCCCGTCGAGCGCGAGCCGCATCGCGGTACGTCGAGTGCGGCGCCCGGCGTCGGGAATGAGAGGGCGGGTACGGGTGAGGCGCAAGGGGTGTTGCGACGGGTACGCGGTCGAGAGCGGAGCGCGGGCGCCGACTCCCGGCGCGGATTCGGATGCGGGCCGGGACGCGAGTGGACGCAGAAAGCGTGCCGGGGACAAACGAATCAGAGGTACGCGCGTTCGCGCGAGACAGGTACGGATACGGTGAAACATGCTGACGCTCCTCGGGGGCGCTGGCCATGCCCCGGGGTGCTGATGACACCGCCGGGGCACTTCAGGTCCAGAAAGTAACCATGTGGCTACCGAACGAAGTCAAGGGTAGCCACAAAGATGCTGCTGCATCAATGTTGATGCACGAGAACCGCGGACTGGCATATGCAGGGGAGGGCTCCCCTCCCTCAGACCAGGTCGTCGAACTCGCCGGACTTGGCTCCTGCCAGGAACGCTGCCAGCTTCGCGGGAGTCGTCCGGACGATCACCGCAGGGTCATCGCTCTCCCTGAGGAGGACATCGCCGTCGACAACGGCAAGTTCGAGGCAGTTGCCCGCTTGTTCCGAGAACGATGACTTGCGCCACTGAATTTCCACGATCCTCCAACTCTCATAGCTCTTGCAGCACCTTGCGAATGAAGTCACGTGACCGCCCCGGCTCCAGCGATCGCGCCTCCATACGATCCAACACGGCACGGTAGTTCGTCAGATGAGTCTCGGCATCAAGAAGCGTGAGGCCATCGGGCACATCGATCTGCACCGTGTCGAGCTGCCGGACCGGTCCATTCGCGTACATCGTCGAGCTCCCGGCACTGGGGAATCCTCCAGCAGCGAAAGGGATGACGCGCAGCGTCACCTCCTCCCGTTCCGAGTACTTCAGCAACTCCTCCAGCTGTTTCCTCACCACCGCTCCGCTGCCGAACAGCATCCTCAGCGCGGCCTCGTGAAGGAGGAACGAACAGTCTGGCGGACTCGGCCGGTCGAGCAGTGCCCGACGACGCATCCGGAAATCCACATGAAGATCCATCGCCTCCCGGGTCAACGGCGGTACCGCCTCCCCGAACACGGAGCGGGCATAGTCCTCATGCTGCAACAGACCGGGCAGATGGGTGATCTGCACGTGCCGCAGGGCGATGGCATGATGCTCAACCTCCACCAGGTCCAGCATGAACGAAGCAATCGAGTCCCGGAACTCGTCCCACCAGTTCGACCCGGCGCGCTCGCGGGCCATGTCCGCCAGGGCGTCCACATAAGCCTGGTCGGGGCAGGAGTAGTTGCTCGCCCAGACGCGTACCCGGTCAGCGCTGACGCCGAATCGCGCGGACTCGGTGTTGCTGATCGCGGTCTTGTCCACGCGGTGCAGCGCGGCAGCATCGGTGAGCGACAGCCCGACATGCTCCCGCATACGCCGGAGCTCAGCGCCGAGCCGCCGCTGGCGGGCGGTGGGCGGCTTACGGACGGGCACCGGCTCCCCCTACTTTCCTGGCTCGCCTTGGTCGACCCTCAGATTTTAAGGCCGCAACGCTCAGTTCTGAGCCCCGAGCGCTCAGAATCCGGGCACCCACCACCCGCAATTCGAGCCCCGACGCCCAACTGGACGGCGGCCGACCCGAGCCCGGGTCGGCCGCCGTCCAGTGCTGCGGTGTCTCTCAGATGAACGAGTTGATCTCGATCGTCTCGGTCCGGCCCGGGCCCACACCGATCGCCGAGATCTGCGCGCCCGACATCTCCTCCAGCGCCTTCACGTACGCCTGCGCGTTCTTCGGCAGGTCGGCGAAGGTCTTCGCCTTGGTGATGTCCTCGGTCCAGCCCGGCAGGTACTCGTAGATGGGCTTCGCGTGGTGGAAGTCCGTCTGGCTGAACGGCAGCTCGTCGACGCGCTTGCCGTCGATCTCGTACGCCACACACACCGGGATCCGCTCCCAGCCCGTGAGGATGTCGAGCTTGGTGAGGAAGAAGTCGGTCAGCCCGTTCACCCGCGTCGCATAGCGCGCGATGACCGCGTCGAACCAGCCGCAGCGGCGGTCCCGGCCGGTCGTGACGCCGTACTCGTGGCCGATCGAGCGCAGCTTGTCGCCGTCCTCGTCGAAGAGCTCGGTCGGGAACGGTCCCGCGCCCACCCGGGTGGTGTAGGCCTTGAGGATGCCGATGACCCGGGTGATCTTCGTCGGTCCGACACCGGTACCGGTGCAGGCGCCGCCCGCCGTCGGGTTCGACGACGTGACGAAGGGGTACGTGCCGTGGTCGACGTCCAGGAGCGTGCCCTGTCCGCCCTCCATGAGGACGACCTTGTCCTCGTCCAGCGCCTTGTTCAGGACGAGCGCGGTGTCCGCGACGTACGGGCGCATCTTCTCGCCGTAGCCGAGCAGTTCCTCGACGATCTGGCCGGCCTCGATCGCGCGCCGGTTGTAGAGCTTGGCGAGGATCTGGTTCTTGCCGTCGAGTGCGGCCTCGACCTTCTGCTCCAGGATCGACTCGTCGTAGAGGTCCTGGACGCGGATGCCGACGCGGTTGATCTTGTCGGCGTAGGCCGGGCCGATGCCCCGGCCCGTGGTGCCGATCTTCCGCTTGCCGAGGAACCGTTCCGTCACCTTGTCGACGGTGGTGTGATACGGCGTGATCAAGTGCGCGTTACCGCTGACCAGCAACTTGGACGTGTCCACGCCGCGGTCGTTCAGCCCGCTCAGCTCGGAGAGCAGGACCGCTGGATCGACGACGACTCCGTTACCGATCACCGGAGTGCACTCCGGTGTGAGGATTCCGGAAGGGAGGAGGTGGAGCGCGTACTTCTGGTCGCCTACGACGACCGTGTGGCCGGCATTGTTGCCGCCCTGGTAGCGCACCACGTAATCCACGGATCCACCGAGGAGGTCGGTGGCCTTTCCCTTGCCCTCGTCACCCCACTGAGCACCGAGCAGCACAAGTGCGGGCACAGGCGTACACCCCTTCCGGGCGGGGCATGTCCAAGGTCAGGGGGCGCACGTCTGTCGTACGCCGATACCTGAACCGTCGAACCGGCTGCCCCGGAATAGACGAAGCCCCTGGCGCAATAGCGCAAGGGGCTCTTGCACAAAGATGCTACCCGAGGAAGGACCGAGGTGTCGGCTCCAGATCCCGCAGCGAGCACCGGGCATCAGCTGCTGGTGGTCATCGACCGGGTCGCCCGGCGTGCGGACGGCGAATCCGTGCGGATCGCGAAGGACGTGCTGTGCGCCGGAGCGCACGCCAAGATCTGCCTGCCCGAAGGGCCCGAGGAGTTCGCGCGGGCGCTAGCGAGACGCGGCCACCGGCGCCTCGTGGTGGTGGGCGACGACCGGGCGCTGCTCAGGGCGGTGACCCTGCTCCACCGCGAGCGCGACCGGACGCGCGGCGCCCTGTCCCTGGTGCCGGTCGGCCCGGCGCCCGCACTGGAACTGGCGCGGTCGCTCGGTGTCCCGGTGGGTGCGGTGGCCGCGGCACGGTCGGTGCTCGACGGTGCGGTGCGCTGGCTGGACCTGCTGGTGGACGACAGTGACGCGGTGGTGCTGGGCGATCTGCGGATCCCGGCGGCGGGACCGCGCTCCGGGCCGCCGGGCGCGGAGGGCGAAGGACCGCTGTCGGTGTGGGGCGCGTGCCGTTCGCTCGTACGGACCCTCGTCGGCCCGGCCCCCGCGCCGGAGGCGCCCCGGGTGCAGCGGCTGCGGGTGGAGGCGGACGGCGTGCTGCTGGCCGATCTGGACTGCCCGGTGGCCGGGGTCCGGGTCTCGTCGCGGGGCGGCGCGGGGAAGGCCGAGGTGGCCATCGAGCTGCCGTCCGGCGACCGGCTCACGGCTGAGGCCCTGGCGGTGACGGTGTCCGGGGCGGACTTCCGGTACCGCAGGGACGGCCTGGTGGGCGGCCCGGTGCGGACCCGGACGTGGATGCTGCGGGCGGGGGTCTGGGGGCTGACGCTGCCCGCGGTCGCGGCGTGACCACGGGCAGCGCCAGCCCCCACAGCAGCTCCCGCGTCAGCTCCGGGCGGCCGTGGCCCCCGCCTCCGCCCCCTCCGGGGATACGGCCGACCGCAGCGGCACCTCCCGTACGCACCAGGCGACCGCGCACCCGACCACAGCCAGCGCCGCGCACCCGGCCGCCACCCCGTGCAGCCCGCTCGCCACCGCCTCCGGAAAGCCGTTCGCGCCCGCCGTACGACCGCCGAGGCGGGAGGTGAAGACCGCGCCCAGGAGCGAGACCCCGAGCGAGCCGCCGATCGTCCGGAGCAGGATGACGGTGCCGCTGGCCGCCCCCATGTCGCGCGGTTCGGCGCTGTTCATCGTGATGACCATGGTGCTCTGCATCAGGAACCCGATACCGGCCCCCGCCACGACGGTGAGCGCGGAGGCGACCACCGTCCCGGTGTGTGCGCCGAGCAGCAGCAGAAGCAGCGCGCCCAGCGTCAGGACGGCCCCGCCCACGACCGGGTAGACGCGGTAGCGGCCGGTGCTGCTGATCAGCCGGCCGACGCTCAGCTGCACGGCGAGCATGCCGAACATCAGCGGGAGCAGCAGCAGCCCGGTCTCCGTCGCCTTCGCGCCGCCGACCAGTTGCAGATACTGCGGCAGGTACGTCATCAGGCCGAGCATGACCGCCCCGGACAGGAAGCTCAGGACCTGGGCGAGGGCGAAATTGCGGTTGTGGAAGAGACGCGGCGGGATGACGGGTTCGGCCGCGGTGCGTTCGACGCGTACGAACCAGACCAGCGCGGCCGCCCCGACCGCACCCAGCGCGAGAATCTGCGGCGAGGACCAGGCGTACGTGGAGCCGCCCCAGGTCCCGAGCAGCGTGAGCGCCAGGATGCCGGTGGTCAGCGACAGGATGCCCGCGACATCGATCCGCGCCCTGATCCGCTCGCTGCGCAGCGGAACGAACAGGCAGACGATCAGCAGGGCGGCCGCACCCGCGGGCACGTTGACGTAGAACGTCCAGCGCCAGCTCAGCCGGTCGGTGAGGAACCCGCCGATCAGCGGGCCGCCGATGAACGCCACCGGCATGATCACACCGACCATCGACTGGACGCGCCCGCTCTCGCGCGGCTCGATCAGCACGCCGATGACAGCCATCGCGCCGACCATCAGACCGCCCGCGCCCAGCCCCTGGAGTGCGCGGAAGGCGATGAGCTGCGCCATGGACTGCGCGAGTCCGCAGAGCATCGAGCCGACCAGGAAAAGCCCGACCGCGGCGAGGAAGGCACCCTTGCGGCCGTACAGATCGCCGATCTTGCCCCAGACCGGGGTGGCGACCGCGGTGGTGAGCAGATACGCCGTCACCACCCAGGAGAGATGGTCGAGTCCGCCGAGATCGCGCACGATCGTGGGCAGCGCGGTCCCGACGACCAGGCTGTCGAGCATGGCCAGGAACATCCCGAGCAGCAGCCCGAAGACACCGAGTCTCAGCCGTCCGTCCATGGCGGTCATCCCTGGTAGGGGTGGACGGCCTTGGCGTCACGCAGCGCGTGCGCCCACCAGGCGAGCTGGTCGAGCATCGACGTGGCCGCCGCGTCACTCGCCGGGTCCCTGACCCGGCCCTCCTCGTCGAAGCAGTTCCAGCCGCCGTGGAAACTGACCGTGTTGCGCATGGTGACCGATTGGAGCTCGGCCAGCACACCCCGCAGATGCTCCACCGCGCGGAGCCCGCCGGAGAGCCCTCCGTACGAGACGAACGCGACGGGCTTGGCGTGCCACTCCGCGTTGTGCCAGTCGATGGCGGTCTTCAGCGATGCCGGATAGCTGTGGTTGTACTCGGGCGTGACGATCACGAACGCGTCGGCCGCCGCCAGCCGGGGCGAGATCGCGGCAAGCGCCTCGGTGGTGCCTGCGGGCGGGGGACTTCCGAACGCCGGGAGCACGGTGGGCAGCGGGATCTCGGCCAGGTCGACGGTGTCGGCGGTCAGCTCGGGGTGCCGGTCGAGATGGCCGCGCGTCCAGTCGGCCACGACAGGGGCGAACCGGCCCTCGCGGATGCTGGCGACGATCATCACGACCTTCAGACGGCCATCGACGAGGCGGCCCTCGGCTGAACGGGCCTGGGCAGACGGGGTCTCGTCCGGGCGGGTGTCGGCAGGATTGCGCTGGCTCATGGGTCCCCCAGGGTCGGCCCGTGCGGACGTTGATGTGTACGCCGTATCGGGATGAGTACAACGTACACAGCAAAGTGTACGACGTCTACTCCTGATACGTTGTACACATGATGGTCGAAGAGCACGCGCAGCCTCAGCGGCAGAAGTCCCTCTGGGAACGGCTCGACCGCCCGGCCCCCACGCCCCGCGCCTCGCTCTCCCCCCGGCAGATCGCCGACGCCGCGGTACGGATCGCCGACGCCGAGGGGCTTGCCGCCGTGACGATGCGCCGGCTGGCGACGGAGCTGGGCGTGGCCCCCATGGCGGCGTACCGCTACGTCTCCGGCAAGGACGAACTGCTGGAGCTGATGATCGACCGGGTCTACGTGGAGGCGGATCTCTTCGGCGACGCCACCGGCTGGCGGGAGACCCTGCGGGCCCTCGCGCTCCGCACCCGGCAGCTCTTCCTGGCCCACCCCTGGCTCGGGCAGCTCTCCTCAGCGCGGGCGGGGGTAGCGATGACCCCCGCCCGGTTCGCCGTACTGGAGCGGGCGCTGACCTCGCTGGACGGCCTCGGCCTCGACGCGGACACGATGTACGCGGCCTTCGTCACCGTCACCTCGTTCACAGCCGGCCAGGCGCACGCGGAAGTCGCGATGCGGCAGCTGATGAAGGACGAGGGCTGGTCGAGCGGCGACGACGTACGCGGGGCGCTGGCCCCGCAGATGACGTATCTGATGGGCACCGGCAAGTACCCGATGTACCGCGAGGTGCTCCGCGGGAGCGAGCGCAGGGACGACCCGCTCTGGCATTTCGAGATCGGTCTCGACTGCGTGCTGGACGGGATCGCGGCCCGGCTGGGCATCTGAGGGAGCGGCCGGGCCCTCCGGGGCCCGGCCCGCGCACGTTCGGGGGACACGCCCCGGATGGTCCCCTCCGGAACGTCGCTACCCCGGCCTGACCAGCCCCGTCTCGTACGCGAAGACCGCCGCCTGGGTCCGGTCCCGCAGGCCGAGTTTCACCAGGATCCGGCTCACGTGCGTCTTGATGGTGGACTCGGCGACGATCAGCCGGGAGGCGATCTCCGCGTTCGACAGGCCCTGCGCGATCAGTACGAGCACCTCGCTCTCGCGCTCCGTGAGTTCCTCGGCCCGGGCGAGCGAGGGCTGCCTCGGAGTGTCCGACAGCCGGGAGAACTCCACGATCAGCCGCTTGGTGATCGTGGGGGCGAGCAGCGCCTCGCCGGCCGCCACCACCCGTACGCCGTCGGCCAGCTGGCGGGCCGACGCGTCCTTCAGCAGGAAGCCCGAGGCCCCCGCACGCAGCGCCTGGTAGACGTACTCGTCCAGGTCGAAGGTGGTCAGGACCAGCACCTTCGCCGACTCGTCCGCCGCGACGATCTCGCGGGTCGCCTCGATACCGTTCAGTTCGGGCATCCGGATGTCCATCAGGACGACGTCCGGGCGCAGGGCGGCCACCTGGGCGACCGCCTCGACACCGTTGACCGCCTCGCCGATCACCTCGATGTCCGGCATCGCGTTGAGCAGGACCGAGAACCCCTCGCGCACCATCATCTGGTCGTCGACGACCAGGACCCTGATGGCCGGGGCGGCCGTCATTCGGACTCCTGTGCGGGACGCTGCACCGGAATGAACGCGGCGATCTCGTAACCGCCGTCCTCCGTACTGCCCGTGGTGATCTCACCGTTCAGCATGGTGACCCGCTCCTGCATCCCGGTGATGCCGTGCCCGGCCCCCGGAATGGGATGTCCGCTGCCCGAACGGAGTTGAGAGCTGGGGGAAGGCTTGGCCAGGCCCTGCGGCGGCCCGTTGACCACGCGCAGACCGAGCCCGCCCAAGACGTAACCGATCTCCACCCGGGCCTGCGAGCCCGGTGCGTGGCGCAGGGTGTTGCTCAGCGCCTCCTGGATGATGCGGTACGCCGACAGCTCGACGCCCTGCGGGAGTTCACGCACCGCGCCGGTCACGGTCTTCTCCACGGTCAGGCCCGCCTCCCGGACATTGGTGAGCAGCCCTTCGAGTGCGGCGAGGGTGGGCTGCGGGGCGTCCGGGGCCTCGTAGTCCTCGGCCCGTACGACACCGAGCACCCGGCGCAGCTCCGTCAGGGCCGCCACCGCGTTCTCCCTGATCACCTCGAACGACCTGGTCAGCTCGGGCGGCGGGTCGGTCACCCGGTACGGGGCGGCCTCGGCCTGGATGGCGACCACCGACATGTGGTGGGCGACGACGTCGTGCAGCTCACGGGCGATGGTGGTGCGCTCCTCCAGGAGCGTGCGCCGGTCGCGTTCGATGGCGGTGACCGTCTGCTGGGCGGTGACCTCG
Organism: Streptomyces sp. NBC_01471; assembly: GCF_041438865.1. Lineage (NCBI taxonomy): Bacteria > Bacillati > Actinomycetota > Actinomycetes > Kitasatosporales > Streptomycetaceae > Streptomyces > Streptomyces sp. NBC_01471. The sequence goes on from NZ_CP109450.1 coordinate 3,588,466, forward strand.
CGGTGCGCCTCGCGGCGGACCTGCACCGTCGTGGTGACGAGGAGTGCGACCGCGGAGAGGAACAGCATGAACGCCGTGTCGGAGCCGTAGAAACCGGCAGGGCCCAGGACAGTCCCCGCGAGGAACCCGTACAGGGCGGTACCCGCCCACATCCAGGCGGCGGTACGGGGCCGGCTCCTGGCCGCGACCACGGTGAGCACCACGAGATGCGCGAGGAAAGCGCTGTCGGACCAGGGCCAGGCCCCCGAGCCCCTGTCGACCAGCCCGACCACGGGGGTGGCCACCATCGACGCCCACCAGGCACCGACCGGCCTGACCAGGGTCATCGCGACCACCCCTGCCGAGATCAGGCCGGTCAGGAGCGACAGGGGGCCGTCGAAGTCGACGGTGCCGTTGGCTGCCAGCAGCAGCGTGAACAGCGCGAGACCCAGCACCACCGCGTGCGGGGTCCATCCGGCGCGTGCCCGTATCCGGCCGGGCAACCGCCTGGTCAGCGGTCCGTCCGTACGCATGGGCCGGAGCGGGCGGTAGGCGAAGGCATCGGTGAAGAGGTCCTGGCGCAAGCCCGCCAGGACACCCACTGCCAGCTGGATCTCGGGGCTCCGCGTCTCTGTATCGGTCACACGGACCAAGGTAGGCGGCAGCGGCGTCACGGTCGTCCGTACTGCTGCGGATCCTGCGGGGTCCCCCTCAGGTACTACTGGCGGGTGGAGCGGCCCTCACCAGGCCAGTTGCTCGATCTCCGCGACGACGACCGCGCAGGCGTCGGCCGCCGGGTCGATCGGCGCGAAGTGCCCGACACCGTCGAGGAGCGTCACGCCGACCAGCTCGCCCTCCTTGGCCGCCGCGTCCGCGTACGCGTCGGCGAGCTGCGGCGGGACCGTGGTGTCGTCCCGGCCCTGGACGACGGTGGTCGCGATCCCGGTGGGGAGCAGGGCGGAAGGGTCCGCCCACTGCGCACGGACCACGGCTGCGGTGTCCGCTCCCGCGGTGCCCGCGACCGCCGTGTCGGCGGACGCCAGGAACTGTTCCACCGCGCCCTCGCACACCCCCAGCTCACGGGCGAGGCCGAAGTGCGCGAGCGGTGCCAGCGCGACCACCCCCCGGAAGGGCGGCGTGGACCGGTGCCAGGGCGCCTCGGGCGGCAGCACGTGCCGGGCGGCCGCCCACAGCGCGAGATGACCGCCCGCCGAATGCCCGGTGAGCACCGTCCGCCGCAGGTCGGCGCGCGGAAGGCCGGACGGTACGAGCTCCGGCAGCGCGTCCAGGGCGGCGGCGACGTCGTCGAGGGTGTCGGGCCACCGCCCGGCGCTCCCCTCGTCGGCACCGCCCCGCCGGTACTCGACACTGGCGACGGCGAAGCCCCGGTGGGCCAGGAACCCGGCGAACGGGGAGATGTGCCGGCGGTCGTACCGCTGCCGCCAGGAGCCGCCGTGCAGCACGACGACGAGCGGGACCGGCCCCTCGCCGCCGTGCGGGGCGTAGAAGTCCACGGTCTGGTCGGGGTGTTCGCCGTACGCAGCGGTGGCATCGGGGGCGACGGCTGGGTGCGCGAGGACCGAATCGGCCTCTGCGTCGTCCGACATACGGCTCCAACCTCTCTCTGTGCGGGCGCGATTGCCCTGACCAGCGGGGACGCTATCAGGCAAGTACCTCCCCCAGAACGCGCGCGGCACGCAGCGCATCACCGAAACTGACGTAGAGCGGGGTGAACCCGAAGCGCAGGATGTCCGGCGGCCGGAAGTCCCCGACGACCCCGCGGGCGATCAGTTCCTTCATGACCGCCCCGGCGTTCTCGCACCGCAGCGACACCTGGCTGCCCCGCTGTCCGTGGACGGCCGGAGTCACCGATTCGAGGCTCACGCACTCCAGGAAGAAGTCCGTCAGGACGAGTGACTTGGCCCGGACCGCTTCGACCGACACCCCCTCCCACACATCGAGCGCCGACTCCAGCGCGAGCATCGAGAGGATGTCGGGGGTGCCGACCCGGCCACGCGGGGCGCCCTCCGCCGCGGTGTATCCGGGCTCCATGCCGAACGGGTCCACGTGCGAGTTCCAGCCCGGCAGCGGTGAGTCGAAGGATGCCTGGAGGTCCGGGCGCACATACAGGAAGGCGGGCGAACCCGGCCCGCCGTTCAGGTACTTGTAGGTGCAGCCGACCGCGAAGTCGACCCCGTGGGCACCGAGCCCGACGGGCAGCGCGCCCGCGCTGTGGCAGAGGTCCCAGACGACCGCCGCGCCCGCCGCGTGCACGGCGGCGGTCACGGCGGGCAGGTCGTGCAGCCGTCCCGTGCGGTAGTCGACGTGGTTGACCAGGACGGCGGCGGTACGGGGACCGACCGGGTCGCCCTGCGCGTACGGGACGAGCCGCCGTCCGGTCATCCGGGCCGCCGACTCGGCGATGTAGCCGTCCGTCGGGAACGTCGCCGCGTCGACCAGGATCTCGTCGCGGTCCTCCCCGGCCAGCCGGACAGCGGCCACAAGTGCCTTGAAGACGTTCACGCTTGTCGAGTCGCCGACGACCACCGTGCCGGACGCCGCACCGACGAGCGGCGCGATCCGGTCGCCGATGCGCTCCGGCGCGGTCCACCAGCCGGACTCCTCCCAGGAGCGGATGCCCAGCGTGCCCCACTCGTGGGCGATGACCTCCTGCATCCGCGCGGGAACGTGCCGGGGCAGGGCGCCGAGGGAGTTGCCATCGAGGTAGACCGTGCCGGGGGCGACGGTGAACAGCTCCCGCAGCGGGGCCAGTTCGTCGGCGGCGTCGAGCTCGGCGGCCCGGCGGGCCAGCGCGGACAGGTCGGGCTCGGACCGCACCGGTGCGGGCTGGTTCATCAGCTGATCCTCGGTCGTCGGGGGCATCGGGGTGGCCGGGTCAGACATGGCTGCGGGCCGTCCACAGCTCGGGGAACACGCTCTTCGCGGCGCGCTTCTCCAGCCAGGAGACCCCGGCCGAACCGCCCGTGCCGGTCTTCGACCCCATCGCCCTGCGGGTCGCGACCAGATGGTCGTTGCGCCAGCGCCACACCAGCTCGCCGACATCGGTCAGCGCCTCGCCGAGCCGGACCAGCGGGGAGTCCTGCTCCCCCGTGTACACCGCCGTCCAGACCGCCTCGACCTCCGGCGACGGCTCGTACTTGCGCGAGAGATCGCGCCGGAGCGCGGCGTCCGGCACCGGCTGCCCGTGCCGGGCGAGGTACCGCAGCACCTCGTCGTACAGGCTCGGCTCCTGCAGCGCCTTCTCCAGCTCGGCGTGGACCCGGGGCGCTCCGCGGTGCGGGACCAGCATCGAAGCGGACTTCTCACCCAGCAGGAATTCCAGCCTGCGGTACATGGCGGACTGGAAACCCGATCCCTCACCGAGCGCGCTGCGGTACGCGTTGAACTGCGCGGGGGTGAGCTGGGCCAGCGGCCGCCAGGAGTCGTTGAGCGACTGGAGTTCGTACGTCGAGCGCTTCAGGGCCGCGAGGGCGACCGGCAGATCGTCACCGCGCAGGGCCGCCGCGGCGGTCTCCCACTCGTGGACGATCACGGTGAACCACAGCTCCATGACCTGGGTGGTCACCAGGAAGACCATCTCGCCCGGATCGTCGGAGCGCAGATGCTGGAGGTGGGTGAGGACATCCGCCTGTACGTAGTCCTCGTACGGAGTGGTCCCCGCGAAGTCCAGGTTCGGATCGGGGTCGTGGCTCGGGGCCGGGTCGTGCGAAGGCGTAGACATCGCTGTCTCCTCGGTGGCGCTCCAGGTAGCGGTCCGCCCCTTCCGTCGACAGGTGGGCCCCGGTCCCCACCTTCATCATCGACGCGGAACCCGCTCCTCGGCAAGACAAGCAAGGGCCCGGACGCGCGGGGGCCCGGACGGCAAGGGCCGGACACGCAACGTGTCCGGCCCCCGTTCCGCACGGTCGGGTCAGCCCAGCGTCTCCGCGGCGGCCGGCGAGGAGTCCCGCAGGAACTCCGTGCAGCGCTCGTACTCCGCGTCCTCACCGATCGACTGCGCGGCGCGGGCCAGGGCGTGCAGGGCCCGCAGGAAGCCGCGGTTCGGCTCGTGGTCCCACGGCACGGGACCGTGACCCTTCCAGCCGGCCCGGCGCAGTGAGTCGAGGCCGCGGTGGTAGCCGGTACGGGCGTAGGCGTACGACTCGACGACCCTCCCGTGCTCGAAGGCGTCGTCGGCCAGCTGCGCCCAGGCGAGCGAGGAGGTCGGGTACTTCGCCGCCACATCGGCGGGGGCGGTGCCGCCCGCGAGGAGCTCGCGGGGTTCGGGGTCGTCGGGAAGACGGGTCTCGGGAGGGCCCCCGAGCAGATTCTCGTGAATGGACATGGAGGCCAGTCTGCCTGGCCCCGGCGGATACGGCTGCCAGGGGCGGCAGGACAAGCCAGGAGGGGCAGGAGCAGGCCGCGGAGCAGAAGCGGGAGCAGGGGGGGCAGGCCGGACAGGACCTGGCTAGGGCCGCACGGCCCGTGCCGCCCGCACGAGCGCGTCGGTGCCCGTCTCCGCCTTGTCCCGCGGGCAGCCCACGTTGAGCCGGACGAACCCTTCCGCCCGGTAGACCGTGCCCGGCATGATCGCCACCTTCTCCACCTCGATCAGCTGCCGCTGAAGGGCGGCGCTGTCGATGCCCAGCGGGCGCAGATCGATCCAGGCGAGATATCCGGCCTGCGGAGGCGCCCAGCCCAGCTCGGGAAAGGCCGTGTGCAGCCGCTCGGCGAGCATCGACAGATTCGCCGCGACGTACGCACGCACCGCGTCCAGCCAGGCCGCCCCGTGCCGGTAGGCCGCGATGTGCGCCGTCAGCGAGAGCACCGCGGGCGAGGCCAGCCCTTCGGCCGTCTCCATACGGGTGAGGTACTCCGCCCGGTCGGCCGGGTCGCCGATCATGCCGTACGAACCGGTCAGCGCCGGGAAGTTGAACGCCTTGCTGCCGGAGCTGATGAGCGCCCAGCGGCCGCGCCCGTACCGGGTCCAGGGCAGATGCCGGTGCCCCTCGTGCACGAAGTCGGCGTGGATCTCGTCACAGATGACCGCGGTGCCGTACCGCTCGGCGAGTGCGGCGAACCGGGTCAGCTCGCCATGGGTCCACACCCGGCCGGTGGGGTTGTGCGGCGAGCAGAGCAGCAGAACCCTGCTGTCCGGCCGGGCGAGCTGACGCTCCAGCTCCGCGTCGTCGTCCACGGGGCAGCCGCGCAGCTCCCGGCGCAGGCCGGAGACCGCCTTGGTGAACCCGTCGTAGGTGGGGGTGTGGACCACCACACCGTCGCCCTCGTCCGTCCACATCCGCAGCAGCTGCGAGAGCTGGTTGAGCACGGAGGGCCCGTACACGATGCGGCCGTTGTCGATCCGGGTGTCGAAGCGGGTCGCGTACCAGTCGCGTATCGCGTCCCGGAACTCCCCGAGCCGCCAGTCGGTGTATCCGAACACCCCGTGGTCGATCCGCTCGTGGAGAGCCGCGAGGACCTCGGGGGGAGAGCGGAAGTCCATGTCGGAGATGGTGAAGGGCAGCAACCCGTCCACGCCGAACCGGTCCGCGACCCCGTCCCACTGGACGCTCCAGGAACCGCGCCGGTCGACGGCGGTGTCGAAGTCGTACTCCACGTGCGGCACCTTTCTCGGACCCCCGGGTATCGGCCCCCGGGTCTCGGCCCCCGGGCACTGCGGATATGACACGGGCCCGGCACCCCTGGTCGGGATACCGGGCCCGGCGTGACGGACGTGACTACTTGATGCGGGTGCCCGTGGAGCGCAGGTTCGCGCAGGCCTCGGTGACGCGCTTGGCCATGCCGGCCTCGGCGGCCTTGCCCCAGGTGCGGGGGTCGTAGGTCTTCTTGGAGCCGACCTCGCCGTCGACCTTCAGGACGCCGTCGTAGTTGCGGAAGACGTGGTCGACCACGGGACGCGTGAAGGCGTACTGGGTGTCGGTGTCGAGGTTCATCTTCACGACGCCGTTCTCCAGCGCGGTGGCGATCTCCTCCGCGGAGGACCCGGAGCCGCCGTGGAAGACGAAGTCGAACGGCTGGCTGCCGGCGGGCTTGCCGTACTCGGCGGAGACGCCCTCCTGGAGGTCCTTCAGCAGCTCGGGGCGGAGGACGACGTTGCCCGGCTTGTAGACCCCGTGCACGTTGCCGAAGGAGGCGGCCAGCAGGTAGCGGCCCTTCTCACCCAGACCGAGCGCCTCGGCGGTACGCAGCGCGTCATCGACGGTCGTGTACAGCGAGTCGTTGATCTCGTGGCTGACGCCGTCCTCCTCGCCGCCGGTCGGGGTGATCTCGACCTCAAGGATGATCTTCGCGGCGGCAGCCTGCGCGAGCAGCTCCTGGCCGATGGCCAGGTTGTCGGCGAGGGTCTCGGCGGAGCCATCCCACATGTGCGACTGGAAGAGCGGGTTGAGACCGGCCTCGACGCGCTTGCGGGAGACCTCAAGGAGCGGACGGACATAGCCGTCGAGCTTGTCCTTGGGGCAGTGGTCGGTGTGCAGCGCGATCGTGACCGGGTACTTCTCGGCGACGATGTGCGCGAACTCGGCGAGCGCGACCGATCCGGTGACCATGTCCTTGGCGTACTGGCCGCCCAGGAACTCCGCACCGCCGGTGGAGATCTGGATGATGCCGTCGCTCTCGGCCTCGGCGAAGCCGCGCAGCGCCGCGTGCAAGGTCTGGGTCGAGGTCACGTTGATGGCCGGGTAGGCGAACTTGCCTGCCTTCGCCCGGTCGAGCATCTCGTTGTAGACCTCGGGGGTTGCGATGGGCATCTGTCCGCTCCTTGGGATGTGCGGGTGTGCGTAACTGGTCCCTGACCTGGGGGCGACGTCATCGTCGCCGCCCATCTTTCCAGACTCGTGGCGCGGGTCCACCGGGCGTGGTGGCTTGACCCGGACGACGGGGTGTGGTTTCACGTGAAACCACACCCTGTACTCAGGTCCTCACAGGTCGAGGTCACCCTGGTTGTACGCGAAGACGTACGGCACCCCCGCCTCGGCGATGACCTCGGCGGCGCCGGTGTTGCGGTCCACGATCGTGGCGACGGCGACCACCTCGCCACCGGCCTCGCGCACCGCGTCCACGGCGGTCATCGGAGAACCGCCCGTCGTGGTGGTGTCCTCGACGACCAGGACGCGGCGTCCCTTGATGTCCGGACCCTCGATGCGGCGCTGCATCCCATGCGTCTTGGCGGCCTTGCGTACGACGAAGGCGTCCAGCGTCTTCCCGCGGGCGGCGGAGGCGTGCAGCATGGCGTCCGCGATCGGGTCGGCGCCCAGCGTCAGCCCGCCGACCGCGTCGAAGTCCAGCCCGTCGGTCAGATCCAGCATCACCTGGCCGACCAGGGGCGCGGCCACGCCGTCCAGGGTGATCCGGCGCAGATCGATGTACCAGTCGGCTTCGATCCCCGAGGAGAGCGTCACCTTGCCGTGCACCACGGCCTTGTCCTTGATGTGCTGGAGCAGATCAGCGCGTACGTCAGTCATGCCCCCGAGCTTAATTGCGACGGCTGGGACTTCCCTCCCGTGGCTCGGGGGCGGCAATGGCGGTGGCTCAGAGCCGGCGCCAGCTCCAGGTCGTCGCGATCTCCAGCGGGTCGATGGGTGTGACCAGGCGCGGCAGCGTGTTCAGGCCGTTCGGCGGGCCGGACTGGGGTTCGACACAGACCGCTTCCGCCTGCTCGTCGTAGATCACGACCCACTCGTCGCGGCTGCTCACCTTCAGCTCCAGCTGCTCGGGCCAGGTGAGGGTGACGTCCACGCCGTCCGGCATCCCGAAGCAGTCGTCCCAGGGGCCGGGAACGGGGTCGATCCGCTTGCCCGTGGGCAGGTGGTCGTCGCCGCGCTCCTCCTGCCAGGCGGGCTCGAAGTCGAGCTGCGCATCGCCGCCGGCGCCCAGGTTCCGGTTGAACCAGGGGTGCCAGCCGGCCTGCGCCGGGAACGAGTCGCCGTAGGTCTCCACACCGAGGGTGAGGGTCAGGGCGGACTCGGTCAGCTCGAAGGTCTGGGTGACCCGGCCGGTGTACGGCCAGGGATCGGCCAGATCGTAGGTGAACGCCGCCGCACCCGGCCCGTCGCCGCTGCCGGCGCGGGCGGGCTGCCAGGCGGTGTTGCGGCCGGTGCCGTGGATGGCGTGCGGCGGGGAGTTCAGCGGCAGCTGGTGCGGGATGCCGCCACTGCTGAACCGGCCGTTTCCGGTACGGCCGCACCAGGGCACCATCGGGAAACAGCCGAACTTGTCTCCCTGGCGCAGCAGTTCGGTGCCGCCGATGCGGAGGCTGCGGATACGGCACCCGTTCTCGGGGCTCACGGTCAACTCGACGTCGCCGGCGACGAGCCGGACCTCTTCGCTACTCACGCCCCGACCCTAACGGGACGGGGCGTGATCGGCTGCCCGGTTCAGCGTCGGCGCCGCAGCGCCCTGCCCACCACGACCGCCGATGCCAGCGCCAGGGCCGCCGCCGGGGCCGCCCACCGCAGGGTCGCTCCCGCCGTGCTCGACGACGGGGCCGGTACCGGGGCGTAGCGGCCCCGGGGCGGGGCATGGTCGACCTCCTCCGCACTGCGGCCGATCATCGTGCGGCGGGCGTGGGCGGCCTCCACGGGTGGGTCACCGGCGGAGGTGAAGCCCGCATCGGACACCGGGTCGAGCGACGGCGGCGGCACCTCCGCGTCGAACACGGACGCCCCGGCCTCATCACTGGAATCGCCGGGCCCGGAATCGCCGGTCTCGGAATCACCGGTCTCGGCCGGCCTCTCCGCAGGCGCCTGGTCCGCTGCCGGGTCCGCAGGCGACGGGTCCGCAGGCTTACCGCCCGCCGGCTCCGCGCTCTGCCCATCGGGCAGCGCATCGGGCTGGGTCTCTTTCTGTGCACCGGGCTGGGCACCGGCCTGTGTCTCGGCCTGCGCCTCGGCCCCTACGCGGTCGCCGAACCGGTCCAGCAGGCGGCGTGCGGCCGCGAGCACCGCCTCGGGGGAAAGGTCCGCCAGACGGCCGCCGGTCGCCTGTGCCGTTCCCGTACACCTCAGGGCCGTACCCGTACCGGCATCCGTACCGGCGTCCGCCACGCTCAGCTTCAGTGAGAGTTTCACCGAGCCCGGTCCGCGCGCCTCCGTGCCCTCGCCGTCGACCTCGTAGCCACCGTCCCGTTCCGCGATGCGTACGGTGCCGCGGTACGTGATCGTGTGCCCGTCGATCCGGACCTTGAGCCGGCCCGCGAGCGGCCCCTCAGCGCTGTCCGCGTCCTGTTGGAGCCCCGGTACACAGCGGGCCACACGGGCGGGGTCCGCCAGGACCCGTCGGACGGACTCTGCCGGAACCGGAACGAACACCTCATGCTCCATGGAAGCCGAGCCTACTCAGCCACGGCCGACACGTCTGCCTTTCCGTCCCCACCGATGCGGGTCGGCCCCGGACGGCGCGTCCGGTTCCCGGTGTCCTGGCCAGGTGTCCTGTCCGGGTGTCCTGCCGCCGGCCCGTTCACCCCCCGTACCGCGGATGCACCAGCGTCGACGGCAGCACCTCCGGCGGGGCGCCCGGCACGCGTGACCAGGTGTCCGCAGCCGACGCCCCCAGCTCCGGATCCCTGCGGGCCGCCAGGACGAAGCCCCAGTCGCTGGGCGCCTCCCCCGCACCCTTCGCCCGGTCGGGGCCCGCGGCGAAGCCCGCACCACGGCCCGACGCCCGGTACGGAACCGCCCGCAGGCCCGCCGCCCGCACCGTCGCGTCGACCGTCCAGAAAACGCCCGGACGGGTGTCGACCGGGCCCGCGTGGACGGCCAGCCGGCCGCCCGGGGCCAGCACCCGCGACACCAGCCCGTAGAACTCCTCCGAGTAGAGCTTGGTGCTCGCGGTGATCCCCGGATCGGGCAGATCCGTGAGGACCACGTCGTACCGCGGTCTCGGCGAGCGCAGCCAGTCGAAGGCGTCACCGGTGACCACCCGCAGCCTCGGGTCCCGGTACGCGTGCCCGTTGAGCGCGGACAGTCCGGGATCGGTGCGTGCCAGCCGTTCGACACCCGGGTCCAGCTCGACCAGCGTCACCGACGCCACCCCCCGGTGACGCAGCACCTCGCGGGCCGCGAGGCCGTCGCCGCCGCCCAGGATCAGCACGTTCCGGTGGGGGCCGCGCATCGCGGGGTCGACCAGCGCCCGGTGGTACTGCCGCTCGTCCGCGCCGTCGACCCGGAGCCTGCCGTCCAGGAAGAGGTCCAGGGTGCCGTGCGCGGACCGGGTCAGGACGATCTCCTGGACGCGGGTCTGCTCGGCGACCCGCACCTGCGCCCCGTACACCGCCCGCCGCGCCGCCAGTTCGAAGTCGCTCACCAGCGCCGTGGCGGTGGCCAGCACGGCGAGCACCAGCACGTTCCCCAGGATCAGCCACCACCGGGCCCGCGTCGTCAGGTCGCGCCGGAAGAGCCACAGCACCAGCGCCCCGCCGACCACGGCGTTGACCGTGCCGGTGAGCAGCGCCCCGGTGAGCTGGCCGAGCACGGGGAGGAGCAGGAACGGGAAGGCGAGACCGCCGACCAGCGCGCCCACGTAGTCCGCCGCGAACAGGTCGGCCACGGCGCCGCCCGCGTCCTGCCGCGACACCCGCTGGATCAGCGTCATGAGCAGCGGGATCTCGGCACCCATCAGCACCCCGATCGCCAGCGAGAAACCGACCAGGGCATACCGCGAACCGCCGCCGCCCGCCCAGGCGAACGACGCGTACAGCACGAGCGCCGAGCCGCCGCCGATCAGCGCCAGTGCCGCCTCCACGAGCCCGAAGCCCACGGCGGCGCGGACCCGCAGCCGTTTGGCGAGGAGCGAGCCGATCCCCATCGCGAAGACCATGACGGACAGCACGACGGACGCCTGGGTGACGGAGTCCCCAATCAAGTACGAGGCGAGCGCGACCAGTTCGAGCTCGTACACCAGTCCGCAGGCGGCGCAGACGAAGACCGTGGCGAGCACCAGCAGCCTGCCGGTCCCCGGGCGTACGGAGAGCCGCGCAGCCTGCGTTTCGGGGGGCGCGGACTGGTCGATCATGCTGCGAACGCTACGTCACGCGACACACACGAACTGTCACCCGCAAGGGTGCAATCAGGCATCGACGGGGATACGCACCCCAACTCGCGTGCGGGTCACCACGAGTTGCCCCTCCTGCGGGTACGCATGCCAGGTGCGCCAGTGCACCTGGCCCTCGCGCCGCTGCGCGAGCATCGCGGTGAAGGCGTGCGGCGAGCCCGGGAACGTACCGGCAAGGCCGTTCGGATGGTCGGCGACCAGCGCGAGCAACTCCTGCGCGCGCCCCGCGAACGAGCAGGCCGAGAGCGTCTCGACGCAGGCCGAGAACTCGTATCCCCAGTCACCGACGCGCTCCGCGACGCCGAGCGGTAAAGGAGTGCTGCTTCCCGGGATGCAGGCGACGGTCTCGGAACAGGCGCCGCCCTCCTCCTCCAGAAGCACCTGGTGGGAGGCGCCGAGCAGCCTCATCTGGAGCTTGGCGCCGCCGAGTTCGAGATCGAGGACCGCGAGCGCGGGCAGCGGTTCGCGGCCCAGCGCCCAGGCCAGATCGGCGGCGCGAGTGTCGGTGTAGGCAGTACTGAGGGTCGTGAGCATGGGTGGGCTCCGCAAACACACAATCGGCAGATGGACGGGGGTCTCCCCGGAGCAGGTGTCAGGGAAAGAGACGCCGGCATGGGCCACGGTCAGGTCTCAGGTCCGAGGGCTGCTTCTTCTCACATGGAGGGAATCACGAAGTACGCGACGCTCACAGCGTTTTTACCCAACTTGACGGGGTTTCCATCCCCCCGGGGGCTCCGCTGTTCATACGTTCAACAAACCGGCGGTGAGGGGGTGCGGGATGAGCCGTGAGGTGAGCCGTGGGGCACGCTGTGCGGTCTCCTGCCGGGCTGCGAGCAGCCGAGCGGACGGACTGAGAGATGGGTCACAACAGCGGGTGCCAGGGCGCTCGGAGCGGGCGCGGCGGTGCTGTGCGGTGCGGTGCGGTCGAACAGAGGCGCGCCCGCCGGGGGTTGACCCGACGGGCGCGCTGGGGAGTCCGGCCGGGAAGGGACGGGACGTCCCGCCCGGAGAACCGCCCGAGGAACCGCATGAAGAGCAGCCCGGACAACTGCCCGGACAACTGCCTGAATAACAGCCGGTATCAGCTGGAGCCGCCGCAGCCGCCTCCGCCTCCACCGCACGACGAACCGCCCCCGCAGGACGACCCGCCGCCGCAGGACGAGTGGCCGCCACCACCGCAGGAGTGGTGACCACCGGAATGACCGCCCGAGTGGTGACCACCGGAACCGCTGTCCCCCGCCCACCAGCTGCCGCCCGCCGTACCGCCCGCGACGCCACCGGCGGCGGACGAACGGCTCCGGCCGCCCCTGCGCCCGCCCCGCTTCCGGTCCGCGGCCACCAGCGCGACCAGCACGATCACCACCACTGCCAAGATGAAAAAGCCCACGGCCCTCACCCCTCCTCCGCCCGGCGGAGCGGGTCCCCCGTAGGCCCCCGCCCGGCTGCCGGGCTTCTCGTGTGACAGGCCAATCCCCGGTACACGCGGGCTCAAGCAGGAGTTGAGGAAGTCCAGAGGTTCGGCGCAGGATGGCCGCCATGACCACTACGGGAAGCTCCACGGGACACCTCGGCGGACGGCCGCTGCTCAACCGCCGGCTGGACGGACTCGGCACGACGATCTTCGCGGAGATGTCCGCGCTGGCCACAGCCACCGGCGCGATCAACCTGGGGCAGGGTTTCCCGGACACCGACGGTCCGGAGGAGGTCCGCGAGGCCGCGGTCCGGGCGCTGCGCGAGGGCAAGGGGAACCAGTACCCGCCGGGCCCGGGCATCCCGGAGCTCCGCTCGGCGATCGCCGACCACCAGCGCCGCTTCTACGGCATCGGCCTCGACCCCGACACCGAGGTCCTGGTCACCGCGGGGGCCACGGAGGGAATCGCCGCCGCGATGCTCGCCCTGCTGGAACCGGGCGACGAGGTCATCGCGTTCGAGCCGTTCTACGACTCGTACGCCGCCTGCATCGCCATGGCGGGCGCCGTCCGCGTACCGCTGACGCTCCGTGCCCCGGACTTCCGGCCCGACCTCGACGCCCTGCGGGACGCCGTCACGCCCCGCACCCGGCTGCTGCTGCTCAACTCGCCGCACAACCCCACCGGTATGGTCCTCACCCCCGGCGAGCTGGCGGCCATCGCGGAACTGGCGCGCGAACGCGATCTGCTCGTGGTCACCGACGAGGTCTACGAGCACCTGGTCTTCGACGGCGCCCACCACCCGATCGCGGCGCTGCCCGGCATGCGCGAGCGCACCGTCTCCATCTCGTCGGCCGGCAAGACGTTCTCGTTCACGGGATGGAAGGTCGGCTGGGTCACCGGGTCCCCCGCCCTCGTCGCGGCGGTCCGCACGGCGAAGCAGTATCTGACCTATGTGAGCGCCGGACCGTTCCAGTACGCCGTCGCCGAGGCCCTGCGGCTCCCGGACAGCTACTTCACCACCCTGCGGACCGATCTGCTGCGCAAGCGCGACCTGCTCGACGCGGGTCTGCGCGCCGCCGGATTCACCGTGTACGAGCCGCAGGGCACGTACTTCATCACCACCGACATCGCACCGTTCGGCGAGAAGGACGCCCTGGCGTTCTGCCGGGCGCTGCCGGAGCGGTGCGGCGTGGTCGCGGTGCCCAGTTCGGTGTTCTACGACGACCCGGAGGCGGGCCGCAGCCAAGTTCGTTTCACGTTCTGCAAGCGGGACGACGTGCTCCGTGACGCGGGCGGCCGGCTGGAGCGCGCTTTCCGGGGCTGAACGCGACCACGGATGGGGCCCGAGATGTTGCTGCCCCGATCGCCCGGGGCAAGGCTGAGCCGGACGTCACCGGGTCTCAGGGAGCGCGGGCCGGACCGCGCCGGTCGCGGTGGGCGGAAGGAGCGGTGCCATGAGGGTCATGCTGCGAGCGCGCATGGACACGCAGGTCACGAACGAGGCGGTCAAGAACGGCACCCTGCCGAAGATCATGCAGGCCCTGGCGGACCGGCTCAAGCCGGAGGCGGCCTACTTCGGCCCCATCAAGGGCGGGCGGGCCTGCACCTTCGTCTTCGACATGCAGGACAGTTCACTGCTGCCCGCCATCGTGGAGCCGCTCTTCCAGACGCTCGGCGCGGAGATCGAGATCCAGCCCGTGATGAACACCGAGGACATGCAGAAGGGCATGGCCGCGCTGAAGCAGGGCTGACCGCGGCCGGCCGGTCGGCCGCCCGCACGCCGCACGTCCCGGTCCGGCCACCCGACGGCGCGCGGATCGCGTGGGGCCACCCGACGGCGCGCGAACGGCGCGCGGGACCGCGTACAGCAGCGGCCTACCGCCCCCACGGCCACCGGCATCGTCCTTCAGTGCAGCCCGGCATGGGAAAGCCCGGCCGGTACGGCGCCGAAGCGCCTTCCGGCCGGGCTCTCCGCACGGGCTGCTCAGGCGTCGTCGCCCGGCTGGTCGTCGCCCTTGCCGGACTCCAGGTCCTGCTCCAGACCGAGCTGGTCGACGAGCCACTTGTCGAACTCGATCGAGGCGCGGACCCAGCTGACCGTGGACGACACGAAGTGCTCCAGGGCCACGCCGGTGCCGATGAGCATCTGCGCCTCACCGATGAGCCGGACGCTGCCGTCGTCGTGGGTGTGCGTGTAGACCTTGGGCCACAGTGTGCGGCGGTTCCAGTCGTCGATCAGCTCAAGGAGCTGGACCTTCTCCTCGATGCCGTGCGGGCGGTCGTAGAACGTCCGCACCGAGAAGACCTGCTGGTCGTCCTCACCGCGGAACATGAAGTACGTGCGGAATTCCTCCCACGGCGCGGCGAGGTCACCCTCGTCGTCCAGGACGTACTTCAGCTCCATCTGTTCGAGGAGCTGCTTGACCAGATCCTGGTCGGGAACGACGGGGCCCGCCGGTCCTGAATCCTGCGGATCGGGCTGGCCCCCGAAGTTCGGAATGGAGGACGGGTCGATGGTCATCTTGAATTGCCCTTCGTACGAGTCCCGCCATCCTCTCTCATGCCGGGCGGGGCGTGGCAAGCCCCGCCCCGCCCTGTCGGCCGGTGTCCGCTCCCGGCTTAGCCCGCCCGCTCGACGGCGGGCTCCGCGCGCCCCACGATCAGGCCGTCACCGACCCGCTCGACCCGGACCGTGTCGCCGTCGGTGACCTCGCCCGCGAGGATCTCCTTCGCGAGCCGGTCGCCGATCGCCGTCTGGATCAGCCGGCGCAGCGGCCGGGCGCCGTACGCCGGGTCGTTGCCCTCCTCCGCCAGCCAGGCCAGCGCGTCGGGGGTGACGTCCAGCGTGAGCCGCCGGTCGGCGAGGCGCTTGGCCAGCCGTTCGATCTGGAGGCCCGCGATGTGCGCCAGCTCGTCCGCCGACAGCGCGGAGAAGACCACCAGGTCGTCCAGGCGGTTGAGGAACTCGGGCTTGAAGGATGCCCGTACGACGTCGAGGACCTGCTTCTTCTTCTCCTCCGGCTTGGTCAGCGGGTCGACCAGGTACTGGCTGCCGAGGTTCGAGGTCAGGATCAGGATGGTGTTGCGGAAGTCCACCGTGCGGCCCTGGCCGTCGGTGAGGCGTCCGTCGTCGAGGACCTGGAGCAGGACGTCGAAGACCTCGGGGTGGGCCTTCTCCACCTCGTCGAGCAGCACCACGCTGTACGGGCGCCTGCGCACCGCCTCGGTGAGCTGGCCGCCCTCCTCGTAGCCCACGTAGCCGGGCGGCGCGCCGACCAGCCGGGCCACCGAGTGCTTCTCGCCGTACTCGCTCATGTCGATGCGGACCATGGCCCGCTCGTCGTCGAAGAGGAAGTCGGCGAGCGCCTTGGCCAGCTCGGTCTTGCCGACGCCGGTCGGGCCGAGGAAGAGGAACGAGCCGGTGGGCCGGTCGGGGTCGGCGATCCCGGCGCGGGTGCGGCGTACGGCGTCCGAGACGGCGCGGACCGCTTCGGTCTGGCCGATGAGGCGCCGGCCCAGCTCGTCCTCCATGCGCAGCAGTTTCTGCGTCTCACCCTCCAGGAGGCGGCCGGCCGGGATGCCGGTCCAGGAGCCGACCACGTCGGCGATGTCGTCGGAGCCGACCTCCTCCTTGACCATGGTGCTCTTGGTGTCGGCGGTCTTGGCGGCCTCCTGCTCGGCCTCGGTGGCCTCCTCCAGCTCCTGCTCCAGGCCCGGGATCTCCCCGTACAGCAGCTTCGACGCGGTGTCGAAGTCGCCGTCGCGCTGGGCGCGCTCGGCCTGGCCGCGGAGTTCGTCGATGCGCTCCTTCAGCTCACCGACGCGGTTGAGGCCCTCCTTCTCCTTCTCCCAGCGTGCGGTGAGTCCGCGCAGCTCCTCCTCACGGTCGGCGAGGTCGCGGCGCAGCTTCTCCAGGCGCTGCTTGGACGCGGCGTCCGACTCGTTCTTGAGGGCGAGCTCCTCCATCCGCAGCCGGTCGACGGCGCGCTGGAGCTCGTCGATCTCGACGGGTGACGAGTCGATCTCCATCCGCAGCCGGGACGCGGCCTCGTCCACCAGGTCGATGGCCTTGTCGGGGAGGAAGCGCGATGTGATGTAGCGGTCGGAGAGGGTCGCGGCGGCGACCAGGGCCGCGTCCGCGATCTGGACCTTGTGGTGGGCCTCGTACCGGCCCTTGAGCCCGCGCAGGATCGCGATGGTGTCCTCGACCGACGGCTCGGCGACCAGCACCTGCTGGAAGCGCCGCTCCAGGGCGGCGTCCTTCTCGATGCGCTCGCGGTACTCGTCCAGGGTCGTCGCGCCCACCATGCGCAGCTCACCGCGGGCCAGCATCGGCTTGAGCATGTTGCCCGCGTCCATCGCGGAGTCGCCGCCCGCGCCCGCGCCGACGACGGTGTGGAGCTCGTCGATGAAGGTGATGACCTGCCCGTCGCTGTCCTTGATCTCGGCCAGGACGGACTTCAGCCGCTCCTCGAACTCGCCGCGGTACTTGGCACCCGCGACCATCGCCCCCAGGTCGAGCGAGATCAGCCGCTTGTTCCGGAGGCTCTCCGGCACGTCGCCCTTGATGATCCGCTGGGCGAGGCCCTCCACGACGGCCGTCTTGCCGACGCCCGGCTCACCGATGAGCACGGGGTTGTTCTTGGTGCGCCGGGACAGCACCTGCACCACCCGGCGGATCTCGTGGTCCCGCCCGATGACCGGGTCGAGCTTGCCGTCCCGTGCGGCTGCCGTGAAGTCCGTACCGAACTTCTCCAGTGCTTTGTACTGACCCTCGGGGTCGGGGGTGGTCACCCGGCGCCCTCCCCTGCTCGTCTCGAACGCTTCCAGCAGTTTCTTCACACCGGCGCCCTGCTGCGTCAGCAGCTCGCCGGCCTGGCCGCCCTTTGCGGCGATCCCGATGAGCAGATGCTCGGTCGAGATGTACTCGTCCCCCAGCTCCTTGGCGCGCTGCGAGGCGTCCGCGATGACGGCGAGCACCTCGCGGTCGGGCTGCGGGGGCGCGACCGTCGACCCGGCCACGCTGGGCAGCCCGCCGAGCAGCCGCTCGGCCCCGGACCTGACGACCGCCTGATCCGCCTCGACAGCGGCCAGCAGGTCGATGACGTTCTCGTTGTCCTCGCCCTCCAGCAGGGCGAGCAGCAGATGTACGGGGGTCAGGTCCGGGTTGCCGTCGGACACGGCGCGGCTGTTGGCCGCGGTGATCGCGTCCCGGCTCTTGTTGGTCAGCTCGGCGTCCACGTGTGCGCTCTCCTCCTCGCGGGGCGGGTCCGTCCCTGCAGTGACTCAGTGCGATGCGTCAGGATCATGGCCTTGGCCGGCCGGCCGGCCGGCCAAGAACGAGCCGGCCTGGCTCCAGCGTGCCTAGACCCAAGCAACGTACATAAAGTTGAGTCTATTCCACTCAACATGCATTGGACAGGGCCACCGCCCCTGTCCGACAGGATCTCTGCCCCATCGGACGCGGCGGGAGCCGGGTAGGTTCGCGCCCATGGCCATTGACCCACGGAACCCCGATCCGCCCTATCTCAGCTTCTGGCGCGAATTCCATCGCTGCACCTTGACGACCCCGCGCCCGGACGGTTCACCGCATCTGGTGCCGGTCGGCGTGACGTGGGAACCGGAGGCCGGGATCGCCCGGGTCATCGCCAACAAGAAGTCGCGGAAAGTCGCGAACGTCCTGGCCGCGGGCCCCGAGGGGGCGCGGGTCGCGGTCTGCCAGGTGGCGCCGGGGCGCTGGGCGACGCTGGAGGGGCGCGCGCGGGTCCGCACGGAGCCGGATGCCGTCGCCGAGGCGGTACGGCGTTACGCCGAGCGCTACGGGCGTACGCCGACCGAGAACCCGGACCGGGTCCTGATCGAGATCAGCGTCGAACGGGCGATGGGCCGCGCCTGACCGGCGTCCGGCCCGAACGGCCCGCCCGGGTCCGGGCGCAGCACAGCGGCGCCACCGTGTTCAGGTCACGGTGGCGCCGCTGTGTGGGGGAAGCACCTGAGCGATCTGTTGCACCGGGGGAATCGCGTCAGGCACTGCGGGGGATAGCTGTGGTCGGCTCGGCGTCGAACAACTCGTGGTCACGCCGGTCGAGGTTCACGAACACCATGCCGTAACGGATGGCACAGCGAACAGGCTGTGGGGCGCCGCGGGGCTTGCGCAGGCACCGGTAGGCGCGGACGTCACCGTCGTCACCGTCGTCCTCGCGTACGACGACCACCGGCTCACCGAACAGGGTGACCATCAACGAGTCACCACGGCGCGGAATCGCCGTGACGAGGTCGATGAAATGCCACCCGGAGCGGTAGGCGACGGCCATCTCGCGCTGGAAGACTCTGTCGTCCGGTGGGACGGTCATGCGCTTGCCGATGCCGAAGAGCTGTCCCAGCCGCTGTCCATGGGCGGAGGCGCCGCGTGCACAATGTCCCAGCCGCTGTCCGACGAAGCGGCAGCCTTGTCGGCCCCCGCACCGAGGCTCGCCCCACCCAGAACACCGAACGCCAAGGGCACGGAGAAAGCAACGGCAAGCGCCGAGCGAAGCAATATCTTGTACATAGTCGGCTTCGTCCTCACTTGATGGTGTCTTCTCCCCCGCATCACAAGACGATGGCTTATTCCGGCACGTCAGCGCTACACGCACGATGCATCATGTTCTTGCACGTTCAGGACCCTGGGGGGTGGAGATTTGCCTTGTAACACCACACAACCGACACACCCTCACGCCGTCACCGACTTGTGCGACGAGGGGGCCCGCCTCTATGCCAGTGCGTTGACTACCGGACGCGTCACCCGCATCGAGGTGGAATCAGCGCCGTGCCTGGTGGAACTGGCGCTGTTGCACCCGGATCCCGACGACGTGAACTGGCTCCGGCCGGTTCTGCCTTCCATCGCGCTTGCCCAGCGGCTGCATCCGATCGAGCGCGAGATCCAGGACCGCAGACGGCTGTCTGTCGAGCTGACGGACTCTTTCGAGCCGTTCATGGCCCTCAGCGCCCAGACCCCGGCAAGCACCCACGCGATCACGGTGCTGGAGGGCTTCGACAGGATCAACGCGGCCCTCAACCTCGCCACCGCCGAGTGCGGCACCGAGATGCTGACGGTCCAGCCGGGGGGCGGACGCAGCGAGCACGTCCTCATTCAGGCGCTGGAGCGGGACAGGCCCCTGATCGACCGCGGCGTCAGCATACGGACGCTGTACCAGCACACCGTCAGGCACAGCCAGGGGACGCTCGCCTACGTCGACCGGATATCCGGCGGCAAGGCCGAAATCCGCACCCTCGAAGAGCTCATCGAGCGCCTGATCATCTTCGACCGCACGGTCGCCTTCATCCCCGCGCGCGACGACCGCCGGGTGGCCCTGGAACTCCGGCATCCCGGACTCGTCGAGTACCTCATCAAGGTCTTCGAGCAGTTGTGGCGGCGCGGCACACCGCTGCTCGACGAGATCCCGTACAACCCCACCCCCGAAGGCGTGTCCGGGGTCCAGCGTTCCATCGCCCAACTCCTGGTCGAGGGACATGTCGACGAGGCCATAGCCCGGCGCCTCGGCATGAACGTACGGACGTGCCGGGCCCACGTCGCCAAACTCTCCGCATCCCTGGGCAGCAGCAGCAGAGCCCAACTCGGCTATCTGATCGCGCAGTCCGGCATCCTGAAGCAGGGAAGCTGACGTCTGCCACCGCGCGAAGAGACTGCCCCGCGTCTCTCCGCCCCACCTCGGCGTCCGCACCTGCCGCACCCACATCGCCCACCTCTCCACCGTGCTCGGCACCCAGAACCGCGTACAACTGGGCGTCCGCATCGCCCAGTCCGGGATGCTCGACGGCCAGGAACACGCATGAGGGGCCGCCACCCCTCCGGGTGACGACCCCTCACACACGCGAACTGAGCTACTCCGGTGACCGCTTCGGCCTCGGCCGCCAGACCACCAGTGCGCTGGTCTGCTGCGCGTCCTGGTACGGGACCAGGTCGCGGCGGTACGAGGCGTGGACCTGCGCCTCACGCTGCTGCATGGCCACCGCCGCGCCGTCCACGGCCGCCGAGAGCTCGGCGACCCTGGCCTGGAGCGCGGCGACCTGGTGTTCCAGCTCGATGATGCGCTTGATGCCCGCGAGGTTGATGCCCTCGTCCTGGGACAGCTGCTGCACCGTACGGAGCAGCTCGATGTCCTGGGCCGAGTACCGCCGCCCCCGGCCGGCCGTCCGGCCCGGTGAGACCAGGCCGAGACGGTCGTACTGGCGCAGGGTCTGCGGGTGCAGGCCCGAGAGCTGAGCGGCCACCGAGATGACGTACACGGGGGTCTCGTCAGTCAGTTCGTACCCCATGGAGGGGTCACGGCGTCCTCGGCGGCCATTCATCTCAAGCTCCCTTCACGGCCTGGAAAAGCTCCGCGCGCGGGTCCTCCCCCGCGGTCGCGTCGCGGTAGGTCTCCAGCGACTCCCGTGCCTTGTCGCTGAGATCCGCCGGTACGGCGACCTCGACGGTGACCAGCAGGTCACCCCGGGTGCCGTCCTTGCGTACGGCGCCCTTGCCCCGGGCCCGCATCGTACGGCCGTTGGGCGTACCCGCCGGCAGTTTCAGCGTGACCGGGGGTCCGCCGAGCGTCGGTACCTTGACCTCGCCGCCGAGCGCCGCCTCCGTGAAGGTGACGGGCACGGTGAGGGTGAGGTTGTCGCCCCTGCGGCCGAAGACCGGGTGGGCGTCGACATGCACGATCACATAGAGGTCACCGGCCGGGCCGCCCTGCTCGCCCGGGGTGCCCTTGCCGCGCAGCCTGATCCGCTGGCCGTCGGAGACGCCCGCCGGGATCCGGACCTGCATGGTCCGGGAGGACTTGGCCCGCCCGGAGCCCTTGCAGACGTCGCAGGGGTCCTGGGCGATGAGCCCGCGGCCCTTGCAGTCCACACACGGATCGGTCAGTGAGAAACCGCCGCCGCTGCCGCGCGACACCTGGCCGGTGCCGACGCAGGTCGGGCAGACCCGCGGGGTGCCGTTCTTGTCGCCGGTGCCCGAACAGGCCTTGCACGGCGCCTGGCTGGACATCCGCAGCGGGACTGTGGCCCCGTCGACCGCCTCGGTGAAGCTGAGCGTCACCTCGGACTCGATGTCCTGGCCGCGGCGCGGCTGGGTGCGGGTGGTACCGGGACCGCCCCGGTTGAACAGCCCGCCGAACACGTCCCCGAGTCCGCCGCCGAAACCGCCCGCGCCGCCCGGCTGCTGCCCCGCTCCCCCGCCCGGGGTACCTCCGAAGAGGTCCCCCAGGTCGAAGTTGAAGGAGCCGCCGCCGGCGCCGGGCCCTGGCCGGTAGCCGCCGTTGCCGAAGAGAGCACGCGCTTCGTCGTACTCCTTGCGCTTCTTGGGGTCGCCGAGGACGTCGTTCGCCTCGGAGACCGCCTTGAACCGCTCCTCGGCCTTGGCGTCACTCTTGTTGGCGTCCGGGTGCAGCTCGCGGGCGAGCTTCCGGTACGCCTTCTTGATCTCGGCCTCGGTGGCGTCCTTCGGGACGCCGAGAACCTTGTAGTAGTCCTTCTCGACGAAGTCCTTGGTGCTCATCCCCGACGTCCCTCCTTCCGGTCGCTACTGATGTGCGTGTCAGCCCTCGTCCGGGCCACCGCTGTCCTCGTCCGGCGCCTCGTCCTTGGCCTGCGCGCCCGGCTGGGGCTCGGCCACCGCGACCCGCGCGGGACGGATGGTGCGCTCGCCGAACCGATACCCCGGCTGCAGGATCGCCACGCACGTGTCCTCGGTGATGTCGGGCGCGTACGAGTGCATCAGGGCCTCGTGGATCGTCGGGTCGAAGGGCTCGCCCTCCTTGCCGAACTGCTGGAGGCCCATCTTCGCGGCCACCGACTCCAGCGATTCGGCCACCGACTTGAAGCCGCCGACCAGCTCGCCGTGCTCGCGGGCGCGGCCGATGTCGTCGAGGGTCGGGAGGAGTTCGGACAGGAGGGTCGCGACGGCGACCTCCTTGACCTGGACCCGGTCCCGCTCCACCCGGCGGCGGTAGTTCTGGTACTCGGCCTGGAGCCGCTGGAGGTCCCCGGTGCGCTCGCTGAGCGCGGTGCGGACCTGGTCCAGCTGAGCGGTGAGGGCTGTTTCCTGACCGTCCTGACTGCTCTGTGCGTCCCCTGCCGGGGCCGCCGGCTCCGACTCCTTCCCGGAGTCGGGCCCGGCGGCCTTCGGCGCGGCGTCTTCGGAGGTCGCGCCGGAGGGGACGTCGGGCTCCTCCTCGAAGCCCGGAGTCTCCTCCGTCATGCGGCGCCTCCCTGACGGCCGTCCTTCTCGTCGTCCACGATCTCGGCGTCGACCACGTCGTCAGGGGCCTCGGTGGCCTGCTCGGTACCCTCGGCACCCGGCGCACCACCGGCGGCAGCGGCGCCCTCGGCGTTCGCGTACATCGCCTGGCCGAGCTTCTGCGAGACCGCGGCGACCTTCTCGGTGGCCGTGCGGATCTCGGCTGTATTGTCGCCCTCGGCGGACTCACCCTTGAGCTTCTCCTTCAGCTCGGTGAGGGCCTCCTCGACCTCGGTCTTGACGTCGCCCGGGACCTTGTCCTCGTTGTCCTTGAGGAACTTCTCGGTCTGGTAGACGAGCTGCTCGCCCTGGTTGCGCGACTCGGCGGCCTCGCGGCGCTTGTGGTCCTCGTCCGCGTACTGCTCGGCCTCTTCGCGCATCCGGTTGACCTCGTCCTTCGGCAGCGAGGAGCCACCGGTGACGGTCATCTTCTGCTCCTTGCCGGTGCCGAGGTCCTTGGCAGCGACGTGCATGATGCCGTTGGCGTCGATGTCGAAGGCGACCTCGATCTGCGGCACACCGCGCGGGGCCGGCGGCAGACCGGTCAGCTCGAACATCCCGAGCTTCTTGTTGTACGCCGCGATCTCGCGCTCGCCCTGGTAGACCTGGATCTGCACGGACGGCTGGTTGTCCTCGGCCGTCGTGAAGATCTCGGAACGCTTGGTCGGGATCGTGGTGTTGCGCTCGATGAGCTTCGTCATGATCCCTCCCTTGGTCTCGATACCGAGGGACAGCGGCGTCACGTCGAGGAGCAGGACGTCCTTGACCTCGCCCTTGAGGACACCGGCCTGGAGCGAGGCGCCGATCGCGACGACCTCGTCCGGGTTCACACCCTTGTTGGCGTCCTGACCGCCGGTGAGCTCCTTGACGAGCTCGGCGACGGCCGGCATACGGGTCGAGCCACCGACGAGAACGACGTGGTCGATCTCGGAGAGCTGGATGCCCGCGTCCTTGATGACGTTGTGGAAGGGGCTCTTGCAGCGGTCCAGCAGATCGGCGGTGAGCTGCTGGAACTGCGAGCGCGTGAGCTTCTCGTCCAGGTGCAGCGGGCCCTCGGCCGACGCCGTGATGTACGGCAGGTTGATCGTGGTCTCCGTCGAGGACGACAGCTCGATCTTCGCCTTCTCCGCGGCTTCGCGGAGACGCTGGAGAGCCATCTTGTCCTTGGCCAGGTCCACGCCGTGACCGTTGGCGAACTGCTTCACCAGGTAGTCGACGACGCGCTGGTCCCAGTCGTCACCACCGAGGTGGTTGTCACCGTTGGTGGCCTTGACCTCGACGACACCGTCACCGATCTCAAGGAGCGACACGTCGAAGGTGCCGCCGCCGAGGTCGAAGACGAGGATCGTCTGGTCGTCCTTGTCGAGCCCGTACGCCAGCGCGGCGGCCGTCGGCTCGTTGACGATGCGCAGGACGTTCAGGCCCGCGATCTCGCCGGCCTCCTTCGTCGCCTGGCGCTCGGAGTCGTTGAAGTACGCCGGGACGGTGATCACCGCGTCGGTGACCTTCTCTCCCAGGTACGACTCGGCGTCACGCTTCAGCTTCTGCAGGATGAAGGCGCTCATCTGCTGCGGGTTGAAGCTCTTGCCGTCCAGGTCGATCTTCCAGTCGGTGCCCATGTGGCGCTTGACCGACCGGATGGTCCTGTCGACGTTCGTGACTGCCTGGCGCTTGGCGACCTCGCCGACGAGCACCTCGCCGTTCTTGGCGAAGGCGACGACGGACGGCGTGGTCCTGGCGCCTTCGGCGTTGGTGATGACGGTGGGCTCGCCGCCTTCGAGAACGCTGACGACGGAGTTAGTCGTGCCCAGGTCGATGCCGACCGCACGTGCCATGGTGAATCCTCCAGCTGACTTGAGTGGAACTGGCTCAAGAGTGCACGACAGATCCTGTCGAGTCAACCGGCCTGAGTCGAGTGCACTCAACTTTTATCCCGGCCTTATGCGCAACATGCCATCAGCCCTGGTGGGATGGGGTGTGGCCGGATGTGACCGAGCGCCGCGGCGGCGCGGCACGGGCAGCGCGGTGCCGCAGATGCCACGAATGAGCCTATCGCCCCGAATGGGCCATCGCTCAGCATGCTTCCGCTTCTGCGGGGGCCGCGGGCCCCGCACCGAACCCCGGTGACTTTGATCGTCATCCGTTACCGCCGGTGCGCTACGGCGTTGAACGACACGTCAGACCGTGAATCGCTGCGGCTGACCCTGAATGTTCCCGTTCCACTGTTCCAAGGAGAACGCAATGTCGCGTATCGCGAAGGCCGCTGCCGTACTCGCGGGCACCGGCGCCGTCCTGGCCGGCTCCGCCGGTCTGGCCGCCGCCGACGCCGGAGCCCACGGTGCCGCTGTCGGCTCCCCGGGTGTCATCTCCGGCAACCAGATCCAGGTCCCGGTCCACATCCCGGTGAACCTCTGCGGCAACACCGTCAACGTCATCGGTCTGCTGAACCCGGCGTTCGGCAACACCTGCGTCAACGCCGACCAGCACCGCAGCCACGGTGGCTACGGCGACGACGGCTACGGCAACTGAGAGACCGGTCCACCGGTCCGCCCGAGCTGAACCGGCGGGAAGTACTTTCCCCCGCGATCTGCGGCCATCCCCTCGGAGGGGGTGGCCGCAGGTGTGTCCGGACCCGCGAAGGGCGTACGCGGTCCCCTCAGGCGTACCGGTACAGGGACGCGTGGCTCAGCAGCGACGACGGCCTGACGCCCCACGGCTCCATCGGCTCGTCCAGGCTGAAGATCCGGCCGCTCTGCGGGTCGTCCGGCGCGAGCTTCCTGGCCGGGAGGAACCCGGCGTGCGGATGCGCCTTCTGCCAGCGGTCCCACACCAGGTCGCAGAAGGAGTGGTGCAGCCAGAAGACCGGGTCGTTGGGCGAGGTCGCGGTGTTCATCGCCCCGCCCACCCAGCGGTGCACCAGGTTGTGGTTGCGCCAGGCCGGGCCGTTGCCGACCGACCAGCCCTCGAAGGTGTTGCGGAAGCCGTTCGGCACGGTGGAGTCCCACGGGGCCGCGTCGTACAGCGGCTCCCTCATCGCGCGGGCCAGATCGGCCCTGCTCGGCAGCGGCACGGGGCGCTCGTGGCGGCCGAAGTCACGGGTCAGGAACCGGTTCTCGGTCACGCCGACGTTGACGTCCCAGTTCCCCTGGCGGTAGGCGAAAGGCCCGGTCATCACCTGCTGGTCGGAGCGCCGGCCGTCGCCGCCCAGGAAGTCGTCGCCCCAGAGCGCGGCCGCCGGGGTGTTGTCGACCGTCCAGTCCCAGTAGGGCACGGTGACACCGGGGTCGACCGCCTGGAGGGCGCGCTCGAATTCCAGCACGAAGCGACGGTGCCAGGGGAAGAAGGTGGGCGCCATGTGGGCGACCCGCTTCCCCGGCGAACCGTCCGGCACGTAGTACTCGCCGTGCGTCCGGACGAACTCGTCGTACTGGCCGGAGCGCTTGACCTCAAGGACGGCGGAGACGAACCGCCGCTTCTCGGCCGCGGTGAGGTGCTTCTGGTTCTTGCGGGTGTACACGGGTCAGGAACCTCCGCGGTCAGAGCTGCTGCTGCATGGACGTCGACGACAGCTGGGCCGTGCCCAGTTCATCGACCGCGCCGCGCGCCGCCGCGAGGGGCGTCGGATACGACTCGTAGTGGTCGACCATGCTGAGATAGCTGCCGTCGGCCCGCCGCATGAGGTGCAGCGGCCTGCCGTCGACCGACACCTCGGTCGAGTCGCCCGCCGTGCCGCCCCGGATGCGCCGGCCCCGGTACATCTCGTCGAACACGTCCCGCAGCTCCTGCGGCGGCCCCGGCGACAGGGTCCCCTTCCCGTCGTCGCCCTCCTGGTCCGTGGCTCCGGCCCGCACGATCGGGGCCAGCGCCCCGGCCGTACCGCCCACCGCACCCACGGCGAACAGGGCGCGCAGCACACCGCGCCGGGGGATCGGCCCCAGCCGGTCCACGGGCAGCGGCCGCGCGGTCGGGGCCGCACCTCCCGCCCGTGCCCCCTGTTCCCGCCATCCCGGCCGCTCCCTCCCGGCCGTGCCGCGCGTGGACGTGCTCATCCTGGCTCCTTCCGGTTCACCCCGCCGGTCAGCGCGGTCCGCCGCGCGTGATGCACGCCGGGCCGCGCCTCGTCGGGGACAACGACGGCACGAGGAAACAGTTCTTCAGACAAGTCACCGCACCGGCGCGCCGACCAGCGGCTCCGGCTCACTCCACTGCTCCCGGCCCGGCCGCCGTTCGGCCGTACGGGGGGAATGTCCCGCGCCGGGGCGGGAACTTGTCACCCGGCCCGGCCGGGGGCGGCCCGCACCGCCGCGGATGCGCAACGATGACCGCCGGACCAGGGCCGTTCGGCCCGGGGGAAGGACATCGACGGATGAGGGTCCCGGCACAGTCGGCCGTGCTGCACACGGTCCACCCGGCGGAGGTGGATCTCGCGGACCCGTCGTTCTGGCAACTGCCCCCCGCCGCACGGCTGGACGCCTTCGCCGCGCTCAGAAAGCTCGGCCGGCCCGCGTACTTCACCGAGCGTCCCGCCACCCGGCGCAGGCCCGGGCAGGGGTTCTACGCACTGGTCACCCACGCGGACGTGGTGCGGGCCAGCCGGCTGCCCGAGGTGTTCGCCAGCGCCCCCGGTGTCACCACCCCGGAGCCCGCCGGGTGGGTCAGGTTCCTGTTCGGCGAATCCATGGTCAACCTGGACGCCCCGCACCACACCCAGCTCCGCCGGGTGGTCTCCCGGGCCTTCACCCCGCGGCTGCTGGCCGCCGCCGACGAGGACATCCGCCGGGTCGCCGAGCGCGTCGTGGACGACATGGTCGCGCAGCGGCCCGGTGAGTTCGTGGCGTCGGTGGCGTCCCGGATGCCGTTCGAGGTCATCTGCAATCTCATGGGCATCCCGGAGCGCTACCGCGCCGACATCGCGGGCCGCGTCGACCACGCGTCGGAGAACGCCGGCGTGCGGCGCGGCATCGGCGCCCGGCTGCGCGACCCGGGGCGCGGGCTGCGGGCGCTGGCCCGGATGCATCTGATGATGGCGGCGCTCGGCCGCGAGCGGCGGCGCAGGCCCACCGACGACCTGATCTCCGCGCTGGTGCGCGCCGACGTCGACGGGCAGGGGCTCGGCGCCCGCAGTCTGGGCTCGTTCTTCTCCCTGCTGATGGTGGCCGGGGTGGAGACCACCCGGAACGCGATCACCCACGCGCTGACGCTGCTGACCGAGAACCCGGAACAGCGGGCCCTGCTGACATCGGACTTCGAGCGGTACGCGGACGGGGCGGTCGACGAGGTCGTGCGGCACTCGACGCCGATCATCCAGTTCCGCAGGACGGTGCGGACGGAGTACGAGCTGGGCGGCCACCTCTTCCGGCCCGGCGACAAGGTCGTCCTCTACTACGCGTCGGCCAACCGCGACGAGGCGGTCTTCACCGACCCGGACACCTTCGACATCACCCGCAGCCCCAACCCGCATCTGGGGTACGGCGGCGGCGGTCCGCACTTCTGCCTGGGCTCGCACCTGGCCCGGCAGGAGATCAAGGCGCTCTTCCGGGAGCTGCTGAGCCGCCCGCTGGCGCTCCGCGCGGTGGGCCTCCCCGACCTGGCCGGCTCGAACTTCGACAACAGGGTGCGGGCGCTGCGCTTCGCCTTCGACCCGCCCGCGCGGTGACGGCCCGTACGTGACAACGGGGCGGGGCCGGGGACGTGCGTCCCCGGCCCCGCCCCGCGGCTGCCCTACTTGCGCAGCTGGGTGACCGGCAGCATGCAGTGGGCGGACGTGGTGAGCATGGCCTCGTCGCCGACGAAAGCGCTGAGCACCTCCTCGGAGACGGGCCTGCCCGGCACGGCCTCCGGCCACGGCTTGGTCGCGAAGATGAAGTGCACCTCGCCTCGCTCGGCCACGGCCTGGAGCCACTCCGGCGGGACCGGGCACTGGGCGCTCAGATACGGCATGTTGACGGCGGCCTGGCCGCCCTCGACGAGCAGCCTGACCGGGAAGCCGGCCCGGGAGCCGTCGGCCAGCGAGCTGCCGAGCGGGATGCCGAGCTCGCCGAAGAGCGTGCGTACGGCGGCCTCGCCCGCCTCGGGACCGTCCTTGCCGTCACCGAGTGAATAGGCCAGCAGATAGGGCAGGTTGTTCGTTTCGGGGTCGCCGGACCAGGCGAGCACGGAGAGGGTGCCCAATTGGTCGCGCTGGACACTGCTTGTGGCGGTGTGGGATGCGGTCATGGCTCGGCACCCTAGTGGCGGGCCGGGGCCCCCACCGTGGCCGTTCACCCGGATGGCGGAGCCGCGCGCCGCAAACCAGCCGCAAACCATCAGTCAGGGCGTACGGCCGCGACCACGGCCCGGAAACCGGACTGCCCAGGACCGGGCGGGTCCTGGGCAGTCCGCAGGGAAACGTTCATTCCCCATGCGACGCCGTGATCAACGACCCCCCGTCGCATTCGTCACCGGTCCCGGCCCCGCCGCCGGGCTGCCGGGCCGGGAGGCCGGACTGCCGTCCGGGGAGACCCGGGTGGCGGGGACGTGCGGGTACGGCGGCGCCGGGGCCGGGCCGCGCAGCAGCCCGGCGCCCTTGCGCAGCCCCCGGCCGCACCACACCGCCCCCATCGCGAGGAAGGGCCGGATGTCGTCCCGCGCGAACCAGGCGTACTCGGCGCCGCCCCGTCTCCCGCCGTCCGTGCCCCGGGGGCGGACCGGAGCCCAGGGCCTGCCCCCGGAGGCCAGCAGCGAGAGCAGCGCATAGTTCTCGGCGACGAAGACCCGGCCGGGATCCGCCGCGGACGGCCGCACGGGGTGGCCCGTCAGGTCCAGGTACTGGGCGCGTACGACGTCGAGCCCGGCCCGGTCGGTGAAGAGGCGGAACTGCGCACCGGGGCGCGGATTGAAGTCCAGCAGGTGGAAGCCGCCGGTCGACGGGTCGCGGCGGAAGTCGAGGTCGAGGATGCCCCGGTAGCCGACATGGGCCGCCAGCCGCAGGGCCGCGCCCTCCACCTCCGGGTTCGGCTGCCGGCGGCCCACCGCGGTCAGCCCGGTGCGCGGCGGCCAGGAGAGGGCCTTCTGTCCGGTGCCGCCCAGCAGGCAGCGGTCGCGGCCGGCGAAGTAGCCGTGGAAGAACCAGTCGCTGCCGGGGCCGTACGGCAGATACCGCTGGAGCAGCAGCCGGCTCCCGGCCGCACCGCTCCGCTCGTACAGCCGCACCGCTTCGGCGGCCGAGTGCACCAGGGCCGTGCTGCGCAGCCCCGGCCCGCCGGGCAGCAGCCAGGGCCTGCTCCACTTCGCGACCATCGGCAGCCCCAGCTGCCGGGCGGCGCCGGCCGCGTCGGCGGCGCTGCCGGGGATCACCGTCGCCGGGTGGGGGATGCCCACCTCGGCGCAGAGCGCGGCGAGTTCGGCCTTGTCGGCGAGGCGCCCCGGCAGGCCGGGCGGCTGTTCGGGCAGGAGGTAGCGCCCGGCGAGGCGCGGGGCGAGTGCGGCGGTGTGGATGGCGCTGATGTCGTCCATCGCGATCAGCACGGCGGGGCGCCCGATCCGTTCGGAGATCCGCAGGAGCGTCCGGTGGAAGAGGTCCCGGGTCGTCCGGCCGGGCAGCGCGAGGTGCGCGGTGTGCAGATGGCGGGACCGGGTGACCGGGCTGCGCGCCGATTCGACCAGGGCGTGGACCTCGGTCCCGGCCCGGCCCAGCGATCTGACGGCGCCGAGGGTGCCGTGGTGCAGCGGGTTCCGGTCGAGCCGGACGAGC
This sequence comes from Streptomyces sp. NBC_01471, assembly GCF_041438865.1. Taxonomy (NCBI): domain Bacteria; kingdom Bacillati; phylum Actinomycetota; class Actinomycetes; order Kitasatosporales; family Streptomycetaceae; genus Streptomyces; species Streptomyces sp. NBC_01471. The sequence continues at coordinate 3,618,947 of NZ_CP109450.1, forward strand.
AGAGCGGGCACCGGTGGCCCGGCGTCGAGCGGTGGCATGGACGTCACGTCTTTCACCTGGATGGAGCTGACTGGGAGTCACGGACCGCACCGATGGCCCAGCGCAGCGCGCCCGGGCGGCCCGTCGGGTGGACGGTTTGACCAATGGCTCATGAGTCCGCGGGATTCCGCCGCCTTCACGAGATCACGAGACCACGAGTTCAACGAGGAGAGGCCCATGCCGCATTCACGACGTCGGTTGAGGGGCGCTTGCATCGCGGGCGTGACCACCGGTCTTCTCGTGACCGGCGCGGGCGGCGCGCACGGAGCGCTCAGGCCCGCTCCCGCCCCGTCCCCCACCGGGTCCGCTCCGGCGGCTCCGAAGGACTCCGTACCCCCGGCGCCGAAGGACCCCGCGCCGAAGGAGCCCGCACCGGCGATGCCGAAGGGCCCCCTGCCCGCGGCCCCCGAGGACGCCGCACCGGCGGTGGGCGCGTACCTGGACTACGGGCCGAAGGGCGTCGCGCGGATGGCGGACCTCTCGCGCTGGCTGGGCGGTGCGGACGTGCGGGTGGGCCACACCTACCTGCCGGGTGACGTCTGGTCGAACATCGAGGGGCAGCCCGACTTCCTCGAAGCCTGGGCGAAGTGGCGGCGTGCCGAGGCCGACCGGATGTTCGTGCTCAACGTGCCCATGCAGCAGCACAACGAGGACCATGTGTCGGACGACGAGGTCCGGGACCTCATCGGCCGGGGCGCCCGGGGCGACTTCGACGACCACTACCGCAAGCTGGCCACCCGGCTGGTGAAGCTGGGGATCCCCGACACGGTGATCGTGCTGGGCTGGGAGATGAACGGCACGACCTACACCCAGCGCTGCGGTCCCGACCCGCGGGGCTGGAAGACGTACTGGAACCGGATCGTCACCGCGATGCGCTCCGTCCCCGGCCAGAAGTTCAAGTTCGACTTCACGCCCAACCGCGGCCGGGACGACATCCCCTGGACGAAGTGCTACCCGGGCGACCGCACGGTGGACATCGTGGGGATGGACTCGTACGACCAGCCGCCCGGCGACACCTTCGAGGACCAGGTGAAGGGGGCGTACGGGCTCCAGGCGCAGGTCGACTTCGCCGCCGCGCACAAGAAGCAGATCTCCTACCCCGAGTGGGGACTCTTCAGGAACGGCGACAACACCGACTACATGCGCGGGATGCTGGCCTGGTTCGACGCGCACAAACCGCTCTACCAGACCATCACGGACTACTGCCCGCACGGCGTGTGGCAGTGCGACGAGAACCCCGACGCGTCGAAGATCTTCCGGACCACGGTGTCCCAGGAGGCCGGGCAGGAGCCGGGCAGGCCGACCACCGAGCCGAGTACGCAGCCCAGCACGGAGCCGACCCCGAAGCCGACGGAGCCGGGTGTCAAACCGCCCGCGCGGCCGGAGCCGAACGGCCAGAAGCAGTGGTGTGTCCAGGTCGACCTGGGCGAGTGGGCCAGTCCCTGGTTCAAGCCCCGGAAGATCTGCGTGTCCCTGCCGGAGGAGTGACCGGACGGCAGACGGGCCGACCGGCAGGGCGCGGGACGGCGGGCGGCAGGCGGTCACCGATCGCCTGCCGCCCGCCGGCCGCCGATCCGGGTGCGCCACTCGCGCACCACGGGCCCGAGGGAACGCGCCGCGTCAGCCGCCTTGTCGCGGCCCGCCAGCTGGGCCGCGTACAGGTTCAGCGCCGGGGCGAGCGCGGCCGGCGCGAGCAGCAGCCGCTGGTTGGTCACCACGGCAGGGCGCCAGTGGCTCTTGTACGGCTCGGTGCCGCGCAGCAGGCTGATGACGGTCCGGCCGCTCTCCGCCGCGTGCCGGGCGTCGCGCCGCAGCAGCATCGTCGCCACGTCGACCTTCTTCGCACGGAGCTCGGGGTCGGCGCCGTACAGATAACCGCCGCTGAGCTGGGCGGACTGGAGCGTCACATTGGCGGCGACCACCGCGCCGTCCAGCCGGTACTCGGTGAGCGCCGCGTCGCCGTCCCTGACCATGCGCCGGGTGGCGCGCGTCAGATGTTCGGCGAACCGCGGCCTGAGGTGCTCGGGGGTGACACCGCGGCCGCGCCACTGCAGTTCGTGCAGGCGCAGCAACTCCCTGATGGTGCCGGGCACTTCGTGCTCGGCGACCGTGTACTCCTCGATCCGCAGCGCGTCGAGCTTGCGCAGCTTGGCCCGGATCCGCTGGGCCCGTGCGGAGGCGAGCCGCTTCACCAGCTCGTCGATGGGCTGGGCGGGCAGTTCGAGACAGACCGAGTCGCTGAGCCTGCGCCGCGCCCCCGGCCAGCGGTCGTAGAGCTGCTCGGCCGCGGCTCCCGGCCGCACCTCGCGCAGGTCGATCACGGCGTGCCGGGCGGCCCGGCGCAGCCCCTCGGCGAGCGCGGTGAGCGTGCCGGGCGGCTGCGAGCCGTCGATGAGGACGTCCGAGAAGTCGGAGATACCGCCGCCCAGCGGGACGAGCAGCGGCAGCGGCCGGTGGACGAGCATCAGCGGGGCGGCTCCCACCAGCCGTCCGCCGCGCCGTACGAGCACCACGCGCAGCCGGCCGGGCGTGCCGTACGAGAGCCACCAGGAGTGCAGCCAGGAGTGGCTCTGGAACGGGGTGGCGGTGGCGCAGCCGCGGTGCAGCGCCGCCCACGGGGTCTCCAGCGCGGCGAACTGCCGTTCGTCACGGCACAGCGTCACGGACAGGCCGGCCCCGGACCCGGTCCCGGCCACGGCCTCGGTCCCGGTCGCGGCGGCCACCGCCATCAGACGTGTTCCTTCTGCTGGGCGGGCTCGGCGAGCGTGTCGGCTCCGGTGGCCTGGGCGGGCGCCGGGACCGCCGTGCCCGGGTTCCACTGCCTGCGGCGCGGGCGGACCAGGAGCACGAGGGCGCCGACGAGGCCTCCGGCGCAGCCGCCGACCGCGATGCCGACCGGCACCGAGGGCGAGACGGCGGCCGACGGCGCGACGGCCTTCGAGAACAGGACCAGCCGGACGCCGGTACTGGCCGAGGCGCTGTTGCCGCCGGCCGTGAGCGCTCCGGCCACCGCGTTGGCGATGTCGGCGGCCGTGCCGGGGCGCGTCGCGGAGCCGGTGATGCCGATCATCGGGGATTCGGGTGAGGTCTCCGTCCGGACGTGCCGCCCCAGCGTCCGCGCCGGGACGCCCGCCGCGGCGTGCGCCGCGGCGAGGGTCGACGTACTGGTGGAGATGCGGCCGTACGCCTGGGCGAAGCCGAGGGCGGTGGCGGGGTCGGCGCCCTTGTCGGGCGCCGCCAGGACATAGCTGGTGGCGGCGTAGTCGGGCGCCGCGAGCGCTCCGTACGACGCACCGCCGACCACGCCGACGAGGGCGCACAGCGGCAGCGGCCACCAGGACGGCAGCGCGGCGGCACGGCGGCGGACGGCCCGTGCGACGGTCCGGGGGGTGACGCGGTGCTCTTCTCGGGGCGAATCAGGCATGGGGCTCACTTCTTCGTCGGTGTCCCGGAACGGGGGCGTCACGGAACGGGGTTACGGAACAGGGGTCACGAACGGAGGGCGTACGCGCGGGACGGTCGGGGCGGCCTCGACGGTGCGGGCGTACACGCCGAGCAGGCTGGTGGCGCTGCGCGCGATGTCGTAGTGGCCGACCACGGCCGGGGGCTCCAGCCGCCGCACGCCCAGCTCCAGTTGGTGGCGGAGCGCCGCCTCGATCGTCTCGGCGCCGCCCGGCACCCGCACCGCGCCGGGCACCGGTTCCGCCGACAGGTCGTCGAGCGCGGGACAGGCCGCGTACAGGACGGGCAGACCGGCGGCCAGCGCCTCGACGGTGGCGAGACCGAAGGACTCCTCGTCGGACGCGGAGACGAAGACGTCCACCGCGTCCAGGACGGCGGGGACGGTCGGCCCGGCGTGCGGCCCGTCGGGCAGCGCGTCGCACTCGCCGAGGAAGTGGACGCGGCCACCGGCCCCGAGCCGCCTGGCGAGCGCCCGCAGCGCCTCCAGTTCGGGCCCGTCCCCGGCCAGCAGCAGCCGGACCCCGGGCAGCGCGGCGACCGCCCGTACCAGCAGGCCGAACCGCTTGCCCGGCACCAGCCTGCCGACGCCGCCCACCACGAAGGCGTCGGCCGGGATGTCCAGCAGGGCCCGGGTGGCGGCCCGGACCTCCGGGTCGTGCCGGAACCGCGCCCCGTCGATGCCGTTCGGTACGACATGGATGCGCCGCGCCGGGACGCCCCAGGCGCGCAGCCGGTCGGCGACGGTCGCCGACACCGCGACCGTCGACGAGCCCAGCCGCTCGGTGCACAGATACAGCCCGCGGGCGGACCGGGTGAGCGGCCGGCCCTCGATGTACCGCTCGCCCAGGGAGTGTTCGGTGGCGATGGCGCGTACCCCGGCCAGCCGGGCGGCGATCCTCCCGTACACGCAGGCGCGGTACAGGTGGGTGTGGACCAGGTCGTACCGGCCGCGCCGGATCAGCCGGGTCAGCCGGGGGAGCGCGGCGAGGTCGCGGTTGCCGCCCATCCCCAGGTGCGTGACGGATACCCCGTCGGCGTGCAGCCCGTCGGCGACCGGGCCCGGGTTGGTGAGGGTGACCACGTCGCAGTCGACGGGCATCCGGCGCAGCAGCAGCCGCAGTTGCTGCTCGGCGCCGCCCACCCCGAGCCCGGTGATGATGTGCAGGACCCTCACCGGCTGCCACCGGCCCTCAGCTGCCGGATCCCGTGCAGCGCCCGCTTGGTGCTCAGCCGCAGACCCCGGTCAGCGTGGCTGATGTGGGTGCGGGCCAGTGCGTGGTCCCCGGCGAGCGGGCCGGGCGCGATGGCGCAGCCGTAGCCGTACCCGGCGTCGCGCACGGCGTCCACGGCCCGCCGGTCGATGGTGCCGTACGGGTAGCAGAAGCCATCCGGCTCGACTCCCGTGATTCGGCGCAGCAGTTCGCGGCTTCCCCGGGTCTCCTCGCGCAGTTCGCCGTCGGCCGTCTCGGTGAGGTCCTGGTGGTACAGGCCGTGCGAGCCGATCTCCATGCCGGCGTCGGCGGCGGCCCGGATGCCGTCCTCGGTGAGGAGCGGTTTGCGCGGGCCGAGCGGGTCCCAGTCGTTGTCGCCGCCCAGCCTGCCGGGCAGCACGAAAAGGGTGGCCGTGCACCCGTGCCGCTTCAGCAGCGGCAGGGCGTGCTCGGTGAAGTCGCGGTAGCCGTCGTCGAAGGTCAGCCCGACGAGACCGCGCCCGAGCCCCCCGGCACGGGCCCGCAGCAGGGTCCCCACTCCGACGCCGGTCAGCCCGCGCCGCTCCAGGCTGCGCAACTGGCGGTCGAGGCGCTCGGGAGAGACGGTGATGCCGTACGGGTCGTCGGCCGGGTCGGCCACCGAGTGGTACATCAGGATCCACGGCTGGATACGGGACCGGGGTGCGGGCGGGGCGGCGTCGCGTGACGCCGTGTCAGCGGACATGACGGAACCTTTGCTTGGTGAGGTCGAGCAGGCCGACGACTTCGGGGGCGCGCAGCGCCAGTGCCGCCGCGGCGAACACACCGGGCACCAGCAGGCAGCCGGCGGCCAGGCTCGGCAGCGCGCCGGGGACCAGCGGGGCGAGCAGCAGACCCGCCGCGCAGGCGGCGACGGCGGCGGCGGACAGCCTGGCGAGCGTCAGGGCGACACCAAGTACGTGGATGGAGACGACCCGTGAGCCGAGCCCGCGCAACAGGAACCCGGCGGTGACGGTGATCCCCAGGGCGTTGGAAGCGGCGATGCCGTACACCCCCCACGGGCCGACGGCGAGCGCACCGGCGACCGCGTTGACGAGGAGCCCGGCTCCCATCGCTGCGGCCGGGAACCAGGTGGGCCGCGCCGCCGAGAAGAACGGCCTGCCCAGGGCGCCGACGAGGCACTGTCCGAGCAGCCCGAGGGCGTAGACCCGCATGATGGACGCGGTGGTCGCGGTGTCGGCGGCGCTGAACGCGCCGCGCTGGAAGAGGACGTCGATGATCTGCGGGGCGTAGGCGACGACGACCGCCGTACCGGCCAGCACGACGACCCCGGCCAGCGCCAGATCACGCTCGACCCGGCGCCGCGCCTGGTCGCCCTCGCCGTCCGCGACGGCCTTGGCGACCACCGGGAAGGTGACCGTGCAGATCATCAGCGACAGCATCATCGGCACCTGCGCGACCTTCTGCGCGTAGTTCAGGTGCGAGATGGCCCCGGCGGGGAGCGAGGCGGCCAGGAACCGTTCGATGAGGACCTGGGACTGGCGGCAGACGGTGAAGATGACGACGGGCGCCAGCACACCGATACCGAGGAGCGCGGGCCGTGCGGTACGGGCCGGGGCCGCGGCGCCGGGGAGGAGAACCCCGTCCGCCGACCGTACGGCCAAGTGCTTCACGAAGGCGGGCAGTTGGGCCAGCACCATCAGGACGCTGCCCGCGGCGACCCCGGCAGCGGCGGCGCGCACCCCCCACAGGGAGTGCAGCACCAGCATGGTGACGATGATGCCGACGTTGTACGCGACATAGATCGTGGCGGGCGGCAGATAGCTGCGGTGCGCCCGCAGCGCCGCGCTGAGATAGCCGGTGATCCCGAACGAGAGCACGGTCAGCGCGGTCAGCCGGGTGCACGCGACGGCCACGCGCGGCTCGGCGAGGCCGGGCGCGAGGAGATCCACGATCACCGGGGCGCCCAGCACCAGGAGCCCGGTGGTGCAGCCGAGCAGGACGAGCAGGCGTGGCAGGGTGGCGGCGACCAGGCTCCGTACGGGGTCCGGGTGCTCCCCCGCGGCGCGCCGGGCCAGCGCCTGGCTGAAGGCCGGTACGAGCACCAGCGCCATCGCGTCCTCGATGAGCAGCGTGGACGCCATCTCCGGCACGGTCCAGGAGATCAGGAACGCGTCGCTGTCGCTGCCCGCGCCGAAGAGGTGCGCGATGCTCTGGTCCCGGACCAGACCGAGCACCGACCCGGCGACGGTCAGCGCCGCGGTGACCGCGGCGGCCCTGGCCAGCACCTTCCCGAGCCGGGGCGGCTGCTGCGGGACGGGCGGCGCGTGGACCGCGCCGGGCGGCGCGGACACGGCGGTACGGGCGGTGGCGCGCGGGCCGGTACCGGTCGTGGTCTCGTTCATACGGCGCCCGGCCGTACGGGACCCGAGGTACGCGCGGAGCCCGGAAGCACAGGGCCCGGCGCAGGCGCGGAACCGGGAAGCACGGCGTCCGCCGTACGCGCGGAACCGGGAAGCCCGCGGCCAGGAGCCACAGCGACCGCGGTCACGGCGCCCGGACTCACAGCACCCGGCAGCACCGCGCCCCGCGCATCCGGTCCCGCCAGTGCCCACCAGGCGACGAGGCCGAAGACGATGCCGGTGAGTGCGGTCGAGGGGCCGCCGATGTCCGCGTACAGGAAGTCGACCGTCTGCCAGAGCATCAGCCCCACCGCCACGAGCCCGCAGTCGGCGGCCGCTCCGCGCCGTCTCCGCGCGGAGTACAGGCGGCGCGCCCCGCCCACCAGGAGCGCGGCCCAGCTGCCGGCCAGCGCGGTGATCCCGACGAGGCCCTGTTCGCTGAGGACCAGCAGATACATGTTGTGCGGCGACAACAGCGGCTGGCGCTGGTAGGCGTGGCCCGCGCCCGCCGTGTCGGAGCCCGACGAGAGCCCCAGCGAGGCGTGTCCGTCCCGGTACGCCGGGAAGCCCTTGAGGCCGACGCCCGTCGCGGGCTCGTCGCGCCACATGCTCACCGCAGCCGCCCACATCGTGTACCGGTCGGTGACCGACTGGTCGGGGGCGGCGGTGACCTGGGTGATGGAGCCGAGCCGGTCGGTGATGAGCTGCGAGCCGACCCCGAACCCGCCGACCAGCACCACCACGACGGCGACCACGGCGGCCAGTGCGCGTACCGCCGTGCGCAACCCGGCGAGCAGCACGACGGCCAGCACCGCGGCCACCGTGGCGATCCACGAGCCGCGGCTGAAGGAGAAGGCGAGCGGCGGCACCAGCGCCACCGCGGCGGTGAGCGCGGCCGGGCGCACCCAGCGGGGCGCGCCGGGCGGCGGGCGCAGCGCGAGCCCGGTGGCGGCGACCGTCCCGAACGCCACGATGGTGGCCATGCCCATGACGTCGGTGGGTCCGAAGGTGCCGACGGCCCGGATGTCGGAGCCCATGTAGGAGGCGCCGCTGCGGGTCGCGTACTGCCAGACGCCGAACCCGCCCTGGACCAGAGCGAGTACGACGAAGGCCCCGGCCACGAACCGGAAGTCCCGGGCGTCCCTGAGCAGCAGCACGACGGCCGCCGGCACCAGCACGAACACCTGGAGGTAGCGCACGAAGCCGGGGAGCGCGGCCGCCGGGTCGGCGGCGGTCACGGTGGCGACGGCCAGCCCCACCACCGGAACGCCCAGCACGACGGCGGCGGCCGGGCTCAGCGGTCGCGATCCGCGGCGCAGCAGCCGTACCGCGCAGAACAGCACCAGGAACGCCGAAGCCACGTCGGCGACGGAGATGTTGGTGGAGGCGCTGGACCCGTTCCCGTACTCGAAGGGGACGGCCAGCAGGATGACGGGCGCGGCCACGGGCAGCACCGGCCACCAGCGGGCGAGCCGCCCGGAGAGCGGTGGGGCGGGCCTTCCGGTGCGTGGCCGGGGCAGTGCGGGGGCCGGGGAGAGGACCGTCACGGTCAGCTGCCTCCCAGCCGGAAGAGCGAACCCGCGGTCCTGACCAGGATGCAGATGTCCTGCCAGAGCGACCAGCTGTCGATGTAGTGGTTGTCGAAGCGGGCCCGGTCCTCGATGGAGGTGTCCCCGCGCAATCCGCTGACCTGGGCGAGCCCGGTGATCCCGACGGGCATCCGGTGTCTGGACCGGTAGCCGGGGTGGCAGCCGGAGAACTTCGTGACGAAGTAGGGGCGTTCGGGCCGCGGGCCGACCAGGCTCATGTCCCCGCGCAGTACGTTCCACAGCTGCGGCAGCTCATCGAGCGAGGTCCGCCGCAGCAGGCTGCCGGCACCGCTCATCCGCCGGTCCGTGGCGACGCTCCACCGGGTCGCCGACTCGTGCTCGTCGGCCGGGCGCAGCGTACGGAACTTGAGCAGCGTGAAGGGGCGCCCGTCCATCCCGATCCGTTCCTGCCGGAAGAGGACGCCCGGTCCGTCGGAGATCCGTACGGCCAGCGCGCACAGCCCCATCACGGGCGCGGCGGCGAGCAGCGCGAGGCAGGCGAGGGAGGCGTCGAGGGCGCGCTTGCCCCAGCGGCTCGCACGGTGCCCGGGCACGGCCAGCGGCCGGACGGCGAATCCCCACAGATGGTCGGCCGAGACCCTGCGGTACCCGGGCCCCGACGTGTCGACGAGCCACAGCTGCACGCCGTGTCCGCCGAGCAGCCGGACGAGGGCGGGGTCGTCGGCCCCGGTCCTGCCGGGGCCGACGAACAGCGCGTGGCGGACCGTGGTCTGGATGACCGCCCGGCCGATGTCCTCCGGGGTCGTCAGCACCGGCAGTGCGGAACTCCCGTCCCCGGCAGCGGATCCGGCCTCGGCCGCGGTGCCGGCCCCGGCCTCCACCAGGCCCACCGGCCGCATGCCGTACGCCGGGTGCGCGTACAGCGCGGCACTGATCTGCTGGGCGGCCGGGCCGCCGCCGACGATCAGCGTCGAGTGGCTGCGCCGGGCGGCGGCGACGCGCACCAGCTGGTGGACCGCGCCGCGGACCGTGCAGCCGATGAGGGTCTGCGCGGTGACCGCGGTGGCCAGCACCGTCCAGTCGAGTACGTGCCAGGGCCCGACGGCCGCGAGGCACGCGGCGGCCGTGCACCACAGGACCAGTGCGTGGCCGAGCAGCGCGGGCAGTTCGAGCAGCGCCGAAGGGGAGAGGCGCCGCCGGTAGAGACCGCCCCGCAGGTGCAGGGCCAGATGCAGCGCGAGGAGCGGTACGAGGACCAGCGGCGCCAGCCGCAGCCCCGGCACCAGCGCGCTGGTGCCGGCCAGGGCCAGGGTGTCACCGGCGATCAGCGGTACGGCGGCCCGGCCACGCCGCGGCCCCACCGGCCGTACCCGCTCCGGACGGGGCCCGTCCGCGCTGCGCGGCGGGTGGATCGCGGGCACGGGCCGCTGCACGGCCGTGGCGGGGCCACCGCCCCGGCCGCCGTGGGGAGCATGTGCGCTGTCCATCGTCATCGGCTGATGCGCTCCCTCGTCGTGGATCGGTGCTGTCCGAGGAGCCGGTGGTACAGCTCCGAGACCGCGGTGGCCGTGTGCCGGACATCGAAGTTCGCCCGGGTGTGGGCCGCGGCCTCGCGGCCGAGCACGTCCCGCAGCCGGGCGTCGGCCAGCAGCTTCCCGACCGCGCGGGCCAGCGCGTGCGGGTCGTCCGGCGGGACGAGCCCGTGCCGGTCGTGCCCCGGCGGCAGGCTCTCCCGGGCGCCGTTCACATCGGTGAGGACGACAGGGCGGCCGCAGGCCATCGCTTCGAGCGGGGCCAGTGCCATGCCCTCCCAGCGGGACGGCAGGACGACGAGGTCGGCGGCGCGCAGCCAGTCGCGCGGTCCGTCGACCGCTCCGGCGAACAGCACACCGGGCGGCGCTGTCCTGGCCAGCGGTTCCCGGTCGGGGCCGTCCCCGACCAGCACCAGCCGGGCTTCCGGCACCGCGCGGAGGATCTCGGGCCAGGCCCGCAGGAGTACGTCCTGCCCCTTCTGCCGGCAGAGCCGGCCGACGCAGACGACGACGGGCCCGGGGCCCAACGCCGCTGGCCCGGAACCCGGTTCGGTCCCGGCACCGCCGTCGGCGCGGAACTCGCCGAGGTCGACGCCGTTACGGATCACCGACCACCGGGCGGCGATCCCGGCCGCCTCACCGGCCCGCCGTTCGGCCTCGCTGACGCAGAGGACGCGCTCGGCCCACCGGGCCGCGTACCGCTCCCAGGCGAGCGCGAGACGCGCGGTCCCGCCGCCGACCGCCTCGAACGACCAGGCGTGCGGCTGGAAGACCGTCGGAACGCGCCCGCGCACGGCGAGCCGTGCGGCCAGACCGGCCTTGGAGCTGTGCGCGTGCACCACGTCGGGGCGGCTCGCCCGGATCAGCCGGGCGGCGGCAGCGGTCTCGGCGGCCAGTTCCGGTCCCGGCGAACGGCCGGCCACCCAGGGCCGGACATCGGCCCCGGACCCGGCGAGCGCCGACGCCAGACCGGCACCGGGGGGACAGGCAACAACCGCCCGGATCCCCTCGGCCACTTGCGCCCGCACCAGGTCGGTGACCACGCGGGCGACTCCGCCGTCCACCGGCTGGACGAGATGAAATACCGTCATCCGGCGTCCGGGAGAAATGTTTTCTGGCAGCACGTGTGCGGCTCTCGTAGTACCTGACCCGGAGATCGGTTTCCCCGGGATGCGCGGAGCGGATGGCTCAGCGACGCGAATCCGTCTGCACGAGGAGCGCACCGGGAAAACACCCGCGGCTTTCGGCGGAGAAGGGGAAGTCCGGGCGTCCGGCGCCGCGGGGGAGAACGGGCTTCGGATCGAATGCGCCGGATGCGTGGCCCACCGGAGGCAGGAGGGTGGGACACACCGCGGGTGGCGGTGCGCCCAAGCCGTACGGCACAGCGAGACCCGTCGTTCTCCGCATGACTGGCTCTCCCGTCTCGACAAATGCGACCAATCGGACCAAGCAGGAGTGCACTTTGTCAGAAAGCGGAGTGGAAATCATGCCGGACTCGCGCATACCACCGTGCCGGCGTTGGGCCGAATGCTCTGAATTCCCTTGTGGCAGCGGGTAATAGCCCCGCCATTTGCCAGAAAAGCTCTCCAACGGGTGACGGCGCGTACCCCGCTGAAACAGCGTTCGTTGAACGCGTGCGGAAATGCGGGGCCGCTCGGAAAAGAGGGTGCGGCCCGCCCTCCGCAATCACCGCCCGCGGAACCCGCGCAGCACGGCGCACCCCGCGCGCAAGGGGCTCACTCCAGCGGACCGCCGCACTCGTGCGCTACGGCAATCGAGTGAAGGGGCGGAACCAAACTCGGCCCCCGGAGTTGATCAGGGTGCTCCACTTCCGGGCAAAAATGCAGAAAAGGGACCACAGTGATCAAGAAGATTCTGGCCACCGCAGCCGTCACCGCCTCGATCGTCGGCGCCGGCGCGACCCTGGCCCCGCAGGCCATGGCCATTGGTAACGACGGTGGCACCACCTCCGCCAGCGGCAACGGTGCCGAGCAGGCCTTCGGCAACTCGGCCACCAACGGTGCCCAGAGCCCGCAGCTCAGCCTGGTCCAGGGCTCGCTGAACAAGCCCTGCCTCGGTGTGCCGATCAAGGCCAACGTGGGCTCCCTCGTCGGCCTGGTCCCGATCGCCGTTCAGGACATCCCGATCCTGTCCTCGCCGCAGAACCAGCAGTGCACCGAGAACTCCACCCAGGCGAAGGGCGACGAGGCCCTGTCGCACATCCTGGACAACATCCCGGTCCTCTCGGGCAACGGTGCGGCGAACCGGGGCTGATCACCTCGCTGCTCCCACGTGGCCGCCGCAGACAGGACGTTGCGGCGGCCACGCGTGTGTCCGCGTCCCCGGCCGGTCGGCCGGAGACGCGGACGGCATTCGGATCCCATTCGGATCCCATTCGGATCGAAAAGCATTCGGGTTGCGTCGACACCGGTGCCCCACACGGAGTTTCTCCGGGGCGGCCCGGTCGTTAGCAGTCCTGCAGTGGTGTTCACGAACAGGCAACTGGACACGCGCCGCGAGGGTCGTGGATGCGGGAGACACCGCTGCGGGAAGGATCGACATGAAGTTCAAGAAGGCTGCTGTTCTCGCCGCCGGCGTCATGATGGCCCTGGGCGCCGCTGCGCCCGCCATGGCCGACGCGGGCGCGGAGGGGGCGGCCATCGGCTCGCCCGGTGTCCTCTCCGGCAACGTCATCCAGGTTCCGATTCACGTTCCGGTCAACCTGTGCGGCAACAGCATCGACATCATCGCGCTGCTGAACCCGGCGTTCGGCAACACCTGCGTCAACAAGTGACGTAACGCCTCTCCCGCGAGGGCGAGGCCCTGAAGCGGCCCCGCCGGGTCATCCATGACCCGGCGGGGCCGCTTCCGCTGTGAACAGGCACGGAAACGTTCGCCGTCCCGGGGTTTCCCCCACGGGAAGGGATCGTTAGCAGTGGTGAAGGCGGCGCACCGGCACCCCCCTCCGACGGTGCCGCGGCGCGAGAGTCGCAGCTGTGAACAGCGCCGCCGGAGAAAGGTATTCGACATGAAGTACGCAAAGGCCGCCGCAGTCGTCGCCGGTTCCATGATGGCGATCGGTGTGGGGGCGGCCGCGGCCACTCCCGCGTTCGCCGCGGAGGGTCCGGCCATGCCGCCCATGAGCCTCAACGGCGGGCTCGGCCAGGCCGCGGAGGCACTGTCGCAGGGCGCGGCGGTTCCGTTCGCCGAGGTCGCCGAGACCGCGGACAGCGTGGTGTCGGGCAAGGGTGACGCGACCGGGAAGGTCCTGGGCCTCGCCCGCCAGGCCACCCCGATGCTGGGCGGCGTGCAGCTGGGCAACCAGTAGCAGTCCCGTCCCCGGCATCCCGCCGCGACGCGGAAGTGGCGGTACCCGCACCATCTGCGGATACCGCCACTTCTGCTGTCCGGTCCGGGGACCGGGCTTCACCGGACCAGCCGGATCAGGGTCAGGCGTTGACGCAGGTGTTGCCGAACGCCGGGTTCAGCAGACCGACAACGTTGACGGTGTTGCCGCACAGGTTGATCGGGACGTGGACCGGGACCTGGAGCAGGTTGCCCGAGAGGACACCCGGCGAGCCCACGGCCGCACCCTCGGCGCCTGCGTCGGCGAACGCGGAGCCGGCGGCGCCGCCGGCGGCGAGGCCCGCGGTGGCAAGGACGAGAGCTGCCTTCTTGGCAGTGTTCATGGGAGTTGCACCTTCTCTTCGATGTTGTGCCCTGAATCAGGACTCACTCGATTCGCAACGAACAATCGGGGGCGGCGACACGGCCGGACGCCCCACGGAACCTGTTCGGCCCAATGGAGAAAGTCCCGGGCCGCCGGGTGCGTCAACCCGCGCGCCGCGCACCGTCGACAACAAAGCCATATGAGTGAAGCGCCAGAACCAATCGCCGGTCCGGCAGTTGATCAGAGCGCTCCGGAAGCGGGCACTCGTGCGACAACAGAAGGACGCGATATGATCAAGAAGGCTGTGGCCACTGCGGCGGCCACCCTCACGATGGCAGGCGCGGGCGCGATGATGGCGTCGCCGGCCATGGCAGTCGGCCACGACGGCGGCACCACGTCGCTGAGCGGCAACGGAGCCCAGCAGGCGTTCGGCAACTCGGCCACGTACGGCAACATGAGCCCGCAGATCGGCCTCATCCAGGGCTCGCTGAACAAGCCCTGCATCGCCCTCCCGGCCAAGGCCAACCTCGGCTCCCTCGTCGGCCTGGTCCCGGTCTCCGTCCAGGACATCCCGATCCTGTCCTCGCCGCAGACCCAGCAGTGCACCGAGAACTCCACCCAGGCCAAGGGTGACGAGGCCCTGTCGCACCTCCTGGACAACATCCCGATCCTCTCGGGCAACGGCGCCGGGAACGGCCGCTGATCACCGCCGCTCCTCCGACCTCCGGACACTGACGTCCTGGTGGAGCACTGAAGTGGCCCCGGTAGCAGCGCGAGCTGCCACCGGGGCTTCTTCATGTCCGCTGTCCGTCGTCCGTACGCACAGGGCCCGGTGCCTCACCCGCGCCGGAACAGCACCACGTCGCCGGGCACCGGCGGCGGCACCGCCGTGTAGCCGGGCGGCGGGCCGCCCCGCTCCCCCCGGGTCTGCAGGCCGACGCACTCCCCCGCGTACGGCCCAGCCCCTGCGAGCAGGCTGTCCTCGTGGCCGGGGGCCCGCAGCCGTACGAACAGCCGCTCGCCCGGCGCGGTCGCCGCGTGCCACAGGGTGTCCAGCCGGTGACCCCCGTCGGGGCCGTTCCCGTCGCCCAGCGCGTACGGCAGTACGGACCAGCCGGGGTCGCCGGCCGCGCACCGCAGCAGGTGCTCGCGCGGCCGGGGCAGCACTTCGAACGAGACCACGCGCCCCCGGTACCCGGCGCGGCGCAGCCCCGCCACGTACGCACCGGCGTCCGCGCCCGCGTCCAGGACGAGGTCGATCTCCGCGTCGGCCAGCAGCTGGGCGAGTTCGCGGTACGGGCCGCGGCCCCGGCGCCGCTCCCGCGCGGCGGCCCGTAGGAAGCGCGAGTGGTCCCGCACCCCCGTCACGCCCCGCCGCCAGCCTGCGCGCAGCGGCCCGCGGCGGGCGCCGCCGCGGATGAGGGCGAAGGCCGGGCCGGCCGCGACGTACACCGCGGGGTGCAGGGCGGCCAGGCGCGCGGCGGCCCTGTGCTGCCGGGCTGCGCCGGACCCGCCGATCCAGACCAGTCGGGCGCCGCTCTCCCGGACGCGGGCCGCCAGCGCCGCCCAGGTGTCGGCGGAGGCGTCCGGGCCGGGCAGCGGTTCGGCGCCCGCGACCCGCGCGTCCGGGTAGCGCACCAGCAGTTCGGCGGTCAGCTCGTCACCGTCCGGGCGGCCGGTGACTGCGGCTGCTCCGTCCGTCCCGTTCCGCTCCACTCCGAGCAGGTAGTGGCCGAGCCCCTCGCGCTGTGCGGCCCGGACCGTGTCGAGCAGCAGGTCGGGGCCGTACACCCGCGCCACCGGCCGTCCGCCGGGCCGCGCCGCACGGGCCGGGCCACGACCGGCAGGGAGGTTGAGCGCCGCCGAGCGCAGCAGCCGCTGGAGTCCGGGGGCGCGGTCGGCGTCCGCGAAGGTGTCCGTCCCGCAGAGGTGGACGTCCGCCGCCGCGCCCAGCGCCGCGAGGCGGACGAGCGCCCGCGCGGCCGCCGCCGGGGCGAGCGGGGTGAGCGGGATCCCGGCGCAGCGGACCGTGGGGGGCGCGGCGGCGGGAGGGTCCTGGGGGCCGTCGGTACGGGGGATCGCCTGGCTCATGCGCCGCCCATCGGTTGCGGTATCGGGGTGATGCCACCGGGGCACCCAGCTCGAACGATCCACAAGCTAGTTCGTTATGGACCACTATGCGGTGAGTAACACGATTGGACGGAAGACATCCGATGAGGAGACCCTGAGCGACGCAGATCACCGCCTGCTCTGGTACATCGCAGTGGGATAAGTGGGTACTCTCAGCACGGACTGCATTAAGTTACTGCTTAGTAATCACTTGTTGTCACCACTTGAGAATCACTGTCACCGCTGGATCCCCACCTCGCAGGCCCGAGGAGCCCTCATGCAACTCGCCGCGATCATTGTGTCGCTGGTACTCGCCGTGGTCGGTGTCGCGCTGTTCGCCCGAGCCATCGCCCAGATCTACCGCTCCGTGCGGCTCGGCCAGGACGTGCCCGCGGGCACCCGCACCGACGAACCCGCCCAGCGGACGATCACGGTGGTCAAGGAGTTCCTCGGCCACACCCGGATGAACCGCTGGGGCATCGTCGGGTTCGCGCACTGGTTCGTCGCGGTCGGGTTCTTCTCGCTCGTGCTGACCCTGATCAACGCCCTCGGCCAGCTCTTCAAGGCCGACTGGGTGCTGCCGGTCATCGGCCACTGGCTGCCGTACGAGATGTTCGTCGAGTTCATCGGTGTGATGACGACGCTCGGCATCCTCACGCTGATCGTGATCCGCCAGCTCTCGAAGCCGGACCGGCCGGGCCGCAAGTCCCGGTTCGCGGGATCCAACTTCGGCCAGGCGTACTTCGTCGAGGCCGTCATCCTCATCATCGGCCTGGCGATCTACTCGCTGCGCGGACTTGAGGGCGCACTGGCCGGCGTGCACGGCTACGACGCCGCGTACTTCCTGTCGTACCCGCTGGTCGCGGCGTTCCGCGGGACCAGCGTCGGCACGCTCCAGAACATGGTCTACCTGACCGCGATGATCAAGATCGGGACGTCCTTCATCTGGATGATCACCGTCGCGCTCAAGACCGACATGGGCGTCGCCTGGCACCGCTTCCTCGCCTTCCCCAACATCTGGTTCAAGCGCGACGCGCAGGGCGGTGTCGCGCTCGGCGCGCTGCTGCCGATGACGTCGGCCGGCAAGGAGATCGACTTCGAGGACCCGGGCGAGGACGACGTGTTCGGCGTCTCGCAGGTCGAACACTTCTCCTGGAAGGGCCTGCTGGACTTCTCCACCTGCACGGAGTGCGGACGCTGCCAGTCGCAGTGCCCGGCCTGGAACACCGGCAAGCCCCTCTCGCCGAAGCTCCTGATCATGTCGCTGCGCGACCACGCGCACGCCAAGGCGCCGTATCTGCTGGCCGGCGGCGGCAAGAACATGGAGGGCGAGGAGCAGGCCACCGAGGAGCAGCTCAAGGACGTCCCCGCCGCGGCCCTCGCCGAGGCCGAGCGCCCGCTGATCGGGACCCTCGAAGAGAACGGCGTGATCGACCCGGACGTGCTGTGGTCGTGCACCACCTGCGGTGCGTGCGTCGAGCAGTGCCCGGTCGACATCGAGCACATCGACCACATCGTCGACATGCGCCGCTACCAGGTGATGATCGAGTCCGCGTTCCCGTCCGAGGCGGGCACGATGCTCAAGAACCTGGAGAAGAAGGGCAACCCCTGGGGGCTGGCCAAGAAGCAGCGCGTCGAGTGGACCAAGGAGGTCGACTTCGAGGTCCCGATCGTCGGCAAGGACGTCGAGGACCTCACCGAGGTCGACTACCTCTACTGGGTCGGCTGCGCGGGCGCCCTGGAGGACCGGGCGAAGAAGACCACCAAGGCCTTCGCCGAGCTGCTGCACATCGCGGGCGTCAAGTTCGCGATCATGGGCGGCGACGAGAAGTGCACCGGTGACTCCGCCCGCCGCCTGGGCAACGAGCCGCTGTTCCAGCAGCTCGGCCAGGAGAACGTCGCGATGCTGAACATGGCGTACGGCGAGGATGACGAGGACGAGAGCACCAAGAAGGCGAAGGCGACGAAGAAGATCGTCGCGACCTGCCCGCACTGCTTCAACACCATCGCGAACGAGTACCCGCAGCTCGGCGGCGAGTACGAGGTCATCCACCACACCCAGCTGCTCCAGCACCTCATCGACGAGGGCAAGCTCATCCCCGTCACCCCGGTCGAGGGCCTGATCACGTATCACGACCCCTGCTACCTGGGCCGCCACAACAAGGTCTACACGCCGCCGCGCGAGATCATCGCGAAGGTGCCCGGCCTGCGGAGCGAGGAGATGCACCGGCACAAGGAGCGCGGCTTCTGCTGCGGGGCCGGCGGCGCGCGGATGTGGATGGAGGAGCGCATCGGCAAGCGCATCAACAACGAGCGCGTCGACGAGGCGCTCTCGCTGAACCCGGACATCGTCTCCACCGCGTGCCCGTTCTGCCTGGTGATGCTGACCGACTCGGTCAACGGCAAGAAGAACGACGGCAAGGCGAAGGAGTCGCTCCAGGTGGTCGACGTGGCGCAGCTGCTGCTCGACTCCGTGAAGGTCCCCGCCGACCCGGCCGACGACCCGGCCGACGAGGACGCACCGGAGCCCGAGCCGGTGAAGTAACGCCGCACACAGAGCAGTAGGGGCCACAGAGCAGCAGGGCCGGGGCCGCCGTCGGGCGGTCCCGGCCCTGCTGCGTGCCCCGGTCCCGGTATTCACCCGCTGGTCACTCCGCCATCACGGTTCCCCCGCATCCCGTACAACCATGCGGCGGCACCGGCGGTCTTCCCTCTGCCGAACACCCGTGCCCGCGGCAGTGATTGCCGCATGTCCGGCACGGGGTCCGCGCCCCTTCCGACCCGGTGCACCCGCACCCCGTATGGCGCAGGAGAAGAAGATCCGCATGCACAGACAGCTCCGTACCGCCCTCGCCACCGCGGCGGCCGCCGCCCTCACCGGCGGACTGCTCGTGGTCACGGCGAGCACCGCCACCGCCGCCACGCCCTCGGGCACCCGGGGCGACTTCAACGGCGACGGCTACGGGGACGTGGCGGTGACCGCCCCTCTCGCCAGTGTCAACGGCACGTCGGGCGCGGGCTCCGTCTCCATCCTGTACGGCTCGAAGTCCGGGGCGGGCGCCGCCAAGGTGCAGACGGTCAGCCAGAACAGCGCCGGTGTCCCCGGCGCCGCCGAGAAGGACGACACCTTCGGCGGCACGGCCGCCGCCGGCGACTTCAACGGCGACGGCTACCTCGTGACGTTCAACTCGAACGGCAAGAAGCTCGCCGCAACCGGCAAGGGCTACGGCCTGACCGCGACCAAGGTGTCGGCCGCGGGCACCCCGCTGCTGGGCTTCGGAATGACGGGCTGACCCATCCGCCCCCTCAGCCGCCGCCGGCCCCGCGCCACTCCAGCTCCTGACCCCCCTCCGCCCCGTACCGGCGGGGGGGGCAGGCCCCTCCGGGTTCCCCTAGGGGATGTCACAGCTCGGCCGCAAAGACCGGCCTGTTCTCCCAGGTCCGGCACCCGGCCCACCAGAAGCGGGTACGTTCGAAAGCGTGGCTGGATTCAGGATCGGACGCGGCCGGGACAACCGCACGTCGCAAGAGAACCCGCAGCGGCAGCAGCAGCGGGGACCGCAGCAGCAGCCGTACGGCAGGCAGGCACCGCCTCCGCCGTACGGCGGCGCGGCTGGGCCCCAGCCGTCGCACCCGCGGGCGCAGCAGCATCAGTGGCCCCCGCAGGCCCAGCAGCAGCCGTACGGCGAACCGGAGTACTTCGGGGACCCGTACCAGGGGCCGGGGCAGGGACAGGGGCCGGGTGACCCGTACCGGGGCGGGCAGGCCGGGTACGGCGGCCCGCCCGCGGACCCGTACGCGAGCAGCGCGGACAACCCCGGTCACACCCAGGCCTTCAGCATCGGCGAGGACCCGTACGGCGACGGCAACACCTACCGGGCCGGGCAGACCGCGGCTCCGCCCGCGGGACCGCGCCTGCACTGGAAGGAGCTGCTGCGCGGCATCGTGATGCGCCCGGGGCCGACGTTCTGGCAGATGCGCGACCACAAGGTGTGGGGACCCGCGCTGACCATCACGTTCATCTACGGGCTGCTCGCGCTCTTCGGGTTCGACCAGGCCCGTGACGACGCCGTCCACGCGACGCTGTCCAACGCCGTCCCGTACGTCCTGACGACCGGTGTCGCCTTCGTCCTGGGCGGGCTGATCCTGGGCGTGGTGACCCACACGCTCGCCCGTCAGCTCGGTGGCGACGGCGCGTGGCAGCCGACCGTGGGCCTCTCCATGCTGATCATGTCGATCACGGACGCGCCCCGGCTGCTCTTCGCGGTGTTCCTCGGCGGCGAGAACGGCTTCGTCCAGGTGCTCGGATGGGCGACCTGGATCGCGGCGGGCGCGCTCTTCACCTCCATGGTGAGCAAGTCGCACGACCTGCCGTGGCCGAAGGCGCTGGCCGCCTCGTCGATCCAGCTGATCGCGCTGCTGTCGCTGCTGAAGCTCGGCACGCTCTGAGGCACTGACCCACTGAGGCCCTGCGAGGTCCTGGGGCGCTCTCCGCGCCCGTAACAGCACTGAGGCCACCCGGAGTGACTCCGGGTGGCCTCAGTGCTGTTACGGGACGGACAGGGCGGGACAGGGCCCCTCAGGAAGTGGAGCCGGCACGTCCGAAGAACTCGATCTCGGCGATCGCGACCTGCTTGTCGGCCGAGATCCCGTAGCCGGTGCGCAGGACGAAGCGGACCGAGGAGACCGACCCGACACGGAAGTCGACGCGCTGCGGGCCGCTGCCCTGGTCGAGGTTGAGGTGCCGCTCGACGACCTTGCCGTTCGCCCGGGTGATGACCGCGTCGAGACGGTGCGGCCTGGCGGAGTGCGCGAGGTCGGCGGCCTGGATGGAGATGCCGGGCGTGATGATGATGTCGAGCAGCCGGACCGGGTTCTGGAAGCCGGCCTGGAGCCACTCGCCCCGGCCGTCCTGCGAGACACCGGGCTCCCAGTAGGTGTTGTTGTACTCGTCGAAGGCGTTGACCGGGCCGTGACCGGTGAAGGAGTGCGAGGCGCTGCGGGTGTCGGGGGCGATCGGAGTGCGCTTGGCGAAGTGGTCGCCGATCGCCTGGACCGCCGCACCGGTGTTGAGCGCACCCCAGATGATGAGCCCCAGGGCCGCGGCGCCCGCCACCCAGCTGAGGATCCAGCCGAACCCGCTGCGCAGCCGGGGCCGGTCACCGGCCCACGGCACCTCCCGGTTCCCGGCGAACATCCTGCGCCACCACGGAAGCCTGGCCGGGCCCTCGGGGCGCTCCGCCATGCTCATCCCGCAGCGGCGGCAGAAGTGCCGGTCGGGCCGGTTGCCCGTGGCGCACCAGGGGCAGGCGTAGCCGCCGTCGCCGTCGGGCGTGGCGGCCGGTCCCTGTACGAGCGGGCGCGCGGCGTCCGGGCGGCCCGGCAGCACGGGCGAGACGGAGGGAGCCGCCGGCGTACGCCGTTCCGGGTCGGCGACCGGGACGAGCAGGGCGCGGGCGCGCTCGTTCGCGGCCGCCGCCGCGGCGGCCCGGGCCGCCTCGTCCTGTCCGGCGGACGCGTCCCACCCGGGGGCGACCGCGTCGGGGCGGTGCGCCGAGGGCGGCGGGGCCGGGTGGCCCAGGGCCGGATTGTTCAAAGCCGAGTTGTCAGGGATCGGATTGTTCTGGGCAGAGTTGTCCGGATTCGCGTAGTCCGGGAGTGGCCGGTCCGGGGTCCCGTGGTGAGGGGCCGCGCCGCCCGGTCCCGCCTGGTTCGGGAACGCGCGGTCCGGGGCCGGGGCGTCCGGGCCGGTGCCGGCCTGGCCCGCGGCGCCACGGTCGCCCGACGCCCGGTCGCCCGCACCGAAGGTGTCCGGTGCGTCGTCCTGCCGCCCACTGCCACCGCCCCGTACGACCGGGACCGGCAGGGTGCTCGGCTCGTCGTCCTCGCCGGCCGCGGCAGCCGGGGCCGGGTCCGGTGCGGCGGCGGCCCGTTCGCCCGGGGACCAGCTGAGGACGGCGCCACAGCCCTCGCAGAAGGAGTGGCCGGGCGAGGAGGGCGTACCGCACTCGGCGCATGTGCGGGTGCGCTCCCGCGTCCGTCCCGGGTCGCCTGGGGGCTGAGTGGTCATTTGCCGGGGGTCCTTTCGGCCGCGGTCACCTGGACCGTGAAGGGCATGTGGGCGGGGCGGGCGGCTTCGACGAGACTCTCCAGACGGTGCTGGTCGCCGGGGGCCGGGTCGGGCAGCACCAACGACACGCGCAGGCTCGGACGTCGGCCGCCGGGGACGGGCCCGAGCGGGCGGGCGTCCCAGTCGGCCGCCCCGCTCTCGGTGATCACCGGCTCGACGCCGAACGTCAGCCGGACCGCCTCGGCGAGACCGCGCCGGGTGCCGCGGATGCGGTGCAGATGGGCGGCTGCGGCCACCGCGGCCCGGAGCACGGCTTCGCCCTCCGGTCCGCCGGTGCGGTCGGCACCGTCCGTCTCGGCGCCGACCCAGTCCGCGAGCCAGCGGGTGAAGTCGGCGGGCGCCAGCGACGGGGTGAAGTAGGAGTCGAGGCAGTCGAGCACGTTGTGGATCGGGGCGAGCACCTCGTCCAGACCGGCGACGAAGCGCTGCGCGAGTTCGTCGTCGGCGAAGACCGCGGGAAGCATCAGACCCAGCGGCGCGGAGGAGCCCAGACCGTCGACGGAGCCCCTCACGATCCGTCCCCGATGACCCGGACGCGGTGGTCGAACGAGAAGACCAGGGACGGGGATTCGAGGTCGATCCGCTCGGTCGGGTCGCCGCGCTTGCCGGTCAGCGGGTCGGCCGGGTGCAGCAGTACCTCGTCGACCAGCTCCACGCCCGGCACCCGCTGGAGGACCGCGAAGACCTCGCCGGACTGCACCGGACGCCCGAACGGCCACCCCGTGCCGTGGGCGCCGCCGGTCAGCGGGTCGAGGTGCCGGTAGAGCGCCTCGTGCGCCTGCCGCCTGACCTTGTCGGTGTCGGCGCCGCGGAAGGCGTGCAGCGTCGCGACAACGGTGACGCCCTGGTAGTAGGGCGGCCCCACCGCGAGCCGGGTGCCGAGCAGCCGCCGCTCGTCCAGGTAGCGGGTGATCCGCTCCAGCAGCGCGTCGCCGGGCACCAGTTGCTCGAAACGCAGCCAGCCGCCCGGGTCCGGCACCGCCTGCGGCACGACCAGGACCCGTACGGCATGGGCGCCGTGTTCGTCGGAGTCGCCTTCGAGGCAGGTGATACGGGCGGTCTCCGGGGCAGCGCGCCGGGCCAGCTCCTCGTAGTCGCGCAGGGTCACCGCACGGTCCTGGGCGCGCAGGGTGATCGGGGCGCGGGCCTTGGCCTCGTCGACGGTCTCGCCGTCGACGCCGCCCCTGGCGGCCTCGCGGTTGACGACCTCGGAGACGTACGGGACGGAGTTGCGCAGCACCTGCACGGCGCCGCGGGCGACGTTGCCGGCCCGTCCGCCGCCGGTCCGGTAGGCGCGGGCGCGGATGACGGCGCCCTTCGGCGGCACCGCACCGTACTGGCGCAGGGTGCCGTCGGGTTCGCGTACGGAGGGGCCGAAGGCGATCTCGCCGGTGGCCGCGTCGAGGGTCAGGTGCCGGTCGTCGGGGCCGGACGCGGCGAAGTGCGGGACGACGTCCCAGTCGATCCAGCCGTCGCGCTCGGCGATCTGGAGGTTCAGCGGCGGTACGTCACCGACGATCGGGGCGGCGGCGAGCCGCAGCCGCTGGCCGGGGAGCCCGGTGGACTCCCCCAGCGCCTCGTCGCGCACGGTCTCGGCGTGCACGGCGCCGGTGGTGCCGCCGATGGTGAACCCCTCGGCCGACCGCACGGTGGGCGACGTCGTGTAGAAGGGCTGCCCGGTGGCGGGTTCGGTGACCCGACAGCGCAGCCAGCCGGCCTCGCGGCGCCCGCTGCGGGACTTGGTGTGGCCACCGGGGATGTGCAGGACGACCTCGCCGGGGCGGTTGAGGCCACCGGTGCCGTCCCGGTCCACCTCGCAGGCGGTCCAGCCGTCCTCGGTCCACGCCTCCCACACCAGCGGGGGCTGCCGGGGGTCGACACCGACACCGTCGACACGGCTGTCGAGGGTCAGCGCCACCGCGCAGTGCGGGACGGCCGAGGTGAGCCCGAACATCAGGCAGTCGCCGGGCTGCGGCGACTCGGAGAAGCAGAGCAGGTCCTTGCCCTCGGCCAGCTCCGACGTACGGTCGGCGGCGGTCTCGCCGTTGCGCTGGACCACCAGATACGCCAGCTCGCAGGAGAAGACGGTGAGTTCGCGCTCGGTGGCGAAGACGACCGCTTCCTCGCTCTCGGTGCGGGCGGTGGCTATCTCGGTGCCCACGGGCAGCCGGACCGGCTCGTCCAGCGGCGCCGACAGCCAGAAGGTGACGTCGGTGCGCGCGGCGGACGGCGGGAACAGGGTGATCCCGATGAGGTCCAGGAAGGCCAGGTGGTTCTTCTCGGGGACGCGGTTGAGCCGGTAGACGATCTGGTCGGCCATGTGGGCGACCGTCTCGACGAGCGTGACCCCGGGGTCGGACACGTTGTGGTCCGTCCACTCCGGGGCGCGCTGCTGGATGTAGCGCTTGGCGTCGTCGACGAACTGCTGGAAGCGGCGGTCGTCGAGGTGGGGAGAGGGCAGTGCCATCAGCGTTCGCTTTCGGTGGCCGGTCCCGCATCCGAGGACGGCTCGTCGTGGGAGGGAATGACGTAGAACGGGAAGACCAGGCTGCGCGGGTTGTTGGTGCCGCGGATCGAGTACCGGACGTCGATGAAGAGCACGCCCTGCTCTTCCCCGGCGCTCACCTCCACGTCCTCCACCTCGATGCGCGGCTCCCAGCGGTCGAGGCTCACGTACACCTCGTGCTGGATACGGCCGGCCGTCGCCTCGTTGACGGGGGCGAAGACCATGTCGTGGATGGCGCAGCCGAAGTCGGGTCGCATCGGGCGTTCGCCGGGAGCGGTGGCGAGGACGAGCCGGATGGCCTCCTCGACCTCGCGCTCCCCGCTGACCATGGCGATGCCACCGGTGGGGCCGATACGCAGGGGGAACGCCCAGCCGGTGCCGACGAATTGCTCTGCCATGTCAGACCACCGGCATGTCGTTGGCGAAGACGAGGCCCAGCAGGTCCACCCTGATGGCCTTGATGGCGATGTCCGCGACCGCGTTCATCTGGATGCTGCCGATTGCGTCGATGGCCAGCAGACCGCCGACGTTCAGGCCCAGTTCGCCACCCGATTCCATGTTGAGCGCACCGGCGGCCTTGGCGTTGATGACCGACCCCGTCAGGTCGAGCATCCCACCGCTCATGATCGAGATCTTGCCGCCCGCCTTCAGCGACAGGTCCTTGCCCGCCTCGATGGACACCGACCGGGTGCCCTTGATGGTGACGGACCCCCTGCTGTCGACGGTGATCTCGGTCTTGGTGCGGTCCAGGTTGATGGTGAGCCGGTCGTCGCCGCTGCTGATGCGGACCCCGCGTTTGCCGCCCACCCGCTGGTCGAGCAGGTCGACCCGGTTGTTGCTGCGGTCGGCCAGCGTGTGCCGGGTGGCCCGGCCGCTGGTGCGGTCGTACGGCTGGACGTCGTTGGTGCCCGGCTTGTCCTTGCCGTTGTAGAGGCCGCCGATCACGAACGGGTGGTCCAGGGCGCCGCGGTCGAAGGCCACCAGCACCTCGTCCCCGGCGTCGGGCGCGATGATGCCGCCGCCCTTCGACCCGCCGAACTGCACGGTGCGGGTCCAGTCGCTGATGTACATGTCGTCGAGCCACGGGAAGCGCAGCTTGACGCGGCCCTGCTTCAGCGGGTCCTTGATGTCGGTGACCAGCGCGTTGGCCACGCTGGGCAGCCGCGGCGACGGGCTCGCCCCGCCCGAGGTGAGCCCATACAGCGAACGCCACTGGCGGCCGCTGACCGTCAGGAACGTCTCGTAGTGCCGGCCGTCGCCGAACGAGTGGCGGGCGGCGGTCACCGTGTACTTGCCCTCGAACGGGTCGCCCACGTCGGCCAGGGCGACCGGCACCCCGGGCCGCAGCTTGGGGTTGCCGCGCACGGTCACCTCCAGCTCGGCGAAGGCCGCGGTGACGTCGTCGGCGAGGGCCGACGCGGCGTTCTTCACCTCGCTCTGCTTGTCGTACGGGGTGTCCGTCTCGACGATCGTCGCGGGCCCGAACTTGCTGCTGGCCTTCGCCGGTGTGGTGCCGATGGAGATCCCCGGGTTGGAGGTGGCGGGCGACTTGCCGACGAGGTCGCGCTTGGCCGTCACGTCCCAGCCGCGCGCCTCGGCGGAGGCCACCTGATCGGCGGAGGTGACGGCGGCGCGGCAGCGCAGGATGTCGACCCCGGCCTCCAGGACGAACGGGCTCTTCTCACTCGGCGTGCTGACCGGCGGGGCGCCGGACGCCTTGTCGGCCTTGGCGAACTGGAACTCGCCCTTGGAGTCGACGGACAGCACCCGTTCGTTCTCGTCGGCGAGCCGGCACAGGAAGTCCCAGTCGGTGACATTGGCCTGGGTGATGTACTCGTAGATGCCCTTCGTGGCATCGATGTTGCCGATCTTCAGCTTGTCCTGCCCCGCGAGCTTCCGGGCGATGTCGGACGCGGTCATGTTCCGGTACCCGATCACCCGCCGCTGCCGCAGCATCCGGTGGCCGCCGTCGTAGCCGCGGATGACCGTCATGGTGCCGGTGCCGTCGTAGTCGATCTCCAGGCCGGTGATCTCACCGGTGATCAGGGGGGACTGGGCGCCCTGGCCGTCGGCGACCGGTGCGATGACGACCTTCTTGCCGATGTCGGCACCGGATTCGGAGAGCACCTTCTTCTTGTGGTCGCGGAAGGTGAGCTGGAAGGCTCCGGGCACCCCCGCGCCGAAGTCCACCCAGCCCGCGACCAGCAGCGAGGAGAGCTCCTTGTTCAGCGGCGCCCCGCCGATGGTGACATGGAGGACATTGGAGTAACCGATCTGGGTCATCAGTGGCCGACCTCTTCGGCGGCAGGGAGCATGAGTTCGGTGCCCGGGCTCAACTGCCCCGGATTGTCGATGCCGTTGGCCTCGGCGATGGTCCGCCAGACGGTGGCGTCACCGTACTCGCGCCAGGCGAGGAACTGGAGCGAGTCCCCCGCGACGACCCGGTGCACCCGGCGTGCGGTGAGCGCGCCGGATGTGGGGTTCTGCCCGGCGGTCTTGCTCGGGATCTCGTGCAGATGCACCTGGCAGGTGGCGCGGATCGGCACACCCGTGGTGCTGAAGAGGCTGTACGTGGCGTCCACCGAGCTGACGTACGCGGTGAAGCGCGCGGTCGAGAACGCACCCCACTGGAAGACCACCCACGGCGTCGACGGCTGCTTCGCCGCGATGCTCGCCGAGGTCACCTCGCAGCAGGAGAAGAGCGCTTCGACGTTCTTCCGGACGTCGTTGCTGTCCGGCTCGTCGGAGGTGTCCAGGAACACCTCGACGGTCATCTCACGGGGTTCGGGCCCCATGAACTCCGGCACCGCGCCGTCGCGCACCGCCGCCGTGGGGGTGGTCTTCCACTGGGCGCGGCGGCTCAGCGCCAGCTGGGACGGGTTGAAGTCGAAGTTGAACGTGCGGATCAGCCCGCCGGGCGTGGTGCTGTAGCCGACGGGCGGCTGGTGGATCGCGAGCGTCGCACGTATCAGGCTCTTGCCCGCGCCGCCCTTACCGCCCTTGCCTCCGGTACTCGCCATCTGAGCGGCCCCCTAGTCCGTGAATCCGTGGTGGGTGATCTCCAGGGTCTCGACGGCCACCGAGGGGTTCGACGGGTTCAGCGAAGGACCGCGCCAGCTCACCGGCAGCACATCGATGAGCCCCCAGCGGGCGACGAGTGAACCGTCGGCGCGCAGCGCGGAGATCTGCGCCGTGGGCCGGGTGACACCGGTGGTGATGGAGGAGATCCAGGCCGCGACCTTCGAGGTGTCCGGGGTGAGCGGGCGCGTCAGCGTGATGTTGGAGAACGTGACCCGGGACGGCAGCTGCCAGACGAAGCCGTTGTTGCCGCCCTCCTGCCGCTGCTCGATCTCCACCTGGGAGGAGAGCCCTTCGCAGCCGTTGAACGTGCCCAGGCTCTCTCCGTCGATGGACAGGCTGAAGAAGATGGTGGAGCCGGGATCCTGGTCCTGGGGCATCGGGTGCGGCTTTCCTTCCTGCGGGTCGGTGCGGTGGTGCGGTCCTGCGGTTCTCAGTGCTGCGGTCCTGCGGTGGTGCCGCCGCGGTGGCCGGTTTCACGTGCCGGCCGGTGACGCGGTCGCCGGTGCCGTCAGCGCCGGGGGTCCCGGAGTTTGCCGATCCGTTCGCGGTCCATGCGCAGCTCCGTCCTCAGCAGCCGGGTGATCGGGCCCATCAGCCGGTGGGTGAGCTCGTCCACCTGGCCGTCGGACAGCTCCCGGGCGTCGAACCGGCTCCCGGTGTCTTCGGTGGAACCGTCGCACCGCGGACCATTGTTGAGGTTCGGCGGGTCCACACTGTACGGCGGGGGGTTGTCGGGCCGCTCGCTGTACGGGGGCGGAGGTGCGCCGCCACCTCCGTGACCCCCGGAGCTGCCACCGCCGCCCGGTGTGCCCTGCGCCGTGACGTTGACGGCCGAGAGCTGCGGCGCGGCGGGCCTGGGCGGCTTGACCAGCAGGGGAGGCCTCGACCCCGACGGCGGGGTGCCGGGCGCCCGCTGCACCGGCAGCGCGGCGGGCGTGGGCGCGGCGGCCGAGCGGGCGAGGCCGACGACGGGCGCGGCCTGGCGCCCCGCGGTGTCCGGGGCCGTCGGGGCCCCCGGCATCGGCAGCGTGGTCCTGGCGGTGAGCGGGGCCGGTGCCGCGGGCCTGACCGGTGCGGGTGCGGACGGTGTCCCCTGCGGGGCGGCCGAACGCTGCACGGGCAGGGGCGCGAAGGCCTCGGCGACACCGCTGAACCGGAGGTCGTCGACCCCGCGCCGCACCGGTGCGCCGTCCTGCCGGGCCGGGTCCGGGGCGCCGCCGACGCCCGCCGGTCCCTGCGGCGCGGGGCCGAGTGCGGCCGCACGCTGAAGGGGCAGCGGCACCGGGTGCGCGGCGGGCTGCTGGTGGACGGACGGAGGCGGAGCACCGGGAAGTGCCACCGACGGCACCGGGCCGGACGGGGCGGCCGAGCGCTGTACGGGGCGTGCCACAGGGGTCGTCCCGGGCACACCGGCCGGTCCGGCCGCACCCGGCGCACCGGCCCCGCTCCGCAGCGGTGCGGGCGTACCGGGTCCCGAAGCAGACACCGCGCGGCGCTGGACCATCGGCTCGCCCGAACCGGCGGGGCGGACCACGGGCCGCGGCGCCGCGGAACTCCCGGGCACGGCAGCCCGGTTCGCCTCCGGCATCGGAGCACGGCCCGGCTGGGGCAGGGCGGGCGGTACGGGCAGGCCGGGTGCGGCGGAACGCTGGACGGCCACCGGCCCACCGGCCACCGGGCGCTCTCCCGGCACCGGGAGAGCCGGGGCGGGGAGGCCGGGGGCAGGGAGGCCGGGGGCGGACGAATCGGGGGCAGGGAGACCCGGGGCACCCGTTTCGGGCGCGACGGGGCGAAGCGGAGCGGCCCCGCCCGGAGCGCTCCGCCGCTGCACGGCACCCGACGGCGCGGCCGGCAGCCGCACGGCGCGTGCCGGAGCCAGGGGGCGTACGGCAGGACGGGACGCGCCACCGGACCGTGGCAGCGACGGCGCGGTGGCCGCGGGCTTCGCACCACCGGACGCACGCTGCACGACCTGGGGCGCCGCCGGACCGGCCGCGTTACCGCGTACCGGAGTTGACGGAGTTGCCGGAGTTGACGGCACATCAGGGGTGCCGGAAACGGTCCGCTGAACCGGAGCAGCTGGGGGCGCGGACGCCGGTGCGGACGCCGGTGCGGGGGTCACGGGCGCTCCGGAGGGGGACGCGGCCACCGGCGTCACGGTGCTGTCCGAGCCCGTCGCACTGCTCCCCAGGGAACCGGAAGAACCCTGACGGCCCGGCGCCGGGACGGCGGAGGACGTGGCCGATCGCTGTACGGGCGCCGGAGCTGCCTTGCCGCCCGACGTGTCACCGCTCTTGCGCTGCAACGGAGTTGGTCCCTTCACCTCTCCCGCGACCGGGCGCGCCCCCGTCGGCGGGGCGGCCAGCGGCGCGCCGAGCAGCGGCCTGCGCCGGGGAGCGGAGGACGGTGCGGCGGGAGTGGCCCCGCCGCCCGTACCGCTTCCGCTCCCGCCGCTTGTACTTCCCGCCGCACTCCGCTGAACGGGGCCGGACGGGGACCCGGGCCGGGACGCGGAGGGTGTCGGCGGCTGGGACCGGGACGACGACGGGGACGCCTCGACGGACGGGCCTGACGGCACCGTGGAGCCGGATCCCGCACCCCCTGACGGAGAAGTGCCGCTCCCCGCGGTCCGGTTGACCCGGTCCGCGGGCGGTGCCGGACGCTGTGGGTCGGACGCGGGCGGCCCGAGCCTGCTGGAGCGCACAGGCTGCGGCGTACCGGCCGCCGCTCCGGGGCCTGCCGCCGCACCGCCGCGTACCGGCTCACCGAGCCCGCCCGGCCGGCCGGGTCCCGGTGCCGCCGCACGCTGGACGGCGGCGGGACCGGTCTGGGCCCGCACCGCACGCTCAGGCGCCATGGACCGCTGAACAGCACGTTCCGGCACGGCACTTCCGGCCGCAGGGCTGCCGGTCGCCGGCGGATTTCCCACCGCGGGACCCCCACTCGCGGGAGGCCCGGTCACCGCACCTTTCCCGGCGCCGCTCTCCGGCCCCGTACCGCTGTCCCCGGACCCACCGGACGTGGAGGCGCTCCTCTGCACCGCGTTCCCGGCGACAGGCCCGACGGGACCCACAGGCCCAGCAGGAGGGGCAGCAGGAGACGACACCGGACCCGCCGGTGAAGCGGCCGGGGACGAACCGGCCGAACCACCCGGCCTGGCCGAACCACCCGAAGTGGCCGAACCGGCCTTCCGGGAAGGCGACTTCGACAGCTGCACGGGAGGCCGCGCGGGTGCGGACGGCGCGGACGGCGATGGTGCGGACGGCGCACCCGCAGGCCGCCGTACCGGTGCCCCCGGCACTGCCGCGCTTCCCGTACCGCCGCCGGTCCGTCCGGCGGCAGCGGGACCGGCGACTCCTCGTTCCGGGGGCCGGACCGGGGCGCTCGCACGCTGCACGGCGGGCGCGGCAGAAGCCGTTCCGCCCGCCGGACCGGGCGCGGTCACGGCGGAAGACGCAGGGCCCCCGGTGGACCGGGGGCGCCCGGACGGCAGGGCAGGCCCGCGGGACACGGCGGATGAGGAGTCGGACGCGGCCGGAGCCGGAGATTCCGCCTCCCTGGCGGGAGGCTCACCCGCCTGTGCCGGGCGGGCCGAAGCAGGCAGCACCCGCCGCTGCACCGCAGGCGGAGCCGCGCTGGTCAGCGGGGCCCGGCGGCTCGGCGCGGGGCGTGCCGGCGCGACGCGGGGACCGGCCGGGCGCGCGGCGGCCACGGCCCGCTGGACCGGGGAGTCCGGCAGCAGGCCGGAGCCCTCGTACGGGCCGGGGACCGGCTCCGCGAGGTCGGCGCCGTCGTCGACCACCGCGACCGGCAGCGACAGCGCGGGCAGCCCGAAGCCGGCCCCGGAGGGCTCGGCGGCGGGCGTCAGGGCGTCACGGAGCAGCCCGCCGGGAGCACCGTCGAGCACGGCGTGCGAGAGCGACCCCGAGAAGGACGGGTTCTGCCAAGTGGCCAGCCGGGAGCCGAAGTCGGCGGTGGCCACGGCGTGCCCCGCCGGGCGGGCGGTCGCCCGCTGGATCGCGGGCAGACCGCTCCAGTCCCGCCCGGAAGCACCCACCGGGTCCGGCGCGGCGGCCGTCGGGGCAGGAGATGCCGGAGCGGAGGGCGTCGGCGGAGAAGCTGCCGGGCCGGAAGGTGCCGGGGTGTTGCGGGCAGGCCTGCCCGCGCCGGTGTCCGTACGGCTCCGAAGCCGGTCGAGGAATCCCATGACGGTGCTCCCGCCCCCTTACCGCTCAGCCGACGCGCGGGTCACGAGCGTGGCGATCTGCTCGGCATACTGGCGCCGGTCGCGGTGTTCGAGGTCCAGGATGTCCTCCAGGCTCCAGTGGAAGTGGTAGGCGATGTACGCGATCTCCTCGTGGACACGTTCGGTCGCGTACGTCACGATTCCCCCAGGCGGCTCCCGCCGAGTTCGACCTCGAACGGCTGCTCACAGTGCGGACAGGTCACGCCGGCCCTGGTGTGGCCCTCGGCATTGACCTGACGGTAGAAGTCCTGCAGGAAGGCGAGGTCGGAGGCGAACATGTTCTCCACCACGCCGTCGTGCATGTGCGCCACACTGCCCAGCCGGGTGATGACCCGGCCGAGCAGGACGACCGACAGGTACGCGGGGTTCTCCTGCACCCGGATGTCCCGCAGCGGGATCAGTTCGTCCCGTGCGGTGGCCAGGCGCATCACACCCTCGCGGTGCACGGTCCCCGATTCGTCGACGTAGCCGCGCGGCAGCTCGAAGGCGAATTCGGTGCGCAACTCCCGGCGTGCGGAAGGTGGTTCGACCGGAGCCGCGACCGGAGCCGCCGCCTCGGGAATGACCGCGGCGGCGGCCGGTGCGGGCTGGGCAGCAGCTCCCCTGCGCATTACTCCATGATCATTTCTTCGTAGGTGATCGTGACGGTCTCGGTGAGGGCCGAGGCCTCGCCCGCCTTCACCGTGCTGGCCGCGACCTTGCTGCACCAGGCGTTGCGAAGGTGGTAACGCTTCACGGGGCTGTTCTGGTAGTCCATCACGATGATGGAGGCGTTCTTGCGGGCCGAGCCCATGTCGCCGCGTACGGAGGCGTTGATCCAGTCGTTGAAGGACTTGGACTGGGTCATACCGCGGACGACGGTGGCCTCTCCGGCCTTCTTCACGCCGGGCAGCTTCTTGGTGATGGGCTGGCCGTTCGCCGAGACCTGCTGGAACTCGATGACGTCCTGCGTCATGTCCAGGCCGTTGACCTCCTGGAGGTACTCGACCATGACGCCGTCGATCTGGAGACCGAAATTATGTGAAGTGAGCGAATCGCCGGGCATGAGGCTCATGGACGCTTTTCCTTCTGTTCGCGCTGTCCGTGGTGTCGGTGGTGCCGGTGGTGCTGGTTACCGGGGCCGGCCGCACGAGCCATGCCGGCCGTGGCGGACGGGCCCCGGTGGTGCGCGGGCCGGATCCGGCGGCCAGGTACTGGCCGCCGGATCCGGAGCGCTGCTACTCCTCCAGCTCTCCGCCACCGCTGGAGAACTGGGCCAGCCTGAAGATCACGAACTCGGCCGGCTTGACCGGTGAGACACCGATCTCACAGATGACCCGGCCGAGGTCCACCGACTCCGGCGGGTTGGTCTCGGCGTCGCACTTCACGTAGTAGGCGTCCTCCGGCGTGGCGCCGAAGAGTGCGCCGTTGCGCCACTCGGTCACCATGAACGCGGAGATGTTACGCCGGATCCTGGCCCAGAGAGCCTGGTCGTTCGGCTCGAAGACGACCCACTGGGTGCCCGTGAGGATCGACTCTTCCAGGTAGTTGAAGTACCGGCGCACGTTCAGGTAGCGCCAGGCCGGGTCGGAGGAGAGCGTGCGCGCACCCCAGATCCGGATACCGCGGCCGGGGAAGGCCCGGATGCAGTTGATACCGAGCGGGTTGAGCAGATCCTGCTCGCCCCGGGTGATCTGCATCTCCAGGTCCACGGCGCCGCGTACGACCTCGTTGGCCGGTGCCTTGTGCACACCGCGCTCGAAGTCGTTGCGGGCCCAGATGCCGGAGACGTGACCGCTCGGCGGGATCAGCCTGGTCTGGCCGCCCGCGGGGTCGAAGACCTTGATCCACGGGTAGTACAGGGCTGCGTACTTGGAGTCGTAACCCGCGGTCTCCTGACGCCAGACACGGATCTGGCGGGCGTTGAGACCGGGCGGCGGGTCGATGACGGCCAGCCGGTCGCCCATCAGCTCGCAGTGCGCGATCAGACCGAGCTGGACGGCCTTGACGGCCTCCAGGTCGATGGCACCGCGCTGGTAGGCGGCCATCAGGTCGGGGACCGCGACCATGGAGATCTCGTCGACCGCCTCCAGACCGCCGAAGCCGGTCCGGTCGGCGGAGTCGCCGAGGTAGTCGCCGATCCGCACCTGCTCGGGCTGCTGCTGCTCCACGGGGGCCGGGGTGGCCGGAGCGGCGGGCGGCGCGGCGAGCGCGACGGTCTGGTTCTCGGGCCTGGCGACCTGCGCGGCAGCGGCGTCCTCCTGGAGGAGGATCAGCTTCGACCGCTCCTTGACCTGGGTGACGACGTAGTTGCGGTTGCCCTTCTTGGCGGACACGTCGAAGGTCTCCGCGACCTTCTCGCCGTCCTTGACGACCAGCTTGAAGCGGTCGGCGGGCCCCTCGGAGTCCGCGACCTCGACACTGATGGAACCGCTCTCGCCGGGCGCGATCGCCGACACCGCGAAGGTGCCGAGCTGCTTCGGCTCGCCGGGCGGCAGCGCAGCCGGCGCACGACGGCCGGTGACGGCCGCAGGGCTCTGCTCCTCCTCGCCGGGAACCCCACCGGGGACTCCACCGACGCGGACCACGTAGGCGGCCGAACCGCCGTTGTTGAAGAAGCCGTAGACCGAGTGGGCCAGGAAGTAGCCGTCGGTGAACTCACCGAACGACGCCACGTACTGCGTCCAGTTGGTCACCAGTGTCGGCTCGTTCAGCGGCCCAACGGGCGCGAGACCGACAAAGGCGGCGACCGAGGTGCCCACCCCCTCGATCGGACGGGAGCCGCTGGCCACCTCCTCCACGTACACACCTGGTGACAGGTAAGACGGCATGCTCTGCTCTCCTCGGGGTACGAGACACGACCTGCCCTCCACTGTGCGAGAGGGGGAGCGGCGGCGAAACGTCCGCCGGTACCTATCTGAGGGCATGGCGAATGCCCCGATGGGCAGCCGGGTGCCCGCGAGACCGCCGGCGGGCCGTGGCGGGAGCCCGCTCGGCGGCGAGCGAACGGCCCGAAGGTTACAGGCAGATGGCGCACTGTCACCCGGTGTTGATTCCCGGAGGTCCGTGCCCGGTGCGGGTGCCCCGGGAGCCACGGCCGGTGCCCGTCGGTGCCACGAAGGGCATCCGGGAATGCCGCGTTGGGCAAGGGGCCTGCCCCGCAGCCTGGTGACACGGCGTCATGGTGGTGGTTAGTGTCCGACGCGTGAGCATCTGGACCTCTCTGGATCCTGCGTCCACCACGGTGGACCCCGGCAGTACGGCCACCGTGCGGCTACGGCTGCGCAACACGGGCGACGTCGTCGACGAGTACCGGTGCGTACCCGTCGGTGATCTGGCCCCGTACGTGACCGTCGAACCACCGACCATCCGTCTCTTTCCCGGCACCACCGGCACCGTGGACCTCACGTTCGCCCCGCCGCGCACCCCCGACGCCGTCGCGGGGCCGAACCCGTACGGCGTCCAGGTCATCCCCACGGAGCACCCCGAGGCGACCACGGTCCCCGAGGGCAACGTCACGATCACCCCGTTCACCGAGGTCCGTGCCGAACTCGTGCCGCACACCGTCAAGGGCCGCTTCCGCGGGCGCCCGAAGCTGGCCATCGACAACCTCGGCAACACGAAGCTCACCGCGTCCGTCAACGGCAGCGAGAACGGCGACCAGCTCTCGTACGAGATCCACCCCGCGAACGTCCAGATCGAGCCGGGCCGCGCCGCGTTCGTCAAGGCCACCCTGCGGCCCCGCCAGATGATCTGGTTCGGCCGCAAGCAGGACCGCCCGTACAAGCTCGCGATCCAGCGCTCGGGCACCAAACCGCTCGACGTCGACGGCACCTACGTTCAGCGCGGGTTCCTGCCCCGCTGGCTGGCCACCTTCTTCGCGATCCTCATGGCCATCGCCATCGTCTTCGTCATGGCCTGGTTCACCCACAAGCCCCAGGTCTCCACCCGTGCCACGGCCAAGGTCGCGGAGGCCGGCGCCATCGCCACCCCGACGCCCACACCGAGCCTGCCGCCGCCCGCGGCCAGCGTCCCGCCACCCACCCCGTCCGCTCCGAACCCGGACGCGGGCAACAGCGGAGGCGGCGGTGGCGGCGGAGGCGGAGGCGGTGGTGGTGGCGCCAAGAAGAAGCCCGCGGACCCCGCGAACCAGAAGCACGTGGCGCTCAGGAACTCGGTGACCAAGCTCTGTGCCGAACTCCCCGGCAGGGACAAGGGCCAGATCAACGGCTGGGTCGTCGAGAACGACTGCAACCTCACGAGCGCGGACAACCAGGTCTGGGACCTGGATGTGCGCTACCCGCACGACGCCCCGAACCACACCAGCCTCTTCCAGATACGCAACATCAAGGACCGCCTCTGCATGGACATGGGGGAAAACGGCGCCAGGCCGGCCGGAACCGGGCTCGCCGAGTTCACCTGTGACGGCACCAAGGCCGACAACCAGCTGTGGTGGCTCGACAAGCAGCGGAACGATCACTATCTGATCCGCAACTACGCGAGCAACGACCTCTGCCTGAAGACAACCTCGAACGGCCCGGACGGAACACAGGGCGACAACGACGACAACGAGCTCCTGATCGGGCGGTGCGACCTCCAGGACGCCCATGCATGGGACATCATCCCGGTCCCCAAGAACGCGTGATCCTGGCCGGGACCGTGACCGGCGGGTGAACGACGAGCGGGCGGCGGGTTCTCACCCGCCGCCCGCTCGTCGTTCACCCGCCGGTCAGTCGCCGTCCGGTCGTCACCAGCCGCCGTCGTCCAGGACCAGCCGCCCGGCCTTGCGGTACTCCCGCCGCGCGCCCGCCAGCAGGTCCTCGGACGTGACCGGCGAGTCCCGGCCGGCGGCCGCGTACGCCGCGGTGACCACGGCGCTGCGGATCGAACCGCCCGCCAACTCGAACTCCTTGGCGCACCGGCCCGGATCGATGCCGTCCGCACACGGCACATGCACCAGGCTGTGCTGCCACAGCGCAAGCCGCTGGGCGGCGTCGGGGAACGGGAAGTCGACGATCAGGTCCAGGCGCCGGGTGAACGCCTCGTCGATATTGGCCCGCAGGTTGGTGGTCAGCAGCACGATGCCGTCGAAGGACTCCAGGCGCTGGAGCAGATAGGCGCTCTCCAGGTTCGCGTAGCGGTCGTTCGAGCTGGTGACCTCCGAGCGCTTGCCGAAGACGGCGTCGGCCTCGTCGAAGAGCAGCACGGCGTCCGTGCGGTCGGCCTCGGCGAAGATCCGTTCCAGGTTCTTCTCGGTCTCGCCGACGTACTTGTCGACCACCGACGAGAGCTGCACGACGTAGAGGTCGAGGCCGAGTTCGGCGGCGACCACCTCGGCGGACAGCGTCTTGCCGGTCCCCGACTCGCCCGCGAACAGCGCCAGCGCACCCCGCCCGCGCCCGCCGCCGGCACTCAGCCGCCAGTCGCCGAGCACCCGGTCGCGGTGGCGTGCCCGCAGGGCCAGTTCGTGCAACTGCGCCAGCGGCCGGTCGGGCAGCACCAGATCGTCCCAGCCCACATCGGGCCTGATCCGGCGTGCGTGCTGTTCGAGCCCGGACGCGGACTGCTGCCGGGCGGCGAGCCGCAGGTGCGCGGCGGTCAACTCCGTACGGTCGAAGGCGGCGAGGTCCAGCGCGGCACGCGCGGTACGGCGGATACGGTCCCCGCCCAGCCGGTACGGGGCGACGACGGGCGCCAGATCGAAGCCGAGGGAGTCAGCGCCGTCCGACAGTCCGAGCGCGGCCGACCAGACATCGAGATCGCCGGCGCGCTGCCGGGGGGCGTCGAGGACCAGCGGGTCCCGGCCGCACCAGTCCGGATCGTACGGATGCCCGCCGCACAGCAGCACGGAGACACCGTGCGAGATACCCGGTGCTGTGTCTGTTGCCGTGCCCGGTGATGTGTCCAGTGCCGTGCCCGGTGATGTGTCTGCTGCCGTGCCCGGTGCTGCGCCCTGCGCCATCAGCGCCCGGAGCAGGGGCCCCGGTTTCTCCGGTACCGGCGCCACCACGATGGGGCACCCGCGCAGCCGCGCCTCGCGCAGCAGATCGGAGAGGAACTCCGGTGTGTCCGGCCCGCCCGGGGCCGGGTACGGAGCAGCCGGCTCCGCCGCGGCGGTGTCCCGGGAGGATCCCTGGTCGGGGGTGAAGTGCAGCGCCTCCATACCGGCGGCGGCCAGTGCGGCGGTGGCGCAGGAGAGGGCGTCGCCCTCCCGCTCCTCGCGGAGGTACGCCGTCAGCCGCCCGGCGGTCAGCCGCCCGGCCAGGTGCCGCACGAGGGAGCCGCCGGGCGGCGCGGTCTCCGCGGGGCGGGGCGGCAGCAGGGCGACCTGTCCGGCGAGCGCGGCGTCCGGGGTGTCGTCGCCGAGCAGATGTGCGGTGACCCGGTCCGGTACGCGCAGCGACCGGCCGAGGAAGGGGCGTTCGGTCTCCTCGACCCGTACGAGTCCCAGGGCGACGAGCGGCGCGGAGGGGTGGAAGCGGGCCCGGGCGACGGCGTCGTGCACGGGCAGGCCGCACAGTTCGATGGCCGGTCCGACGGTCGCCCGGCGGCGGCTGACGTCGTCGTTGAGGTAGCCGTACAACGGCTCGAAGGTCCGGTCGAGGTCCGGGGCGAGGGCCAGCAGCAGGATCGCCTCGTCCAGTGCGCCGAGCCCGAGCCGGTCGGTGAGCCGCCGCAGCCGGTCGCCACCGCCGGCCGCCCGGGAACCGGCGGCGTCGGAGAGAGCGGTCCCGGCAACGTCCCCGGGAGCGGCTCCGGCCCCGTCGCGGGACCCGAGGAAGTGCTGAACGGCCTCGTCGGAGAGGTACAGCCCGCGCAGCGGATCGGTGGCGGTCGGGTCGGTGGCGCTGCGCGCCCGCACCAGCTGCGCGATCCGCTCACGCAGCAGCCCCAGCCGGGCGATCAGCTCGGCGTCAACACCGCCGGCGCCGGGGGCGGCGGGCACCGAGCCCTGAGGAGAACCGGGTGCACCCCCGGTCTCACGGCCGGGAGCGGTTCCTGCGGTCACTCGGGCTGCGCTCCCGTGCTCGTCGCCCCGCCGACGGAGCCCGGCCGGCGGCGCGCGCCGGTCCGGGTGAAGTGGCGTGGCTGGTGGTCCCGTCGCTGCGAGTCGTCGAGGGTTCCGTCCGTACCGCGTACCCGCACCCCGGCGCCCTCGGTGACCGGCGGCCCGACCTCGTACTCGGGGAACGCCGGGAAGGGCGCGGTCACGACCAGGTCCAGTGACGGCTTGAGCTCGCCGCCCAGCGCGGACCAGATCTCCGCGAACGACCGCGCGTCGGTCTGCAGCCCGGCGATCGTCATGGGCACGGTGAGCCCGAGCTCGGCCAGCGCCCCGGTCAGCTCGTCCGGCGGCAGCACCTCACGGGGCAGCAGCGTGGCCAGTACGGCGGAGAGCATCCGGTGCTCGTCCTGGGGCTGCTTGGTCCAGGCGGTGACGAGATACGAGAGCCGGAACCAACGCGGTGGCTGCTGCCGCTTCAGCACCACGCCGCGCTCGTCCTTGACCGCGATGGCGCCGCGTTCCCGCCGTTTGACGTCCTCGCGGATGTCGTACAGATAGACGTCGATCGTCGGTGAGTTGCGCCGGGCCGCCCAGTCGCGGGTCGGGGCCTCGAAGGCGATCTCGACTCCGGTGCCGGCCAGGGCCCCGCCGGACAGCAGCCCCTTCAGGACCTTGTCCACCTCGTGGATCACTGTCGCGCCCTTCGCTGGTGCCGGTGTCACAGGCGTCACCCGCTCCGCGTCGCGGGTCCGCACCGCCATCCTGCACCCGGTCCGCACTGGCGTCCCAGGCGTGGGAGGGACGGTCC
Source organism: Streptomyces sp. NBC_01471 (assembly GCF_041438865.1). Classification (NCBI taxonomy): domain Bacteria; kingdom Bacillati; phylum Actinomycetota; class Actinomycetes; order Kitasatosporales; family Streptomycetaceae; genus Streptomyces; species Streptomyces sp. NBC_01471. The sequence continues at coordinate 3,658,657 of NZ_CP109450.1, forward strand.
GGGGACAACTCCGCCGGTCCTCAGGGGCAGTGCGACGTGCCCTTGAGGACCGGCGGAATGAACAGTCGGGCATCGCGGCCGGCCGAGGGCCAGAAGCCGGGCCCCGTCCCGAAACGGTCAGATATAGCCCTCCCTGAAGGCATAAGCGACGGCATGGGCCCGATTGCGAAGGTGCAGCCGGGTCGTGAGGCCGTGCATCACATTTTTGACGGTGCGCTCGGAGTACGAGAGCTTGCGGGCGACCTCGGCCGTGTCCATGCCTTCGGCGACCAGCTGCAGCACCTCCAGCTCACGCGAGGAGAGCCCCGAAGCGGGGGCCCCCGGCGAGCTGGTAGCCTTCCGCTGGAGGGCGCTGACCTGGGATATCAACCGCCCGAGCAGATCGGACGGAAGGTCACCCTCGCCCCTTGAGGCAGCGATGACAGCCTGCAGGAGCCGGTGCCCGGTGGCCTCGTGCCGCCAGACAATGGCCGCGACGCCGCTCTCTATGACCTGAAGCAGTTCCGCCTCGCGGATCAGACCCGCCACGAGAACGGCCCGGGTGCCGTCGATCCGTACCAGCCGCCGCAGTTGCGACAAGGTCGGCTCGTCCACCGCGTCCGCCAGCAGGACCGCCACCGTTCCCGGCCGTCCGCTCGCCTCGTCGACCAGCTCGATGGCCGGCTGCTGGCGCAGCTCAGTCGTAGCTCCTGCCAGCGAGAGCGGGTCGGACGCGTGAATGGCGACCGGGATCCTGGCTTCAGGTCCCGTCGCATCTAAAGACGTCCGCATGGCCAACCCCTCACGTTCTCGCAGAACACCATGATGCGTTACACCGTGATCCGGCGGAATCAACGGAGTCCACACTCCTGTGGCTGACGGCGTGTCCGCATTCGTGAGTCTGCACGAGATCGGCACGAGACGGACAGCCCGGCATTAAGGCGACCACCGACCGGAAAGCCTCTCACACAGCCCTATCCGACCCGTTACATACCCCGGACGATCGGAGATGTCAGGTAGATGAACTCTCGGGCCGACGGGGCGTATTCCCTCCCCGAACCGCGGGAGATCCGGGCCGCATCAAGCCAGAAAGCCGGACAAAACTCGCGGAACACGGAGTGCGAGACGGCAGTCAGTGGAATGGCACGCCCACGCTGCGTCACAGACAACAGGTACAGAAAAGATACAGAACAGGGCCGGAGAGAGGCCCCCGAGAGGATTCGCGTACCGGCCGGCACGCGAATCCTTCACCATTCCCCCGCATACGGGATTCCGCCGTCAGGCGTCCAGCACCTGACCCTCGCGCCGCACGACGGGCGGCTCGACACTCCACGGGAAGTTGATCCACTCGTCGGTGCGCTTCCACACGTACTCGCATTTCACCAGCGAGTGAGACTTCTCGTAGATCACGGCGCTGCGCACCTCGGCGACGGCACCGACACAGAAGTCGTGGACCAGTTTGAGGGTCTTCCCCGTGTCGGCGACATCATCGGTGATGAGGACCTTTTTGGCCGAGAAGTCGATTGCGTTGGGTACGGGCGCCAGCATGACCGGCATCTCCAACGTGGTCCCTACACCGGTGTAGAACTCGACGTTCACGAGATGAATGTTCTTGCAGTCCAAGGCATAGGCGAGTGCACCGGCCACGAATACACCGCCGCGCGCGATGCTGAGCACGATGTCCGGCTCATAGCCGTCGTCGGCGATGGTCTGCGCGAGCTCGCGCACCGCGTTCCCGAAACCGTCGTATGTCAGGTTCTCGCGTACGTCACTCATGGCTGGATATCACACCTGGGTCCGATGGAAATTGAGGAAGGACCGCGAGGCGGTCGGCCCGCGCTGCCCCTGGTAACGCGACCCGTACCGCTCACTGCCGTACGGGTGCTCGGCCGGCGAGGTGAGCCGGAACATACAGAGCTGCCCGATCTTCATCCCGGGCCAGAGCTTCATGGGGAGCGTCGCGACATTCGACAGTTCGAGCGTGACGTGCCCCGAGAAACCCGGGTCGATGAACCCGGCGGTCGAATGCGTGACGAGCCCGAGCCGCCCGAGACTGGATTTGCCTTCGAGCCGGGACGCGAGATCGTCGGGCAGCGTGACGACCTCATAAGTGGAGGCGAGCACGAACTCACCGGGGTGCAGGATGAACGCCTCGTCCCCGTCCGGCTCGACCTTGCGCGTCAGATCCGCCTGCTCGACCGCGGGGTCGATGTGCGGGTACCGGTGGTTCTCGAACACCCGGAAGTAGCGGTCGAGCCGCACGTCGATGCTGGAGGGCTGCACCATGTATTCGTCGTACGGATCGATGCGCACGCGCCCGGCGTCGATCTCGGCCCGGATGTCCTTGTCTGAGAGAAGCACGCCCCGAGGATACGGGGACCGTGCGGCCCCGCCCCAATCGGCCGACCCGCACACCCCGCACCACGGACGAGGCACCCGCCCGGAAGGCGCCGGAAGCCACTCCTCCTGGACCGGCTGCCACCGCTGCCACAACGACTGCTATTGCTGCTACTGCTGCTTCACTGCCCCTGAACCCGCTACGGCGACCACTACTGCTGGTCGAGCCCCACGGGCACGGCATGCCGCAACCGCGCACAGCGCGGACACCGGATGAGCCGCCCGGGCCCGATCCGGTCGGTCCCGAGCTGCTGCAACGGGAACGAGGCAGTACTGAACACGTGCCCTTCGGCACAGCGGACGACAGTGCGTTCCATCGGATCCATCAAGTCCCTTCCCCATCAAGCGTGGACGAGAGAAAACACCACATTAGGGGATGTACAGGACACCGCTCCAACCGGCACTCCGATCGGCCACGGTACGCCCCAACTTCCGCACCCGGCAGCGGGATCCCCTTCCCGAAAACGAGCCCGAAACCTGCCAAACCGGACAGTCGTACGGACGGTCCCCCGGCCACCAACACGGGGTAACCGGGGGCGGGGGCGGGACGGGGCGAGGGGGGGGGCGACGGTGGCCGACGGCTCAGCGAACCCGGCACGGCCCGCAGCTCCGGGGGACGCACACCGGGGGCGGCCGGCCATGGGGTAGAGTGAGCGCGTTGCGATTCCCTCCGGGAAGATCGCTGCGCGAGTGTAGTTTAATGGTAGAACATGAGCTTCCCAAGCTCAGAGCGCGGGTTCGATTCCCGTCACTCGCTCCATGGCAAACCCCCAGGTCAGCGACCTGGGGGCTGTTTGTTGTCTAGACCTATTGCGGGCAGTCGTGCCCTCCACGTGCCCTAACTACGCGAATTGCACCGGCCAATGTGCTTTCACCGGGCACCGCCGACGACTTGACGGCGGTGCCATCTCAAACCCTGAGACGCATTTTGTGTGACCTGCGCCACTTGACGGCCATGCGGTCCTCCCGTTCCACTCGCAAATCACGGCAACTCCTGACCAGCCGGTTCGGTATCGCGGAGGTGTAGGGCCTCAGATTTCGTGTCGGAATCTCACGGTTGATGTCGGACCGAAGTCGGATCCGACACCGGGCTGAAATTTGCAGGTCGCAGCCATACCTCATTCGTACGTCCACCACCAGCGAACCCTGCCCGACCTCGCCCGCGAGAAGGGCATGAGCACCGCCGACATGGCCCGCTGGGCCCACACCACATCCTCTCCGGCCCCGCGGCGGAGCCAGCCACGACACCGCACTGCGTGCCAACGAGCGATCACTCCGCACATCTGCTCTTCTCCGCGGCGCCCTCACCAGCCCCGCAGGCTGGCAACGGCTCGAACAGTCCGCCGCGGTACCGCCTTACCCCACACTCAGGCATGCAGCCCAAGCCCTCGGCACGACACAACCCGATCTCACAGCACAGATCGCACGCCTTGAGAGCGACCTAGGCCAAACCCGCGGACGACCCATGAAACCCACCCAGTTCGGGAAACGCGTGGCCGACGCGGTCAACAGAAGCCGGAAATGACGCTGTCAGTGGGAGCTGGCACCCTCCCACCATGCCCTCCGACTCGCTCTGCTTCGCTCAGGCCACCACCGCGCAAGACGTCGACCCGGATCGGCGACAGGCCCTCATCGACTGCTGGATCGAGGTCTCCAACGCCGGTGGCGCAGCCGGGTTCCCGTTCCCGCCTATCGACGAACGGGACGCTGCCCCCGCCCTCGACGCCATCCTCGAAAGCCTCGCCCCACAAACCTGCCGTCTCGTGATGGCCCTGGACGGCGACGAACTGCTTGGTTGGCTCAACATACGCCGCAGCACCTCCGCAGTCGTCACCCACTGGGCAACGCTCCACCACGTTCAAACCCGCACCAGGAGACACGGTCAGGGCATCGGCAGCGCCTTGATGAAAGAAGCCCACACCATCGCTCGTGACGAGATGGACCTTGAGCAGCTGCACCTGGCAGCACGCGCCGGAGTGGGGCTGGAAACCTTCTACGGGCGCCTCGGCTGGAAGGAGGTCGGGCGATGGCCGGGAGCTCTCCGGCTCGGGCCCGGTGACGATCGCGATGAAGTCCTCATGCTCCTCGATCTCGGGGCTGAGGAAATGACACGTTCCTGAGACAGCATCTCACCGACACGGTCTGAGACAACTAGGTGGTGTCTCTCCGATCAGTGACTCGTTGTTCTGGTCATGCTCAGTAGGGGGGATCTCACCGATGACGAGTGGGCGGTGCTGGAGCCGCTGTTGCCGACAAGCAACAACCGGTGTGGTCGGTGGCGTGATCACCGGCAGGTGATCAACGGGATCATTCACCGGCTCAGCACCGGGTGTCAGTGGCGCAAGCTGCCTGAACGCTTCGGCCCGTGGCAAACCGTCCATAGTCGGCACATGCTGTGGTCGGCCGACGGCACCTGGGAGAGATTGCTGCAGCGTGTCCAGGCCATCGCCGACGCCGCGGGAGAGGTCGACTGGAACGTCAACATCGACTCCACCTCGATCCGCGCCCACCAGCATGCCGCAGGGGCTCCAAAGAACCCGCCGTCCCGACCACCCAGTGCCTCAAAAGGGGCCACACAAAGATCACTTCACTTGCACGCGCATGTGCGCCTACTCCTGTTCCGGGTGGAGGCGGCGCGGCAGGCGAAGCCCTCGGTCGTTCCCGTGGCGGGCTGACCACCAAGGTCCACCTGAGTGCGGACGGCAGGTGCCGCCCACTCTCCCTGGTGGTCACCCCCGGGCAGCGGGCGGACTGCACCCAGTTCGAGTTGGTCATGGACAAGATTCGTGTCCCTCGGCTCGGTCCAGGCAGACCACGACGTCTGCCGGACAGTGTTGGAGCCGATAAGGCGTACAGCAACAGTGTGATCCGCGCCTATCTGCGCCGTCGCGGGATCCGGCACGTGATCCCGGAGAAGAGCGACCGCAAGGCCGCCCGCCGGAAGCGTGGTTCACGCGGCGGCCGGCCGGCGGGCTTCGACAAGGCCCGATACCGGGCCAGGAACTCGGTGGAACGAGCGATCAACAAGCTGAAGCAGTTCAGGGCTGTAGCCACCAGATATGACAAGCGCGGCTACGTTTACCTGGGCACTGTCACGGCCGCTGCACTCCTCATCTGGCTCCGGACGTGACCGACAGGCCACCCACGGCGGTGAAGGGCATGCGCTGAAACTCGCTGCCCGGCCGACACGGTGCCGTGCCAAAATACAGCGCATGCCAGTTCGATACCCGCGCCCCTTGCGCCCCGGTGACCGCGTCGGAATCACCTCTCCATCCAGCGGAGTCAACGAGAAGCTCCACGAGCGCCTCCACGTGGCCATCCGCGACGTGGAGGCACGCGGATTCGAGGTGGTCCTCGGAAAATGCATGGACGGCTCGGGACATGTCAGTGCTGCCGCCGCCGCGCGCGCAGACGAACTGATGTCGCTGCTGACCGATCCCGAAATCCGCGCTGTGGTACCGCCCTGGGGCGGGGAGTTGGCGATTGACCTTTTGCCGCTGCTCGACTGGGACCAACTGCGCGTCGCTGAACCGACCTGGTTTGTGGGGTTCTCCGACCTGTCGACCATCATCACTCCGCTGACCCTCCTCACCGGGACCGCGACCATTCACGGCAACAACCTCATGGACACGCCTTACCGGACCCCTGACGGGCTGGTCTCCTGGCTCGACATCGTCAGCGCACCACGGGGGCACCAGTTCACACAGGTCCCGCCTGGCCACCACAGATCCACTGGCTGGGACGACTATGCCGCCCAGCCCGAGGTACGCGAGTACACGCTCGACGTCCCTGGCACATGGACACGGCTGGACGGAAGCGGAGATCTGGAAGTCGAGGGCCGCCTGATCGGGGGCTGCATCGAGACACTGTGCAACCTCACCGGGACCGCCTTTCTCAACGTGTCCGACTTCGCACGGACTGAGGCTGTGGACGGGCTGCTGGTGTATGTGGAGGCCGCAGGCGACGATGCCTTCACCATCTGCCGGAACCTGCACGGTATGCGGCTGGCCGGCTTCTTCGATGCGGCGAACGCGGTGCTCGTCGGACGGACCTCGGCACCAGGCGCCCCTTCATTGTCCCAGCACCAGGCTGTGCTGGACGCGCTTGGTCCATTGAATGTGCCGATCATTGCCGACGTGGAATGCGGCCACGTCCCGCCATACATGCCGATCGTCAATGGGGCGCACGGCCGCCTGGTCCACACATCAACGCGGAGCGAACTCACTCAGACCTTGGTCTGACACGCCCATGCACTTGGCTCCTGCTACCGCCGTCCGCAACCGAATGCCCGACAACAGGGCTGAAGAGTCCAGGACGGGCAGTTAGCGTGATCGACGAGTCAGGCCCTAGAAGAACCGCAGGTCGCAGAGCCGCCGCCTGACAGCGAAGCTGACAACCTACAAGAGGGCAGGCCGACCCATAGCCGACCCGCCCTCGCTTGATCACTTACGCGCCGTCAGCCTTCTCCTCGTCCGCGCGCCGCCGCTGCTCACGCACCCTGACGTCAATGCCGTCGGCCACCTCCTGCTGACGTTCGTCGTCGGAGTGCTGGTAGATCATGGCGGCCTTCTCCGAGGACTGTCCTGCGCGGACCATCGTGTCCTTCAGGGTGGCTCCGGACTGCGTTGACAAGGTGTGCCCTGTGTGGCGCAGGTCGTAGAAGCGGAAGCCCTCCGGCAGACCGACCTTCGTGCGGGCCTTTGCCCACTTGCGGCCAAAGGTCGAGCGCCGGAACGGTGCTCCCTTCTCCCCTACAAACAGGAGCCCGTCGGGCTCCTTCTCCGCGAACCAGTCGAGGTGGTGCTTGACCTCGGCGTACAGGAACTCAGGGAGGTAGACGACCCGCACGCCGGCCGCCGACTTGGTGTCTCCCTCGGCCCGGCGGCCCGTGGTCAGCTCAGGTGCGGCTTCGGTGATCTTCACTGCGAGCGGGGCCAGCGAGACGGAGCCCCGGCGCAGAGCCGCCAACTCCTCCGGGCGCATCGGCCCGTAGGCGCCGAAGTAGACCATCAGCCGCCAGCGCGGTCCCATCGCTTCGGCGAGCGCATCGACCTGGGCGACGGTCGCCGTCGAGCGTTCCTTGGCCTGTTCGGTGCCCGCGCCCTTGATCCTGCAAGGGTTCCGGCGGATCAGCTCATCATCAGTTGCTGTCCCCATGATGGCCTTGAGTAGCCGGTAGGACTTGGCGACCGTGGTGGCACCCGTGGCCGACAGGCGTTCCGTCCGCCAGGTCCGCACCGCGGGCGCGGAGATCTCGTCCAGATCCAGGCCGCCGAAGGCGGGAAGGACGTGCAGTCGCAGCAGGCGGCGGTACAGCTCGTCCGTGGTGGCGGAGAGTCCGCGTTCGTGGATCCATTTCACGGCGTACGAATCGAAGTTGACCGCGCCCACGTCGGGGTCGACCCAGTGATTGCGCTGGATGTCGGCCTTGGTGAGGGTCAGCCAGTCCTGCGCGTCGGTCTTCGTCGCGAAGGTCTCCGGAGCTGTTCGACGGCTGCCGTCCGGGGCCCAGTACCGTGCCTGCCAACGGCCCGAGGGAAGCTGGCGGGTGGTGCCGAACTCGCGCCGCCGCTGCGGCTTGCGGGCCGTCATCAGGCAGCCCGCCTGAAGTCGGAACGGACTTCGCGCAACGTGGGAACCGTTCGCTCGGCGATGTACGCGGCGATGGCGCTCTCGGGGATGCGGACGGGCTTGCCGAGCTTGACGTAGCGGATGCGGCGCTCGGAGATGAGGCGGCGAACGAAGCGGACGCCGGTGCCGAGGCGTTCGGCGGCCTGATCCACGGTGAGGAGGATGTCGGGGGTGGTCACCTCCCGTGCCGACCGGGGGCTTGAGGTGATGGCATGTGTTATCGCCGTGTGGCGCAAGTGGGGGCTCCTGGTCCGGACCGGCGAACGGGGCGGCAACCCCGGCCTGGCCGGTTGATCTTGGGATGGGTGCGGTGCGTATCCCGTGCCTGGGGGTTTGCGGTCCCAGGCCGGGCGATAGATACGACGAGCTATGCGTCAGGGGTGGCGTCGGAGTGATCGGCGTCGGCTGGCGCGCCGGGCGGGGGTCCGAACATCTGCGCGTTCATCTGCGTGACGCTTTCGTGGATGGCGTTGGAGACCATCGCCTCCGCCTCTTCGCTGATGTCGGGGTGCTCTGCGATGTAGGCGTCGAAGGTGTCGCGAGCGCGGGCGAAGGCGTGCTGGGCGCGCATGGTCTCTTGCTGGGCTGCGACGACCTGGTCGATGAGTTCCATGGCCCGGCCCTTCGCTGCGAGCTGCGGGGGGCCGGCGAAGTTTCGGAGGCCGACGCCGAAGACCTCGGCGAACCCGATGGCCTCGTCGAGGTTGATGCGGCGCTTGCGGTTCTCGATGCGCCACACCGCGGACGGGTTCATGTCGAAGCCCGCCTCGTTCAGGCGTTCCGACAGCGTGGTCGTGCTCCATCCGCGCTTGTCGCGTTCCAGCTTGATGCGTACAGCAGCGTTCTCCTCGCCGCTGAGCAGGATTCCCTCGGGAGTCTCGTCGCCTGCCATCCGCCCCTCCTTCCTGTCGCAGGGATCTCCTGCGGTTTGCAGTCGAGCTACAACCATAGCACAGAATATGCGAAACGCAGAAGGGCACTGCCAATCGCACAGAACGAAGTCACCGCCTCACGCTCTGCGCATTGCAGAAGGTCCTTGCCTTTTGCAGACCATGTGGCATACTTGTAGTCCACCCCGACACCGACCCGGACCCCCGCACACAAAAAACCCCTCGGTGTGCACCGAGGGGTTCAAAGCGCAAACCTCTGCAACCGCCATCCCTAGCGATCAACCTGCCTGGCCGGGATTGCCGTCCCATATGGCCCGCAGGAGAGGAGCTTCATGAACCAGGGTACGCCCCTGCCCCCGAACTCGCCATCCCCCACCGCAGCCACCGAGCCACCTGACACCCCGCACGCCCCGTTCAACAACGAGGCCGAATGCGCCGTGCTCGGCGCCTGCATGCACGACGGAACCGTCATCGACACGGTCCGGTCCCTGCTGGGCGACGACGCCTTCTACCGGCCCGCCCACGAGACCATCTGGCGCGCCCTGCTGACCCAGCGCCGCGAGGACAAACCGACCGACCCGATCGTCCTCACCGAGCTGCTCCAGCAGCAAGGCGTCCTCCAGCGCGTCGGCGGTCCCGTCTACCTGCACCAGCTCGCCAACGTGCTCTACGGCACCGGCAACGCGGAACACCACGCCCAGATCATCCGCGAGAAGGCCGACCTCCGCCGCCTCCACGCCTCCGCGATACGCACCCTCCAACGCGCCCAGGAACCGGGCGCCAACCCTGAGGCGATACGCAGCGAGATCGAAGCGGAAGTGCGCGCCGAGCGAGAGCGGGCGCTCGCCTCGGGCCAAGGGCGCCTGAACCGCTTCGCCAAAGACGGGTGGACCTTCGTCCAGGAGACCGGCGCGGATACCGAACCCCTGTGGGGAACCCGCGAGAAGACGGTCTGGGCCTCCGGCGAGAGCCTGATGATCGTCGGCGCTCCAGGCGTCGGCAAGACCACCCTGGCCCACCAGGTGATCTTCGCCCGCCTCGGCCTCCAGGAGACCGTCCTGGAGATGCCCGTCGCCCCCAGCAGGCGCGTGCTCTACCTGGCCATGGACCGGCCCAAGCAGATCGCCAAAGCCATGAAACGCCGCGTCTTCACCACCGACGAAACGATCCTGCGCGAGCGGCTCGTGGTCTGGGAGGGGCCTCTGCCCGCCACCCTGGACAAGGAGCCCGACCTCCTCGCCGACCTCGCCGCAGCCCACCAGGCCGACACCATCGTGATCGACAGCCTCAAGGACTCGGTCAGCACCATGGTCGACGACGGCCTCGCCGTCGCCTTCCACAACGCCCGCAACCGGGCCCTGCGAGGCGGCGTGGAGATCCTGGAGCTGCACCACCAGCGCAAGGCCACCGCCGACACCCCACGCGTCCAACGCCCCACCCTGGACCAGGTCTACGGCTCCACCTGGTACGTCTCCGGCGCGGGCAGCGTCCTGTTCGTCACCGGCAAAGCCGGCGACCCAGCCGTCACCCTGCACCACCTCAAGACCCCCACCGGCGAGATCGGCCCGCTGGATGTCACCCACGACCACGTGCGCGGCACCACCACAGTCGACCCGACCAAGGACCCCGCCGTCCTGCTGCGCACCGCCCCGAACGGGATGACCGCCCGCGACCTGGCGACCGTCCTGATCGGCGGAGGCGATCCCGAACGCGCCGACGTGGAGAAAGCCCGTCGCCACCTGAGCCGCCTCGTCGAGAGCGGCCTGGCGACCAGGGCCGACGGCATCGCCGGAGGAGCAGGTGGCGGGCAACAGACCCGCTTCTACGCCTCCGCCCGCCACCTCGCCTCCGTCGGCTGAACTCCCACGCCACCCGCGCGGAGCGTTCACGCGACCGTTCACGCCCCCCTCGCCTGAGCACACCACCGCGTACCGCTCACAGCGCACACGCTCACCGCGAAACCGCAGGTCAAACGATCACGGAAGCGTCCACGCCGTACATGCGCCCAAGCGATCACGCGCGGGCCCCCCTTTAGAAGGGGGCCCGCGTGAACGCCCCCTGCGTGAACGCCGTTCCCCTTCACCACTCCCCGCCCAGAAAGGCCCCCGCATGTCCTCTGCGGACACCCCACGCTTCAGTACCGACGCCGCCGCGCCGCTTCTGCCGCCCTGGGCCCCCTCCCCCGCACTGACGGCAGTACTGCTCGCAGTCATCGTGCTCCTCGCCCTGTTTGCCGCATGGATGTTCCGCCAGCAGCGCCGGCAGCCGCCCGGCGCCAACCGCTGGCGCGGAACCACCGCTGTGCAGGTCGCCGCCGTGGCCGCGGTCGGTTGCACCGCCTACAGCGCGGACACCAGCTGGCGATTCGCCGGCGACTACCTCGCCATGACCAGCTCGGTCGAACGCGCCTTCATGTTCGCCATCGCCGAACTGGCGCTGTTCGCGACCGCCCTGATGGCACGGCAGAACCTCAACGGGCCCGCGCGGGCACCGGGCCTGCCCGGCGTCCTGGTCTGGATGATCACCGCAGTGCAGCTCATCCCCCCGTACGCCGAATTCGGGCCGGTCGGCGGCACCGTCCGGGCGCTGATCGGGCCCGTCATGGCCGCGATGCTGTGGCACCTGGCCATGGGCATCGAACTGCGCCACCGCACCCCCGACGCAGCCTCCCGCAGCTTCGCCGCCATCCTCGCCCGACAAGCCCGCGAACACCTCCTAGCCCGACTGAGCATCGCCGACCAGGACGCGGATGCCGCCCGAATCATTCGCGAACGCGCCCTGAGCGATGCCGTCACCCTGATCCTGCGAGCCGAGGCCATACCCGATAAGAAGCGTGGCAAGGGACGAGCGCGGCGCCTGTCGAAGCGTCTACACGAGGCCATGGAGCGAGCCGACATCGACAGCGATCCTCTCCAGGACGATCTACTGCTGCGCAAGATCGCCACCCGCAAACAGGCCCTCGACCTCGCCTCCATCCCCCAGCCTCCACGCTGGCACGCCCCGGCCTCCTATACAGCCGACCGCGCCGCGCAGAGCCGCCCGCCCGCCTCATCTTCGAAACGGACGAAGGCGAAAGGCACGCAGCGAGCGTCGGATGCGGGCAGTGAGGTCGCGCACCGGGCGGCCCGCCCGCAATCCGCCCGCCCGGAACCTGATGACCGCACCGGCCCGCGCCCTGAGCCGTCGGAGCCCTTCACCGTGCCGGAGCAGATTGCGGGCGACGGAACCGTCATAGAGCCGGGCAATGCTGCGGACATGCGTTCGAAGCGACCGGGCCGTAAGCCCGATGCATCGTTGGACGTCCTCATCGGCTACGCCCGCCGCATCCACCAGGAAACCGGGCGCCTCTCCCGCGACCTGCTCGAAGAGACCGTGCGCGCGGACAGCTACAGCGTCGCCAGCGACCGCGCCGGCCAAGCCGTCCGCACCGTAAAAACCGAGCTGAAGACCGCCCGCGCCAGCCACCCCCACTGAGGCAACCCGCACCGCATAGTGCCGCCTCACACCCGCGCCCACCCACCGCACCCGACACGGAGAACACATGCACGCCCCAGACCCCACCCCCCGCGACCACCCCGGTAACGCGGGAGAGACAACCCCTATCAAAGGAGGAGCAAGTTGTACCGGGAGCAATGCTCCCGGGTCTCCCGCCCCAGGGGAGGCGGGAGCGGCCCTGCGCCAGGGGGCACCGGACCGGCAGACAGCGACCGAGGGCGGTTCGCAGCTTGGAGGAGGCCGGGTGGCGGAGCCCCTCTCACGCAGGCGACAGCGCCCGAGGCAGCCGAAGCCACTGAAGCGTCTGCACCAGCCCAGCTGCCGCATGAACGACGCCGAGTTCGCACGCTTCACCAAGGCCGCCGACCAGTGCGACATGAGCAACGCCGCCTTCCTCGCCTACGCCGTAGACAAGGCAGCCCGCGATCTGACCCGTACGGCCGCCGAGATCGCCACCGAACGGGAAGTGATCGACGAGATCTTTGCCGCCCGTCGGCACCTGGGCCGCATCCACGGCCTGTTCAACCAGGTCGCCAAGGTCCTCAACTCCGGTGACTCCGCGCCCAACCTCGACGCGACAGCCCGGGCGGTCCTCGGGGCGGCCCGTCGCATGGACGATGCCGGCGACGCCCTGCTCGCCCACCGTGACGGTGGCACCCCGGCATGATCCCGAGCATCCACAAGCGCGGCAGCAAGACAGTCGGCCTGATCCGCTACCTCTACGGACCCGGCACCCACGAAGAACACATAGACCCACACCTGGTAGCCGCCTTCGATCCGCTCACCCCGGACCCCGGCCGCGACCCCAGCGCCACGTACAGGCAGCTTGAGCGGCTGCTCGACCAGCCGGTCAACGCGCTGCCCGCGAGTCGGCGCCCCAAGGAACACGTGTGGCACATGTCCGTGCGAGCCAGCCCCGAGGACCCTGTCCTGACCGACGAGGACTGGGCCGCCATCGCCCACCGCGCGGTCGCCGCCACCGGCATCGCCCCCGATGGCGACGAACGAGCCTGCCGGTGGGCGGCCGTCCGCCACGCCGACGACCACATCCACATCATCGCCACCCTGGTCCGCGACGACGGCCGCCGTCCCCGGCTTCACAACGAGGCCCGCCGCGCCCAGGCCGAGGCCCGCCGTATCGAAGCCGACTACGGCCTGCGCCGGGTCGCCCCAGGCGATGGCACCGCCGCCAAGCGCCCCACCAGCGCCGAACAGCACAAGGCCGAGCGCCTCGGCCAGGAGGCCGCATCGAAGGAGCTTCTGCGCGAGCACGTGCGCCATGCCGTGGCCGGAGCCGCAGACGAGGCCGAGTTCTTCGACCGGCTCGCCGCCGAAGGCGTCCGTATCAGGAAGCGCCTCGCGCCCTCCGGCGACGTACTCGGCTACAACGTCGCCATCGTCGGCGACCGCAACAAGGACCACGAGCCCATCTGGTACGCCGGATCCACACTCGCCCCCGACCTCTCCCTGCCCCGCATCCGCAAACGGTTCACAGCCCACGCAGAGACAGAAACGCAGCCCACGGCCCTGGACCGCAGCGGCGCCTCAGCACCGGCCCGCGCCCGCTACGCCGCCGCCCAGCCCACCGACGCGGCTCTCACCTCGCTGACGGCAGGAGACGACGGCACGGCAGCCGCCCACCTCATTGGGGTCGGCGAGGTCATCGACGCAGTCGCCCAGACCTCAGACGGCACCGCCAGCGCCGAACTACGAGAAGCAGCACGGCACTTCGAACGCGCAACCCGCTCCCACATCTGCGCCAAGAACGAGGAGATATACGCCCTGCGCCGCGCGGCCCACCAGATCGTCCACTCCGGCCCAGCCCTCGGTCGCGGCCAGGACGGAACCGCCACCGCGCTGATCCTCGACGTCATAGTCCTTGCCGTCATCACCGCCGCCCGCTGGCACGCAGCCCGCGGCCATGCCCAGCGGGCCGAAGCCGCCCAACTCGCCGCCCGCCACCTGCGTACCTCCTACCAGGCAACCGCTGCAGCACCACTGACCGCCCTGCGCTCCTACGGACAGCGCCTTTCCGCCCCGATACGGCAGCGACAGGCGCACACGGTCCGCACCGCCCTCCCTCACCTCGCCGACCGACTCCTGGACCAACCAGGATGGGACGCCCTGACCGCAGTGCTCGACCAAGCCGAACACGCCGGCCACGACACCGCCGCCCTGCTGACCAAGGCCGCCGCACAACGCGAACTCCACAGCGCCGACTCGATCAACGACATCCTGGTCTGGCGGCTGCAGCACCTCAGCTACATCACCCGCCCCGCCTTCACGCCCCGATCGCACCGGTCCAGGGCTGTGTCCGCTCCAGGTCCTGCGGCATCCGGCGTCGCCCACCAAGATGTGAGCCGGTCCAGGCGACGGTGATCACAGCCGCCCTGGACACCTCCGGGACGCCCATCTCGCGCGGCCGGACAAGACCCTGCCGGGGCGCGAGGTGTAAAGCCGGCCCTGGATCTGAGCGGTGCCCGCCTGTTGGCTCACAGGCGGGCACCGCTGCGGTAACTGGCCAGGGAGCAAGGTGTCAGGCGAAGAGCAGAGTGGGTTCGGCGAGGATGTCCCTGCCCCGCTCGCTCTTGTAGATCAGGTCGATGCTGCCGAAGCGGGCCTCGGTGTAGTCGAGCCCGAGCGAGGCCACTGCCTTGCGTACGGCGTCTTCGGAGGTGCTCTCGATCTCCAGGAAGGTGGGCAGGTCCGGCCAGGTGTCGAAGTCGTAGCTGACGCCGTCGAGCTGCCATTCCTCACGGTAGTTCTGCTGGTACCGCACCTGGCGCAGGCCCACGGCCGCGAGGAGTTCCGCGGTCCGTTCCAGGTCGTTCACCTCGATCTCGATCTCGGTGGTGCCGTTGATGTGGGTGGCGTCGGTGACCTCCTTGAGCGTGAGTGTGGTCTTGCCGCCCTCATCCCGCAGACGCAGCCACTGCTCACCCTGGACGGCGTCGTTCTCGAAAATCAGACGGGTGAACATGGTCTTGCCGAAGGCCCGCTCGGCCCCGGCCGCTCGCAGGCGGTCGCGTACGGCGTCCACGTCGATCTCCAGGAACTTGGCTTCGTATTCGTGCTGGGCCACAGCATCCTCGCTCTCGTTTGTTTCGCTTCTACGCGGTCAGGTCGTGCAGGTCCTGCTCGCGCATCTTCCTGATCTCGGCGCACGCGTCGCTGCTCACGAACTCTTCCACGGGCAGACACAGGTCCATGCGCTGAATACACACGCCAACGTGGAAGGTGCCGTCCGGGTCGCGGTAGAGCCGCACCCCGTAGTAACCCTCCTGGCAGTCAACGGTGTTGTTGAATCTGCAGTCGGCACACGTATCGGGCAGCCGCAGGGAGCGGATGTGCTTCGCCGTGAGTTGTCGGCCTGACGGAAGCTGATAGGTGATGCGGAAGCCTGACGTGCCTGCGATCAGCCGGATCTCCTGCGGGACGGCGCCAAGCTCGGCCAGGAGCAGTTCGACGGCGTCGAGAGACGCATCACCGTCAGCCAGTGACGTCAGTATTCGCACGGATAATCTCGGTGAGTACTTCTCCAGCAGCCGGTGGATCCGCTGCACGTGGGTGTGATCGGGGATGACGACGTTCGCCCGTACTCCGATACCGAGCGACACAGCGACGCGGATCGAGTCCTCCAGCGCTTCGATCTTGCGCGTTGCCAGTGGCCGGCCCCTGAACCGTGTGCTCTGAACCTGCGTGAGCTCGTCGGGGGTGGTGCCGAAGATCGAGAAGTTGACGTGCCGTAGTCCGGCGTCCACGCAGCCGGGCAAGGACCTCACACCGTTCTCCCCGTTCGATGTGACACTGGCCGAGTAGCCGGCCTGCCGTGCGAGGGCGACGATGTGTGGCAGCTTGGGGTGCAGGGTCGGTTCCCCGCCGGTGAGGTGGACCTCGTCGAAGTCCAGTGCGTCGCGGAGTTGGGTGAGGGCGCCGCGGAACGCCTCGTCCGGGATGATGGGGGCGCTGGTGAAGCGGGCGCCGTTAGTGGCGACGTAAAGGGAGGTCCGTCCAGAGGGGCCTGCGCTGGTGAAACGTTCGGGCCGGCGCGGGTGGTTGTCGGCGCTGACCGGTGTGCCCTCGTTATGGCAGAACGTGCACGTCATGCCGCATGCGTCGATGACTTTGACGCGCAGTGTCCGGTCCATCGAGACATGGATGGGAACGTCATCGCTGACGTTCCGTAAAGCGCGGTGCTGGAACATGTGACGTTGCTCCTTCGGCATGGCAAGCCGGTGGCCTGGAGGGAGAGATCTGGCTGAGGCGGGCAGGGTCAACTGGCCCTGTACTGACCGGGTCAGGAACTGATAGCCGAGTCGGGGACGGACGCGGGTGCGCTGCCCGTCTGCACCGCCGCTGGGCTGTGCTGGGTGACGTAGGCAAGCCCGCCCACGGCGACGAGCGAGCCGAGGGCCCATATGACGCCGAGAACCATGCCGAGAAGGTCACGGCCTGCAGGTGGGGCCGCGGCCGACGCGCTGAAGCGCTGCCGTGCGGGGCCCGAGTACAGGGAAGTGGTCATGCCGTCTCCGTAACTGGTGCTCGGAGAGGGGCTGTCACGCCTTCGAATGCTGCGTGAAGAACCTGGGCGTCCGTCAGCATCTGGCCGTTCTCGGGACAGATCCGCCAGTGAGGGCCAGGCCCGCGCATGCGATGCGGCGGAGGGACGACAAGGTGCTGTGACAGGCCGAGTGGTCGCGTGTCAGGCACGTTCCAGACGGCCGCGGTGCCCGTCCGCACGAACCAGTAGAGGGCCGGTTCACGCGGATCTTCGATCACAGCACCGCTACGGGAACCGAGAGCGACCAGCACACGCACCCCGACGCTTCGAGGCACGCGTACGGCGTCCCAGCGGAATCCGGCGCCCTGGATCTCGCAGCTACCTACCGTGCGCATCGTGGGTGGTTCCGAGCTCTCTTGTGACACGAAGGGACAACTCCTCACTGAGCACTGAGGCTTGAATGTGCGGAGGTGTCATCCTCGCGAGACCTTACGTCCTATTCGAGGACTTCAAAGGGTCACCCAGAGGACTTCAATAGGGCTTTTATTCACTTGGTTGATGAGTTGGTGCCGGCAAGGGGACGTAGCGTGAGAGTCTCAGGTGACGTTCCGATACCACGGAGGAGTCATGTCCCGTCCCATAGGCAACACTCGCCTCAAAGCCGCCCGGGTGGCGGCTGGCTACAACTCGCAGCAGGCCCTCGCGGACGCCATCACGAGGGACGCGCCGCAGCTCGGCATCCGGGGACTGGCCGTTGGTGTCCGGCAGGTCCGGCGGTGGGAGTCCGACAATCCGCCGTGGCCCCAGCCGGACGTCCGTCGCGTGCTCACCCATCTGCTTGGCCAAGACGCCGAAGACCTCGGCTTCACCGCTCCCTGGGGCTCAGGACAACATCCGGATGGTCAGCCCCGTCCGGCCTCGACGGCCCGTTCCGTGCCCGGCACGCGCCTGGCCACGGTGCCCACTCAATCCGTCGCGATCACACAACCGAACAGCGTCGGAGCCAACTTCGAAGCCGTAACTCGTTCCCATCGGCACTTGTACTGGTCCGTCGCGCCGGCCACTCTGCACCCCGCGATTCTGGAGCACGCACGGCTGGGCTGCGCGCTTCTGCCCGAGACGGTCGAACCTGCCCGACACCGGCTCGCAGCCGCACTCGCCGAGTCCTACCTGCTGGCAGGCCGCATTGAGTTCTTCGACCTCCGCCAACCCGAGCAGGCCGGCGACACGTTGTTGCGCGCTCTCCAGGCCGCCGGTGAGGCGGACGATCCGCTCCTGGGATCGGCCATCCTCGCGCATACAGCCTTCATCCCGGGCTGGGCAGGCGAACGCGAGACTGCAGTGGAGCGGATGGTGGCAGCCCGCACCTACGCGCGCCGCGGTCCCGCATCTGCAGAGTTCCTCGCCTGGCTGGACGCCGTCGAAGCCGAGTGCGAGACCCGCTGCGGCAACACCCGTACCGCCCTGAACCTCATCAGCCACGCCGAGGACATCCTCGTCGCCGGTTCCGAACACACCACTCCCGTGTGGATGGACTGGTTCGGCCCCGCCCGCCTGGCAGCGTTCAAGGGGAACACCCAGCTCAAGGCGGGCCACCTCCCGCAAGCCCGCGAGACTCTTCAGCAGGTGCTGGAAGACCTGCCGCCGGAGTCCGACAAGCAACGCACCGTCGTCCTCGGAGACCTGGCCGCGGTGGCAGCGGCCGACAGCAATCCGCAGGAGGCATGCCACTTCGCCGGCCAGGCCCTCGACCAGCTCGCCGCCACCTGGTACGCCACAGGCATGGACCGCGTACGCGAAGTGCGGCGCACGCTCGCTCCGTGGCAGAACGAGCAGTGTGTCCGGGACTTCGACGACCGGCTCTACGGCTGGGGGACGACGGTCAGCGCTCTCCAGCGTTGAACCTGGCGATCTTCTCCGGCAGCTCCGCCAGCGAGTTGATCCGCATCGTGGTGCTCGCAGCTGCGTCCGGATCGCCCTGCTGAATGGTGCCCCAGGGCCCACGCCGAATCAGCGCCGTCAGCAGTCCAGCCTGCACGGCCGGGCGGATGTCGTTGTCGAGCCGGTCACCGACGTACAGAATCTCGCCCGGCTCGGCAGGCGTCGCCTCGATGACGTGCTCGAAGAACTTCACGTCCGGCTTCGACGCACCCCAGTCGTCACTGGTCGCGATGAGATCGGACGGCAGATCCAACCCACGCAACAGCCCGCCGGCCCGCACGGTCTGATTGCCGGCGATGCCGACCCAGAGACCGGCCGCGCGCAGCCCAGCCAGCGTCGGCCGTACATCCGGATAGAGATCATCCTCGCCGAACCACTCCGGCTTACCGGCCTCGGCACGCCTCCCCCGCTCATCGGCCAGGTCGAACCCCGGCCGGAACACCTGGAACGTCTCACGGTAATCCCGCCCCTGCGCGATGACCGCCCCGAACATCGCCGCGAAAGTATGTCGCGGCACCCCCAGCCAGTCCGCCCAGGCCCCGTACTCACGGGTCTCGTCCACAAGGCACTCACCGACATCGAACACCACAGCGCGAATCATGCTCGGCAGCGTAATGCGCCGCGCAACGCTCTGTCCGGATGAGATACCCACGCAGCGCTGCCCCACGGCCGACGAACACCTCTCTCTTCAACGCCGAGCTCGTCGCGTAACTAGCCAAGCGGCGAGACCGCGGCTGCGAGAAGCAGCACGGCCACGTTGGGTCGTGTAATTGAGGCCAACCGGACCGGCTGCTAGTGCGGAGACAGAGTCGGCAGCATGAGCGCTGCAGCCGAGGCGAGGATCGCGATCGAGGCGACGATAGAGCAGTTTCTGAACACGGTTTCCTCACTGGGAGAACTGGCGACGGTCATGAAAATACCTCAGGGTCGCACCTTCTATCCCGCCTCGGGGCACCGCCTCGATGGTCTGCCCTCCGAGCGGAGCGTACGGTATCTCGCTTCAAGATCAGAGACGCCTCAACAAGGACCCGAGCGAACATATAGAGTCACTTGCCCACCTTTGATCTCTTTGCGCTGGCATTCAGTGAAGTCGCGTTCGATGATTTCCCGCTTGGCCGATTCTTGAGCGTTCGTATCGAGCGGCTGGCCCTTCGGGTCACTGAGGACCACGACTCTTTTGGCCCGTGCCAGCCGCAGACGGATGTCCGCTGCAGGGCGTTCTACGCCTTCCAACGTGCCTGAGGTCCTGGGTTGGCCCTTGAGGGCAATGTCCGTGAGCCCCTTGAAGTGCTCAGGGTAGGAGAGCATCCACTCTCGCCGCCTGGCCGGGGCAAAGAGGACAGCGTCCCCACGGTGGGACATCTTGTCGACCTCTGTAGCGATAGCGGTGACGTTGTCCTTCCTGCTCTCTGGGGTTCGCATCTGGAGCGTGACGGGCAGCATGGCTGCCGTGAAGGCAATTGCCAAGAGGGCGACGATGCAGGCTCGGGCTTTCTGGTGTCGAACGCATTGCAGACTTTTGGCGTCATCTGCCAAGTACGCGAGCGACGTTCCTACGAGGAGGGCGAAACCGATGTTCGAATACAAGACATAGCGGTCGACGTACATGGGGTCGTAGACGGCAGCCAGCAGAAGAGCGACGGTGGGCAACACAGCCAGAGGAAGTGCCAATCGGGCGACTTCGACGGATCGCCTGGCGCGCGAGAGGTACCTAGCACACCACGCAGCCACCAGCGCAGCTCCCACGATCTCGAACCAATCACGCAGTTTGGGGTTGCCGATCCACGACACTTGAGCTGATTGGGAGGTGCTGATCAGGACAAGGGGGAGCAGAGCAAGGAGCACTCCCCCAGCGCTGATGACGAAGTGTCGCCGGGCCCTGCCGACTAGTTGGGAGCGGTACACCGTGACGCCATGCGCCAGAAGTGTAAGGACGGCAAACTCATGCAGCAGCGAGGCCGCCAGGATCGCCAGTCCGTAGGCAAGCCAACGAGCCTTCGTCGGACGCACCATGAGGGTGAGAAAGAAATACGTGGAGACGGCAACCAGGGCGCTCACCATCGCGTAGGAGCGGCCTTCTTGCGAGTACATCTGCACTTCGGGGATGACCGCGAACGCCAGCCCGCTCAGCAGACCCGCAGAGCGGCGAGCGGTCAACTTGAGCGCGATCACACCGACCAGACCCGCGGTTACAGAAGTGGCGAGCACTGAAGGCAGACGCAGGGCGACCAGCCCGCCCTCCCAGACGGAGAACAGGGAATGCATAAAAATGTAGTAGAGACCGTGCACGATATCGGCATGCTGCAGGAGGCCATAGATCTCGGACAGACTCCGATGCGACACCTGATAGGTGACGGACTCGTCTCTCCACATGGTGCCTGCGCGCGTGATACCCCATAGGCCCAGAGCGAGTGAGAACACGGCCGGCACGAGGAAGGACGCGGACCCGATGACGCGGACTCCCTCGCGGCGTACGGGGCCCGGGCCCGACACCGTCGACGTACGGTCGTCTGGAGCGGCGACCTGCTCTTGCAGTTCGATGATTCCTCCGGGTGCCGAGAGATCTCTGCAGTCTCTTAGGATGAGCAAGTTACTTTATGCGCAGCAGAGTTGATGCACTTGGAGTCGGAGCAGTGTTTCTGGCCGATTCCTGCCACCAAGAGGAGCGCGCGATTCCTACGAGCCAAAGCCAGGTAGCCCTCCCGTTAGGTCGTGATGAGCACCGGCGCGAGGGTGCGATCAGCCGCGCCTGGCTGCTCCTCGCGACACCACCCTTGTGGAGTTGCGCTGTTGGCGCTTGGGGTCTCCGCCGCGACGGCAGTCTCTGGCAGGACGAGGCCGTGTCGTACGACATGGCTCAACGTAGCCTTGGAGAGATTTGGCTGACGCTGCAGAAGGTCGATGCAGTTCATGGCCTGTATTACCTCCTTCTGCACACGCTCTTCGAAGCCTTCGGTGCCAGCCTGGAGGTGCTGCGCTGGCCATCCGTGGTGGCTGTGGCTGGCGCTTCGTGTGCGGTGGCGCTTCTGGGTCGTGAGCTGGCAAGCTGGTCCGCCGGGTTGGTCGCAGGAATCGTCTTCCCCTTGCTCCCCACAGTGCAGCAGTACGCTCAAGAAGGCCGATCCTATGCACTGGTGTGCTGTTTCATCACCTGGTCAACTTGGCTTTTACTGAAGGCGCAGCGAACCCCTGGGAAGCAAACATGGCTGGCCTACGGCCTCGTACTGCTGGCCGGGTGCTGGTTGCATGAATTCGCCGCCTTGGTACTCACGGCACATGGCCTGATACTTGCCATCTTGCGTGTGGGGCGTCGCGTGCTGTGGACATGGTTGCTGACGGCCGCCTGCATGGTTGCGGCGCTCTCCCCGCTGGTGGTGGCGAGCATGGGACAGGCTGCGCAGGTTTCCTGGATCGACGATGTCTCCTGGGCGGACGTTGCGCCGTGGGCCGAGGTTGCCACCGTTGGCATCGTGGGCCGCTTGCTCCTGCGAAGGGCCCGGATTCCCTGTGCCGCATGGTGTATCTGTTTGTCGTTGCTGCTGGCGCCTGCATGCACTTTGCTGCTGCTGTCCTTGGGACAGAACCTTTACGTGGTGCGCTACGTCCTCTACGGGCAGCCCGGACTGGCTCTGCTCGTGGGCCTCGCCTTCGAGTACAGCGCCACCTCGAAGTCCGCCCGACGGGTCATAATGTCCAGTATCGTGGCTTTCGGTGTGTTCGCGCTCGCAGTGACAGCCCCCGCCCTGCATCGGCCGAAGAGCCGCAGCGACGACGTGCAAGCCATAGACCAGGCGATCAAAGGAATGCGCACACAGGCTGACGGCTTCGTGTTCCTGCCGTCCAGCCGCCGCGCCTGGGTGCTCTATCAGAACCCTGAAGACTCCACGTTCACGGATCTGGCACTCCAGAATTCTCCAAGGTCCTCGAACACCCTGTACGGAACAGATGTCACGGCCTCCGCGGTGGAGGGCCGCTTGATGTCCGCTGAACGCATCCTGGTCGTGCGGGATCCGGCACTCGAAAAAGTGGAACATTCAGAGCAGGACACCGAAAAGCGTCGCATCCTACGAGACCGATTTCACCTGTGCGCATCAATGCAGGTAAACAAAGCGCATCTGATGTTGTACATGCGGGGTGAGTGTCAGCGGTAGGGGCGGTCAACTCCCCTTCAGGGCCTGCCGCGAGTTAACCAGATACTGTTCGTTCGCCCTCTTCACTTGCGAAAGATAGGTGGAGTTTTTTCTGATCGCCTCCTGTTCGAGGCGCTTTTCAGTACCAAACCAGAGGGCAAGGAGCCCGTTTTTCTCCTTGCACCGGACGTCGTCTATTGCCGTTTTCTTTTCTTCCCCGGACGCGGTGGAGCTATCCTTCGCGAACCAGTGCCTGTCATTTCCTGCATCAACCGGCGTTCCGTAAGAGTGTCCGCGCTTTTTCATACAGGCGCTCCACTGACGAAAGGCGGTGCGCACCGCCGGATCATGCTGGGCCGCCTCATATGTCTGGGACTTAAGGTTGTTGAGCTTCGTGAAGCTCACTTTGGCGTTGCGGGTCAGTCTTGCGCCGGCTTCCTTCCTGCATCCCTGCTCCGACTCTCTGGCCGTGGAAGACAGCTGAGCATCGCGCTCTTTCATGGCATCGAGCACGTCCCGCACCCCGGGCGAAGCGAGGAGATCGGCTGGGGAGTGGTAGCCGAAACGCTCCGCAACAAGGGGCTCTACGACGCCGTAGTGGAGCCGATTGCGCCAGCGGTCATCAACGGACGGCGTCTCGATTTCCGCCCACTTGTAGCCAGCCTTGCGCATACACGGGCGTATCAGATGGTCCGTGGCCTGGTAGGTGAGCTGTGTTTCGCTGTCATTGAGCAGGTAAGAATCGAAGGGGAACTGCACGGCGAGCGCCTCTGCCGTGGGCGGCGGAATCTCGCTTGCACCCTTCGTCGAGGTTGCCGCCCCTGCAGCACAGCCGGACAGCAGGGCAATAACGACAAGGGTGGGCCAGAAGCGACGGCTGGGCATCTTCTTCCTTTGTTCATGACTTCGGTGGGGGTGCCAGCCGGCTGGCACCCCCACCGAAGCACAGTGTGCTAGAAGCCGTTCAGCGAGCTGGCCTTGTTCGAGAAGCTGTTGTTGCCGAAGTCGCTGTCCGAGCTGTTGGCCTGCAGGTAGTAGGACTGGCCCCCGTAGTTGGAGTTCGCGTACAGGTAGACGCGGTGGCTACAGGCGTTCTTTCCGGAGTTGGCGTCGTCGTTCGACTTCTTACCGTTCGACCAGTTGTTGTTGCCGAAGTCGTTGTCGTTGCCGGAAAAGGAACGCGAACCGTCGTTGTAGCCCGCGGTCTGCCACAGCGTGAAGCACGCGGTGGCCTGGGTGCCCGCCTCGGCCGCAGTGGCCGCCGGAGAGGCAGCAATGAGGCCAGCAGTGGCAACAGCGGCCAGGCCAACCGAAAGTGCGATCTTGCGCATCTGGAACATTCCTCCGTTGAGTCTCATACCAATGCTCCCGCCCCCACAAAAGAGGAAGCCATCGATCCAGTTACCTAATGTGCAGGTGCGATTGCCTTGCGTAAGGATTCAACTTCACCGGCTCGCGGAGGGTCAACAGAGGTACGAAATTCAGACAGGTGTTTGACGCATTTCGTTCATGTTGATGCGGGGCGCGAATCAAGGTGCCACCCGAGACAGAGCGCTCTCACCTGGGATTTCCCCAATACCTTGATCGATCTTCGATGAAGATGCGTCGCAAAACTGTACAAAATGGAGAGGAGTCGAAAGCTGTAGCTTATTACGGTTTGAGCACTTTACATATCGTTCACGTTTTCACATCCGTAAATGCAAATAAATAATAGGATGTCTCACGTGGTGTTTGGTGAGGCACGCTGTGAGTGCGGCCCCGGGGGCACGGTCGTTTCGGGTCGTCACCGCGCACTGTCACCCCGGGAGTCGTACGGCCCGATGTTGAACCGGACGCACAGGCAGAACGCAACCGCTTCAAGCACGCATCAGCTGTCCGCACTCGGCGCATGGCCCCAGCTCCCGTGGCGGGCATTCCAGCGCAGCAGAGGCCGCTGGCCGCTCCGACGGACTCGATCAGGATCGGGCTGCCAGGCCGCTGCGCCGACAGTCGGGCAGGCGTGAAGCCTCCAGTCGACTGGCCCAGATCACGAATCGGCGGGCCACCACTGCCGAACCAGCGAGCCGGGGTAGGTACACAGTTCGAAGAGTCGCATGCGCAATGCCGTCAGCGGCTGCTCAGGGAGCTGGCCCCGAGCAGCCGTACGGAATCACCGCTCACATCGCTCTCGCGCGGCCCGTGCCCCACGCGTGCCCTTCGGAGCGGTAAGCAGCGGTAAACACAGGCACAGAAACTCTCAGCCAATCACTGACCTGCGAGAGATACTCCCAGGTCAGGAGGCATTTGACTGCTTCCCACACCTTGATTCCCAAGCTCAGAGCGCGGGTTCGATTCCCGTCACTCGCTCCATACAGAAGCCCCAGGCCATCGGCCCGGGGCTTTTCTGCTGCCTGGAGCCTGCGGGAGCGGCTGAAGGGCTTCGGACAGGCGAGGGGCGCCTGGCATGAACCCTTTCCTGATGTCGCTGTTCCTGTCCGGCCCGATGCCCAAGAATGCGCACATGGCTGAGGGTGAGCAGTTTCGGGAAGGGCTCGTTGCGAGCATTGCGCACTTTGATCGGGAGCGGGCGCAGCAGGCCGCCGACCTGGCTGAGCAAGAGAGGCAGCAGGTGCTGGCCCTGTTTCCGCTGGAGAGCTGGGGAGGGCTGGAGCTGCAGCAGTACGCGCTGGGGCCCGAGGGTCGCAGAAGCGGGCTCTCCTTCTGCCGGCTGATGGAGTACGGCACCGACAATTTCGGCAGTATCCGCGGCGGCAGCGCGGCGAAGCACATCGTGTACCAGCACCGGTCGGGCCAGTGGCGGGTCGTGCCCAGCGCCTTGCGCGGGCTCGAGGTGGAAGCAGCCTGGGCCCAGGTGCGCTCCGAGTTCGTGACCGCCTTCGACGTGGCACAGAAAGGGGCGTACAAACCTCTGGACGACCTGGAGTCGCTGTCGTACGGACAGGCGCTGACCACCAAGGCACTGGCGGCTTCCCCGGCGAGTTCCTGCCCATCTTCTCGGCGGCGCACATCCGCCACTTCACCGGGCTGCTGGGCGGTAGGCCCAGCAGGTACTCCTCCAGTGTGCGCACGTGGCGGGCCAACCGTGATCTGCTCGAACTCCTGTGTGAGATCGAGGAGTTCAAAGGGTGGAGTCCGCATGAACTGATGGACTTCCTGTACACCTTCCACGATCCGCGTCCACAGGACCGCGTGGTCTGGAAGATCGCGCCGGGGGAACGCGCGAGCCTCTGGGCCGACTGCCTCGAGAACCGTCATATCCGGATCGCCTGGGACGAAGTCGGCAGTCTGGGGCAGTACGAGAGCGACCAGGAACTCAAGGCCGCACTGGATCAGCACTGGCCGCGTAGCACCGGCGGAAACCTGCGGCTAGCGCGGCAGATGCTGGCCTTCCGTGACCTGGAACGCGGCGATCTCGTCGTCGCCAACCGAGGAAAGTCGGAGGTGCTCGCCGTGGGGACCGTCGTGGGAGGGTACGCCTACGATCCCGACGCACAAACACACTGCCACACCGTGGGCGTGGACTGGGACACTTCGTACGGCCAGAGCTTCGATGCGCCCCGGCACGCCTGGCAGCAGACGCTCGCCAAGGTTCCTGCCACCTTGATGCACGAGATCCGGCGCGGGCGAGGCCGGCCCGACGCGGACGAGTTCCCCGGCCTGGCCGGTGACGCCGGCGTACCCGGTGTGGGCGGTGGCGTAGAGAAGGCCGCCGCGGCGGCCGAACTGCCCGATGAGGAGCTTCCCCATGACGTACGGAAAGTGCGGGATCTGCTGGAGCACAAGGGGCAGGTCGTGCTCCAGGGCCCGCCCGGCACCGGCAAGACCCGGTTGGCGCTCAATGTCGCCCTCGCCCTTGCGGGACGCACGGACCTGATCGAGGCGGCTCCGGGAGAGCGGGCCGCGGTTCTCGCGGAACTGTCCGCAGTGCCCGGGAAAGCGGAGGGGCCCGGGAAAGCACGGGCGGCGCGGCTCACGATGGTGACCTTTCATCCGTCCTACGGATACGAGGACTTCGTGGAAGGCTTCAGACCGGACACGGCGGCGGACGGCGCAGGTCTCCACCTGGAGATGAAGGACGGGGTCTTCCTCCGGGTCTGCGCGGCGGCCGAGAAAGCCCCGGACGACACTTTCCTGATAGTCGTGGACGAGATCAATCGCGGTGATCTGCCTCGTATTCTGGGCGAGTTGATCACTCTGCTGGAACTCGACAAGCGGGGATCGGTCTCCATCACCCTGCCGACCAGCGGGCGACAGCAGACCGTGCCGCCGAACGTCCGCATCATCGGCACCATGAACTCCGCCGACCGCAGCGTGGGCCACATCGACTCCGCGATCCGGCGCAGATTCGCATTCCTCGACGTACAGCCGGACCTGGACGCTCTGGACGGCGAGATCGAAGGGCTTGGGCTGGCGTCCTTGCTGGAGGGTCTGAATGAGCGCCTCGACGCACAGTTCGGCCCAGACCATCTGCTCGGCCAGGCGTACCTCCTCTCCGACGACCGGCCGCTCGCCACCGCGGAGCAGCTCTCGCACGCCTTCCACCACGAGATCGTGCCGCTCGTGACGGACTACTGCCTCGGGCGCCCCGAAATGCTGCGGACCGTGCTCGGCGAGCTGGTGGACGACAGGACGGGACGGGTCGTTCAGACGAATCCGAGAGACCTTCCGGGCATGCTGGCGAAGGTCTTCGTCACCGCCGGAACCGGCGAAACCGCTGACGAGGACACCGCGCCGGACGAGGCCGAATGGAATGAGGGGTAGCCGGGTGCCACAGGGAGCCGCCAGGCGAGAAGTGACGCTCGTCGAGTACAGGTCCGGCAAGGTGGCGAAATCCGATCTGAGTTCCGCCGATCTCCACAGACTCCGTGAGCTCAAGGCCGTCGGTGTAGTCGAGAAGCAGGACCACTGTCTCCTCACCGCGCGAACGATCACCGGAGTTCTGGAGCTCAGCCGTATCCGTCTGGTGCTCCGGCCCAAATTCCCGATCGCGGGCAATCGGCTGATCGATTGGGTCTCGTATGCCAACGGGCAGAACAGCACCACCGACGAGGAGCTACGCAACTGGCCTCTCGGCAGAGACGGGTACGCGGGGCTGGTGCCCGCCGCCCTGCTGCACGAGTGTCGCCTGTTGCTGCGCCGTGGTCTGCTCAGGGACTACGTACGCCGACAGCGTGTGGACACCGCGCTGCGAGGCCGGCTGAACGTGGAGGCGCAGGCCACCAGATGTTTCGGCGCGGTCGATCAACTACACCTCAGAACCTTCGAGTACGAGGAGGGGGGTTGGGAGAGCCTGGTGTGCGGAGCCGCCCTGGCCGCCGCTGTCGGCCAAGTGAGCGATCCGCTCCTCAAGCACCAACTGGACGCCGCAGCACAGGACTTTCCGGCCCCCCGCCGAACCCTGGACGTTTTGCCGCTGCTCGCCCGTGGGAGGTACACCCGGCTCAATGATCACTACCGGCCCGCCCATGCGTGGGCACGCATGGTGCTCGGCGGTGGCGGACCCAACGATCTGCTGAACCCGTACGGCTTCGGGGCACAGGGGCTGCTGCTCAAGCTGGAGGATCTCTGGGAGAGCGTGGTCCAGCGGATGGCGGCCGAAGCCGCAGCCGCGGTCGGCGGGCGGTGGGCCCGGGCCCCGGGCGACCAGATCCGGACGCACGGAAGGCACGGGAGCAGCACCCCGCCCTTCCGCCCCGACGTGTTGCTGTCCTTCACCCCGCCGACCGCTCATCCCGAATCCACGCCCTACCTCGCCGTGGACGCGAAGTACAAGAACTATGCGAGGAAGAACGTCTCACGTGAGGACCGCCACCAGCTCCTCACATACATCGCCGGTTACACCAACCCCGGCAATCCCCTCGCCCTGGTGGTCCACCCCGACCCGAGAGGGCCGTCCGAGCATCAGCTGGAATTCCGTGGGCCGCGCGGGCTCGTGGGACGCATCCTCGTGCTCGGCCTGGACACCGGCGCCGAACCGGAGGCAGCGGCCGAACCGCTGCGGAATGCGATCACCGAATTCGCCTCGTCCGTGGCCAGGACCTGACCGGGCAAGTGCGTACGCAGAGCCCTCGCACGACGGCGTCCGCTTCGACTCACCCGGACGGGGAACCCTCGGAGCTGCAGAACTCCGAGCTCTGCAGCCCTTCCCGGGCGCTGAACGACTCCCACACGAGCTGGAAAGCGTCAACACCTGTGCCTGCCGCGGTCCGTACTGCCGTGGTGAGGTCGTCCCAGCTCCGCGTTCCAGTTGCAGCAAGCTGCTGCGCATGTCTGTGCGGTCGCCGTTCCGGCGCAACGTGTCCTGGGCCATGTCGACGAGGGAACGGAGCAGCGATTGCCCGCCCCTGGCCCCCTTGACCTGCCGGCATGGTGTCCTCGATCCGGCGCCACTGCTCCGGTTCCGCATGTCGTACGTACATCACGATGAGACAGGGATTCACGAAGTCCGCCATCGTCGCCGGGCCTCGGACCCGGTCCGCGAGCCGGCCCATCAGCTGATCGACGGCCTTCTTGTCCTCGGTCGCGATGCGCTGAGCGCCGCTCCGCACTGCTTTCAGTTCCGCAGACGGTCGGTCACCGCTGGTCCGGCGGAACCGGTCGGCGTAGGTGGTTCCCGCCTGCTCCCCGTCGAGCAACTGTGATGGAGGAATGGTGCGGTTCATCAGCCACCGCGCGATCTCGGCCTCGTGGAAGAGCTCCGTATCGCCGGAGCGCACAGGGGTGGGAAAGTCTTTGTGCCGCCGGGCCCAGTTCGACACCGCCGGGCACCGGCGGCTACGCGGTCCAGGCGCACGTTTTGGTCGACCGGCTCAGCCCCCTGGAGACAGACCCGCTGTCCGCACGCCTGATCGTCACCGCCAGCCATGAAGAGTGCGAGGTCGACATCCTCAAGGAGGCACTCTGGCAACCACCCATACACACCGAGCACGGCTTGGTGCTGCCCCTCGAAGATGTCGTCGGCACCAAGGTCCGGGCTTTGGCCGACCGTGGACTCGCCAGGGATCTGATCGATGTACGGGCCGCCACGGACCCTGGAACCCGGTCGAACTCGAAGTGCTCGGTCGACGCCGCGCCCGCGACTCCTTTGCCGTGGCAGCAGACGTAATCGAGTTCAGCAGGGCGTCGCGGCGGGCCGCGGGCCGGGAGGTGCCGCCACCGGGACCGCGTCTGGAGGCGCTCAGCCGCAGGGTGACATAGCGTTTCACTGACGGGCCGGGACCGACAGCAGTGACACGGAACGGCGGACCAGCGGTGGAGCAGCACGAGAACAGGGCTTCCCGTCAGGCGGATGACGGATGGTGGTCGAGTCATCTGCATGAGCTCTGGCGCGCCGCCGACACGGCGCCGGACGTGACAGGGCTGGCCGACTCCCTCTACGCCATGCTGCTCCGTATGCCCGGTGTGCTGGTCGTGGTGGGCACCCGCTGGACCGGCGGGCTGCTGCACTATCTGCGGAGTGTCACCCGGGCGGAGCCGACGCCGTCGTTCACGGAATTCGAACGGGATTTCGGTGAAGTGGGGGCCGCCGGAGCTCCGGACGGCGATACGACGGTCACGGTCCACGAGGTGGCGGAGCTCGACGGCGCCATGCCGCATGTCCAGGTCCTGGCGGCGGCGGGCGCGCGGAGCG
Organism: Streptomyces sp. NBC_01471; assembly: GCF_041438865.1. Classification (NCBI taxonomy): domain Bacteria; kingdom Bacillati; phylum Actinomycetota; class Actinomycetes; order Kitasatosporales; family Streptomycetaceae; genus Streptomyces; species Streptomyces sp. NBC_01471. Next base: position 3,689,251 of record NZ_CP109450.1, read on the forward strand.
TGGCCGAGTGTGCCGTACCGCTGGGGCAGGGCTGGGCATCGTTCATGGTCGGCACGGCGGACAGCGAATCGATCGATGCGACGATGCGGACCCGGTTGAAGCAGGTGGCCGAGGTCGCCATGGTCTCGGACAGGCGCACCACGGCGCGGCGCGAGGACGAGCTGCGCCAGGCGAGTGACGCCTTCCTCGCGGAGGCCTCGTTGCAGATGGATTCGAGCCTCGATGTGGAGAGAACCGTGCAGCGGGTGGCTCGCACGGCTGTTCCCGCCGTCGCCGAGGGGTGCGTCCTGCACCTGCTGCTTCCCGGCGGACCGACACTCGTGTCCTTCGCGCATGTGGACGCGGAAGAACAGCAGTGGCTGGGCAGTGTGGCAGGCGCGAACCCCTGGCTGACGGATGTGCTGCAGCGAGTGCTCGACAGCGGCCAGGGGCTGGTCCTGACGGGTGAGGGGCTGGAAGGGGGGCCCTTCGGGCCCGCCTCGTCCGGGGCGGGCCGCGCTGTGCGTGCGCTCAGTGTGAATCCGCTCAAGGCCCGGGGCCGGGCCCTGGGCACCCTGACGTTCCTCTACCACCGGGTGGTCGTCGCCGAGGTGGCCTCGCGGTTCCTCGCGAATCTCGCCGACCGTGCCGCGCTGGCCATCGACAGCAGCTCCCTGTACGAACAGCGGCGCCGCCACGTGGTCTCTCTCCAGCGGCACCTGCTCCCGAGGGAGCTGCCGCGGATTCCGGGGCTCACGCTGAGTTCGGCGTACGAGGTGGGCGACGTCTCGCTCGATGTGGGCGGTGACTTCTACGACGCCGTCCCCGGGCCACAGGGTGGTGTCACCCTGCTCATCGGTGATGTCTGCGGCCGCGGGGCGGAGGCTGCGGCACTCACGGGGCTGGCCCGCCATACCCTGCGCACCCTCCTTGAGGACGGCAGTACGCCCGAGCACGCGCTGGGACGGCTGAACCGGGCTCTCGTCAGGGAGGGCACGTCCCGCTTCGTGACAGCGCTCGTCACGGTGCTGGTGCCCGATAGGGAGGGCTTCCGTCTGCGCTATTGGAGTGCGGGGCATCCGGCGCCTCTGCTGCGCCGCGCGGACGGCACCGTGGAGGAGCTCCCTGCTCACGGGGATCTGCTGGGTGTGCTGGAGGAGATCGAGTACGGATCCGGGTCGGCGCACCTGGCGCCGGGGGACGCTCTGGTGATGTTCACCGACGGAGTGACCGAGGCGAGAGCGGCCGACGGGACGTTCTTCGAAGCACGTCTGCGGAACGCGGTGGCGCGGCAGGGCGCCGGTGAGGCACCGGGGTTCGCCGAGCGGCTGGCGGAGGCTGTGGTGGATTTCCGGGCGACCGGCGCCGACGACATCGCCGTGCTCACCGCACGGGCCGAGGTGACCGGATGAGCGGGGCCGCCGGGGAGCACAGGATCGATCACGACCTCGTCTGGGTGGTGGAGGATTCGGCGGAGGACGCCGAGGCCATCGCGCGGGCGCTCGGTCGCACTCACCCGGGTCTGACACTGGAGTTCACCGACCGCGGGACCGGATTCGTCGAGCGGTTGCTGGAAGCCGAACGCCGGCCGGGGCTCGTCCTCCTGGACCTCAACCTGCCTGGTGTCAGTGGAGGCGCGGTGCTGCGGTCGATCCGCTCCCGGCCCGAACTGAACGACGTGGCCGTGGTGGCCTTCACCTCATCCACCGGACCGGACAAGGTGGACACGACGTACGCGGCGGGCGCCGACAGTTACATCTACAAGCCGGTGAACTTCGAACTCTTCCGCACGGTGCTGAAGGGGGCCGTGGACTACTGGCAGAGCAAGGCGAAGGCCGGGGACGACGGTCCTGCCGCTCAGCCTCCTTCCTGACCCACGCCTTCCTCCTGACCCACCTCTCCTTCCTGCCCCAGGGTGAAGAAGAAGGCGGTTCCGCGGCCCGGTTCGCTGTCGAGCCAGAGCTCGCCGCCGTGCCGCTCCACGATCCGCTTGACGATCGCGAGCCCCACTCCGGTGCCGCCACCGCGCTCGCCCTGCCCGTGCAGCCTGCGGAACAGCTCGAACACCTCGTGCTGCCGGTCGGACGGGATGCCGATGCCGTTGTCGCGGACCACGACGGTCTGCTGCGGGTCGCCGCCCGACGGTGGGCGGAGCGTGTCGACCAGGACCTCGACCGTGCGATCGTCCCGGTCCGCCGCGTACTTGGCCGCGTTCACCAGGAGGTTGACCAGGACTTCGTAGAGCCGGTTCTCGTCGGCGTACACCTCGGGCAGGTCATGTCTGATGACCCGCACCCGGGCCTCGGCCAGGCGTTCCGCGGCCACGTCGAGCGCGGAGTCCAGCACCCGGCCCAGTGGGACACGGGTGCGGTGCAGTCCGCCCCGGCCCAGTCGGGCGAAGTGCAGCAGCGAGTTGAGCAGGTCGTCCATCCGGCCGGCCAGTCGCCGCATGGTGGCCAGCCGGCGGACAGTGGTCGCGTCGAGCTCCGCTGCGGCGTCCTCGATGACGAAGGCCGCGGCGTTGGAGATGCCCCGTAGCGGTTCCTTGAGGTCGTGAGCTGCCACATGGGCGAAGGAGTCCAGGTCGGAGTTGGTGATGCGCAGCTGTTCGTTCAACGCTGCCAGTTCCTCCTCGTGCCGGAGTACGAGTCCTGTCAGCGTGCGCCAGAGCTCCTGCGCGGTGGCGCGGTCGGTCGGCGTCCAGGGCAGGCTCTGTCCGTGTACCAGTGCGCGGAAGACAGCGCCTGAGCCGCGCGGGGTGAGCCGTTCGCCGCGCGGTCCGGCCTGGACGGGCCTGGACGGGTCGGTGGCCCATTGCCGGGTGGTCGGACGGGCCTTGCGGAACCAGGCGAGGAAGTCTCCCGAGCGGCTCAGCGTCACCATCAGGACCCCCGCCGGGCCGCCTTCCGGCATGCCGTCGGGATGGTCCGGTTCCTCGCAGAGCCGGTCCGTACTCCAGACCGTGCCGGGGGCCGGCCCTGCCGCGCGGGCCCGAAGGGTCTCCAGCAGAGCGGGCGGAACACCCATCCCGCTGACGGAACTGCGGCCGCCCCGGCAGAGCGCCGCGCCGTCGGCGTCCAGCAGTGCGCTGAGGGCGTCGTCGCCTGCCAGGAGCGAGCCCTCCAGGTCCGACGTCACCCGGGAGATGATCCGGTCGAGGCGCTCGCGGGACGCGGTGAGCGCCTCGGCCTGCTCTCGTTCCTCGATGACCGCGAGCTGGAGGGAGAAGGCCACGCCGAAGAACTCACAGGCTGCCCGCAGTTCCGGAGGGACGGTGACGGCGGCGTAGCCATGGCAGGCGATCAGCCCCCACAGCTCGCCCTCCCGGAGGACGCTCACCGACATCGACGACTTCACACCGATGTTCCGAAGGTACTCAAGATGGAAGCCGGACACGGTGCGCAGTACGGAGTTCGACAGGTCCAGTGGCAGGCTCCCGTCGGCTCGGAACGGAGAGTGCAGGCCCACACTGCTGTCGTCCACGTCGGCGATCGCCCGGATCCAGTTGTCTCGGTAGAGCCGCCTGGCCTGAGGGGGGATGTCGCTGGCGGGGAACCACAGCCCCAGCCAGGGCTCGTGGCCTGCGGCGAGTTCCTCCGCGACCACCTCTCCCGGCCCGTCCTCCCCGTCGAAGCGGTAGGCGACCACCCGGTCGAATCCGGTCAGCGCACGGATCTCGCGGGCGGCCTCCTGACAGCACTCGGCCGCTGTCGTGGAGGACCGCAGCCGGGTCAGGGCTCGCCGGACCCCCTGATAGAAGTGTGCGAAGTGCGGCGCCTCGACGGCGCGCGGCTCGCACTCCAGGACCAGCAGGGGCCCCACCCGGTGCGCGGTCACGTCGAACGTCCGGGGGCCGCCCGCCACATCGATGGCGACAGGCAGAACGAGGCTTGCCGCCGCATGCTGAGCGCCGATATCGAGCGCCTCGGCCCACTGCTCGGGGGAAAGCACCCGCGTGATGGGCCCCCCGACCAGCTCCTCGGCCTCGATCCCCAGCAAGGAACCGGTGTTCAGGGCTGCGGTGTCCACGATGCCGGTATCGGCCTCCACCGCCAGCAGGGTGCCGTGGGACTGGATCCTGCCCAGCCGGTGAATGGGCTCCTGGGCGCATTCACTGAGGTCGAAGCCGATGGCCGCCGAGGCTTCGGCCTCCCGCTCCGAGTCCGGAAGGGACATCTCTTCTCCCACGTACCCAGTTCTCGCTCCGGTCCGGACCGGACCAGTCGGACATCTGGCTCGCCGCGATCCTTCCACGGCGCCCTGGGCCGAGGGGTTGCCGCGGGCGCGTGTCGCCGCTGCCCGGCCGATGCGCCGCCGTGCGCTGGGCACGTTCTCATCGGGCCGCGCTGCGGGGTGACCGGCTGGATCACCAGGGCACGGTCCGGCCCGAGCGGTCCAGATACGCAAGACCGGGTGTGCCCAGCCTGGACAGCAGGAGGTCCACCAGCAGGGGGACGCTCTCCTCGACGGTGAACGGTGCGTCCGGACCGCCCAGAGCGGTGCGGATCCAGCCCGGTGCCAGGAGCACGAAAGCGCGCCGCGTATCGGCCTGCCGGGCTGCGAAGCTGCGCATGAACATGTTCAGGGCCGCCTTGCTTCCGCGGTAGACCTCGCGGCCGGCGGTCGTGTTGTTCGTGATGCTGCCCTGCCCGGACGACATCGCGCCGATCAGCCCGGTGGGAGATACGAGGTCTTCGAGCGCTTCGATGACACGCATGGGACTGAGGGCGTTGGTGATCATCACCTGGACGAAGTCCGATGCCGGCACCGCGCCGATCGGGGTCTGCTCGTTGTTCGTGGTGCCGGCGTTGACGAAGAGCACGTCGAGCCGGCGGTGGGCGAGGCGTTCGTACAGGGGCGCCAGATGGCCGGGCTCGTTGATGTCGAGGTGCTCGACGCTCACGCGCCCGTCGGACCGGTCCGCGAGGTCGTGCAGGGGCGTTCGGGAAGTGGTGTCGCGGACCGTCCCGATGACGCTCCATCCCCGGTCGTGGAACTCGGCCGCCATCGCCTGGCCGAGGCCACGCGAGGCCCCGACGACGAGTGCGGTCGGCGTGTGGTGATCTGCGCCAGTCGATGACATACGGCGTCATCTCCGTTCTTTCGCGGCGAACCCACTCCGCGCACCGGGACGCCTTGTCGGCGTGCTGCCCGGGGCGCGCCGTGATCAGCGTGCTGCGGTGACTCCTCAGCAGTGCTGTGCACGTCTGTTCTGCAAGTCTGTCCCCCGCGCTTTTCCGGAGCGAACCGAAGGGCCGCCCCGCCCGCGGAATGGTACGGACCGACGCGGCGGTCGTCATCGGGGCGCCCGGAGCTGACGGTCGTACGGATCGCCTCACCGAGGAACTGTGGCGTGGATGGTCTTGCCGGAGCCGGGCCCGGAGGAGATGGTCAGCTCGCTGGTGAGGCGGCGGACCATGTGCCAGCCGAAACCGCCGGTGCCGCCGTTGAGGTCGGGGGTCCGTTCGCGTGGCAGTACCGGGCTGGGGTCGCCGACCGCGGCGGTCACCGTGGCGGCGTCGGCGCGGAGTTCGAGGGTGTAGCGACCGCCCCCGTGGCGCACCGCGTTGGTGGCGAGTTCGGAGACCACCAGGACGAGAGCGTCCGCCGAGGCCGGGTCCGGAGCCGGGCTGAGGCTGTCGGTGAAGGTGCGGGTGGCCTCGCGGGACCGTCGGATGCTGTCCGTGCTGTCGCCTCGCACCACGGTCGGTGCAGGGGGTGTCGAGGTGACGGTGATCGTCGTGCTGTTCATACGCGTACACCCACCTGAGATCGGTTGTGTCGCTTCGTTCGTGACAGCCCGCCTGCCCGCTCAGACAGGGCGGCACACCTTTGCTCCTCGGCATGGTGCAGCTTTCACATGGCAGGGGCGACAGAGGCTCGTCATCTGCCTCCACAGAAAATCTGTCATCGCGGGAGTAGACAATCGCCCGGAGCGGGGTTAGCGTCTTCCTCGTAGCCAAGAGATCGAAAACGGCACGGCAGAGACGAACTGCCGCGCACGCAGGACCAGCGCAGTGAGGGCACGGCAGTGGAGTGGTGGGGCCGGAAGGCTCTCGGGGTCCCCCCGCTGACTGTCGGGCCGGCGGCTCACCAGGAGCCGCACCGTACGCAGGACCGCAGTGCAAGCAGGTGACCAGCAGGAAAGAAAGAAGAAGGAGGCAGACGCCATCAGGATCGCCCGGGCGCGAACAGTCGGCCCGGGTACCGCAGGCCCCGGAACGGAAGGTGGTCCCACGGTCACGTATCCGCGATCCCCGCACACGCCCCTTCCCCCTCGGAGACGGTGCGGAACAGGAAGGCCGGCATCGCAGTAAGCCGGCAGGTGGTGTTCAAATCCCTCGGGGCCCTGGTGCCGTACGGCACCAGGGCCCCTCGACGCGTTCCCCGGACAGAGGTGCAAATGAACCCAGAAAACTCGCTCGGCCATCTCGATGACGACGACTACCCCGCCTACACCATGGGGCGGGCGGCCGAAATACTCGGCACCACCCCCGCCTTCCTGCGGGCGATCGGTGAAGCCCGCCTGATCACCCCCCTGCGCTCGGAGGGCGGCCACCGCCGTTACTCCCGCTACCAGCTGCGGATCGCGGCCCGCGCGCGCGAACTCGTCGACCAGGGCACGCCGGTCGAGGCCGCCTGCCGCATCGTCATCCTCGAAGACCAGCTCGAAGAAGCCCGGCGCATCAACGAAGAACACCGCCGAGCCGCTGCCGAGCCCCAGTCCGGCGCCTGACCCGCACGCACATACCGGTGACCCGGTCCCGCCACGGACCGCACCGGCGCCGTCCCGGCGAGCTCCGCGCGGATACGGCGCAGCGGGAGACTCCTGCGGTCTCCCGCTGCCCGTCCGAGGCCCTCCAGCGCGGTGATCCGGTTGCGGCGGACGGGCCGCGGCGCGGCCGCGGTGCTGTCCTTCGTCACCTCTCTGAAGATCCTTCCCGCGGTCCGCCGGCCGTGCCCGATCGGTCGGCACGGGGAACGGCAGGCGTCACCGGCGGAGTGAAGTGGTGACCGCGACGGCAACATCGGGCCGGGCGGAGCCGCCCTGTCGTTCCGGGACCACCGTGAGAGCCCCGGGAAAGCCGCAGTACACGCCTCGTCCCACTGTTTCCATTCCGGATATGTGTTCGGTACGGGCGCCCAATTGGTTCGGTGCCGGTATCGGTTCGCTCCGTGCTGTGAACCCTGGGGCGCGGATGAATGCTGTGCCCAGACGTCACCGCGGCACGCCCAGTCGACGTGCCGTCCAACGGGAGGAACTCACACAGCATGATCAATGCCGAGAATGCCCCGAGGCAAGCCGCGACGGCGGTACCGGGGGAGGAATCCGTACGGATCAGAGCCAGTGTCGACGTCCCGGTACGACTCGCCGACGGGCTGTGGCGGACCGCCCAGATGATCACCTTCACCGGGCTGGCCGACGGCCTGGAACACGTGGCCGTGCAGTTCGGCCCCGCCCGGGAACTCACACCGGTCAGGCTCCACTCGGAGTGCCTCACCGGCGATGTCTTCAGCTCCGGCCGGTGCGACTGCGGGGAGCAGCTGACCGAGTCGATGCAGCTGCTCGCGGATGCCGGTGGTCTGCTGCTCTACCTGCGCCAGGAGGGAAGGGGCATCGGCCTGTACAACAAGCTCGACGCCTACCGCATACAGGACGAGATGGGCCTCGACACCTTCGCGGCCAACCGGGAGCTGAGCTTCTCGGACGACCAGCGGGACTACCGGTCAGCGGCGCAGATGCTCAAGGCGCTGGGTGCGTCACGTATCAGGCTGCACACCAACAACCCTGACAAGACAGCGCAGTTGGCCGCACACGGCATCGATGTCGAGGAACAGGTGCCGACCGGGATCTTCCGGACCGACCGGAACCACCGCTACCTGCTCGCCAAAGCACGTTACAGCGGCCACACCATCGAACTCGCCGGGGAGTCGTCATGATCCAGCACCGAGGCCCGATCAGCGGTATCGCGGCCTGGCAGGACACCTACGTCGCGACCGCGGGCTACGACAACCAGGTCATCTGCTGGGACCAGCGGACCGGCCAGGCCCTGTCCCGGTCCGTCCACGACCATCTGGCCAACCAGTGTGTCTTCTCGCCCGACGGCCGCCACCTGCTCACTTCCTCAAGCGACTACACGGCGCGCCTGTGGACCGTGCCCGACCTCCGGCTCGTCGCGGTCTTCGCCGACCAGGCGGACGATGTGGAGATGTCGGTCTTCCACCCGTCCAGGGAGCTGATCGCCACTGCCTCCCGTGACCACCGGGTGCGGGTGTACGAGTTCACCGGGAAGCTGGTCGCCACCTTCACCGGTCACACGGCCGATGTCATATCGGTCGAATGGTCCCGTACGGCGGACGAGTTGATCTCGTCCAGCGACGACGGCACCATCAAGCGCTGGTCGCTGGAGACGGGCGGGCTGGTCGCCGACCTGGACATGGACGGTGTGGAGACCGACACGATCGCCATCTCGTCGAGCGGCACCATCTACGCGGGCAACGACGAGGGCCAGATCATCGTCGTCGACTCCAACGGCCGTACGGTCCTGCCCGCCCACGAGGCGGGGATCAAGCGCCTGGTCCTCGACGACACCCGTGATCTGCTGGTCAGCCTGAGCTACGACCGGACCATGCGGCTGTGGAACGTGTCCTCCGGGCTGCCGGAACTGCGGGACACCACCGCTCTGCCCGACGACGTGTGGCCCAGGGCGTGCGCGTTCGCGGGCGGCTCCCAGCTGGTCTTCGCGACCTTCGGAGCCAGTTACCGGGGCTACGACTACGAGGACAAGGTCTGGGACACCGCCGAGGTGCCCGCCACCGGGGGCGTCAACGCCGTACTCCCGGGGGTGGACGGCACCCTCACCGTCGGCGACGCGGGCATCGTGCGACGGGACGGCGCGGTGTCGGCCGAGACCGGCAGTCTCTGCAACTTCCTCACACCACTGGGTGACCTGGTGCTCTCCGGCGGCCAGTTGGGCAAGGTCTTCGACGCCCTGAGCGGACGCGAGCTGCACCAGCACCGGTCGCCGCTCAACTGCGGGGCGGCCTTCGAACGCGGCGGTGAGCGGTACGCCGTGCTCGGGGCCTACACCGGCGAGGGACTGCTGCTGCGGTTCGCCGGGCCCGGCCGGGCGGAGCACATCAAGGATCTGCCGCTGCACAGCAACGCGGTCAAGGGGGTCGCGGTCTCCGGCGATCTGATCTTCTCGGTGGCCGCCGACGCGTCCGCGACCTGGTACCGGATCTCCACCCTTGAGAAGATCACCACGATCGAGGACGCGCACGACAAGATCGCCAACGGCTGCGCGGGCCTGGGCGAGGGCTGGTTCGCCAGTGTCGGCCGGGACCTCAAGCTGCGCGTCTGGGACCCGCAGCGGAACTCCGAGGTGCTGGACACCCCGCACACGCACTCCATCAAGTGTGTGGCGGCCTCCGACGACGGCCGGGTGATCGCCACGGCCAGCTACAACGGGCGCATCGCGCTCTACGACCGCACGGTCGGCACCTGGAGCCGGGTGGTCCGGCCCACCACGGCCGGGATCGCCTCCCTCGCGTACGACACCGGACGCAAGGTCTTCGCCGCCGCCTCCTACGACGGCCAGGTGTACCCGGTCGGTATCTGAGCCACGCGGTATCTGAGCCACGCGGTATCCGGGTCACGCCGCAACTGAATCGCGCCGCATCCGGGTCACGCAGCAACTGAGTCACGCCCCAGGCGGTTCCGGGGGAGACGAGGCACCTGCCGTCTCCCCCGGAACCCATGTCCGGACGCATCGTCAGCCCTCCGTCAGAACAGGAACGCACGACGCATGGACTCATATCCGATAGCCGACCGGTACTCGGTCGTCCCCGCCGAAGCCCCGCTCGACGCCTCCGGCTACGCCGACGCGCTGCACAGCGACTTCCGCAACCACTACGCCGACGGCCGCGACGTGTGGACCGGCGAAGCGGCGATGCGGGAGGCCCCCCGCCAACTGCTGGACGCACTGGGCCGGGCGGCCGGCCTGCATGTGCTCGACCTCGGCAGCGGACGCGGCCGCGACGCCGAGATCCTCCTCGACGGCGGTCAGCGGGTCACCGGGGTCGACCTCGTGGCCTCCCCCGAGTGGGCCGACATCACCGAGCGCGGTGACGGCCGTGCCCGCTTCCTGGCCACGGCCGTCACCGATCTGCCGGGCACCGCCGAGTACGACGCGGCGCTCGACAACGGCTGCCTGCACCACCAGCACCCCGACGCCTACGGCCCGTATCTGCGCAGGGTGCGCGAACTGCTGCGCCCGCACGCGTTGTTCGTGGTGTCCGTCTTCCAGGCACCGGGCGAAACCGGCGGGCTCTACACCAACGCGGGCAAGCGCCTGTACCGGGAGTTCACCGCCGGGGAGCTCACCGCGCTGCTCGGCGCGGAGGGTTTCGAGCCCGTCGAGCTGAACCAGGTGCCGCGCGGCATCAAGGACCTCACGTATCTGGTGGGCACCTTCCGGCGGGTCACGGACGGTGCCGCATGAGCGCCACGACGTTCCTCACGGGCGTACGCCGTTCCCTGGTCGCCACGGCACTGGCCGGTGTCCTCGTCGGCACACCGCTCATGGCACCGTCCGGGGCGGCCGCCGGCCGGGCGGCCGGGAGCGGGGAGACCTGGGCCGGCAGCTGGGCCACGGCCCCCGCGCCGGCCGCACCCACCGGTATCTCCCAGGACGGGCTGGACAACCGCACCGTACGGATGGTCGTGCACACCTCGATCGGCGGCAGTGGCCTGCGGCTGCGGCTGTCCAACGCGCACGGGACCGTGCCGCTGGCCATCGGCCGCACCACGGTGGCACTCCCCGATCCGGCGGCATCCCCGTCCTCGGCCGCCCCCGGCACGCTGCGTCAGGTCACGTTCGACGGCGGCGCGGCGGGCACCACCGTGCCGGCCGGGGGCGGAGCGGTCAGCGACCCCGTCGCCTTCGACGTCCCCGCCGACCACGACCTGCTCGTGAGCGTCCACCTGCCCGAGCCGACCGGGCCCGCCACCTGGCACTGGCTCGCCCAGCAGAGCAACTACGTGTCGGAGCCGGGCGACCACGCCGCGGACACCGGCGGTGCGGCGTACACCCGCACCGAGACCTCGTGGTTCTTCCTCACGGGTGTCGACGTACGGGGCCCCGCCGAGCGCGGCACCGTCGTCGCGCTCGGCGACTCACAGACCGACGGCGGGGGCTCCACCCAGGACGGCAACGGGCGCTGGACGGATGCCCTCGCCCGGCGTCTGGCGGCCGATCCCCCGACGCGTGGGCTCGGCGTGCTCAACGAGGGGATCGGCGGCAACAGGGTGCTGCGGGACGGCACCGAGACCGACCGCCCGCAGCGTGGCACCAGTGCCCTGGGGCGGCTGGACCGGGATGTGATCGAGCAGACCGGGGTGCGCACCGTGGTGCTCTACGAAGGCATCAACGACCTGCAACTGGAGCCCTACGCCAGTGCGCAGGAGGTCCTGGACGGGCTGCGCACGATCGCCGGGCGGCTGCACGAACGGCACATCAGGGTCGTCGTGGGGACCCTCACCCCGTTCAAGGGATCGGCTCTCTACACCGATGCGGCCGAACTCGCGCGGACCCGGCTCAATGCCGCGCTGCTCGCCTCGTCGGACTTCGACGGCGTCGTGGACTTCGACGCGGCGGTGCGCGACGCGGCCGATCCGCAGCGCGTGCGGGACGGCTTCGACAGCGGTGACCACATCCACCTCAATGACGCCGGATACCGGGCCCTGGCGGACTCCGTGCCCCTCACCGGCCTCGCCGGAGAGCCGAGCACCGGCGGAACCGGCACCGTCCACGGGAGGCAGTCATGACCAGCAGTACGCAACCGGCCGTCCTGGCCAACCCGAACACGCTCTCCGACCGTGCGGCCATGGCGTTGCCGGACAGCTTCGTGGCCCGCGGGCCCCGGTGGGCGCTGGGTGACCATCCCGAACTGCTCGGCGCGGGCAAGGACCTGCTCGTCGCCGTGGCGGAGGACCCCGGGGAGCCGACCGCCCGCCGGTACGCGGCCGGCACCGTCCTCGGGCTGGTCGGAGATCCCCGTGTCCGTCCCGAAGACCCGCCCATGGCGGAGATCCCGGCTGCCCGTGTCCGTATCGGCCTGGACCCGGCCGAGGTCGGCCCGGTCACGCGCCGCTGGCGGCACGCGGGCGTCCAGGAGGACTGGATAGCCAAGGAGTGCCCGGTCCACGAAGTGGACATCACGCGGTACCGGCTGGCCCTGCACCCGGTGACGAATGCCGAGTACCGGCGCTTCCTGGAGGACACCGGCAGTGCCTGGCTGCCCACGTCCTGGCGGTTCGGCTGCTACCCCGGGCACTGGGCCAACCATCCGGTGTGGACCGTGCCCGCCGAGGCGGCCGACGCCTATGCCCGCTGGCTGGCGGCACGGACCGGGCGTGCCTTCCGGCTGCCCACCGAGGCGGAGTGGGAGTACGCGGCGTCCGGCGGCGACGGCCGGGACTTCCCGTGGGGCGACGACCAGGTGCAGGACCGGGCCAACACGGTCGAGTCCGGCCCGCTCTCCACCACCCCGATCGGAGTGCACCCCGCGGGGCTCTCCCCGTTCGGTGTGCACGACCTGGCCGGCAACGTCGAGGAGTACACGGCCGACGACTACCGCCCGTACCCGGGAGGCGCGGAGGTCTCCGACGATCTCGCGGTCACCCGGGGCGCCTACCGCATCGCCCGCGGCGGCAGCTTCAGCCGCTTCGGTGACCTCGCACGGTGCAGGCGGCGCCACGGCTGGTTCGACCGTGACATCTACGCCATGGGCTTCAGGCTCGCGGAGACGCCGTGACCGCCGGAACGGCCGTCGAGGCGGGCGCCTCGACGGCGGAGGAGGACGCGATGCGGCGGGCCATCGAGCTCGCCGCCACGGCCCTGGGCCGCACCAGCCCCAACCCCGTGGTCGGCTGTGTGCTGCTGGGCCCCACCGGCCGCCCGGTGGGCGAGGGCTTCCACCGCGGCGCGGGACACATGCACGCGGAGACCGAAGCGCTGGCGACGGCGGGCAGCAGGGCACGCGGCGGGACCGCGGTGGTCACCCTGGAACCGTGCGCGCACCAGGGGCGTACCGGGCCCTGCGCCGACGCGCTGTTGTCGGCCGGCGTCGCCCGCGTCGTCTACGCGGTGCCCGACCCGGATCCCGTCGCCACGGGCGGCGCGCAGAAGCTGCTCGCCGCAGGGGTGTCGGTGGCCGGCGGAGTGCTGCGCGCGGAGGCGGAGCGGGGAAACGAACTGTGGCTCACCGCGGTCCGGCAGGGCCGGCCGTGCGTCACCTGGAAGTTCGGCGGGTCGCTCGACGGCCGCTCGGCGGCGCCGGACGGCACCTCCCGCTGGATCACCGGAAGTGAGTCGCGTGCGGACGCCCACACCCTGCGCGCCCAGCACGACGCCGTACTCGTCGGGTCGGGAACCCTGCGCGCGGACGACCCGCACCTGGGGCTGCGCCACGGGGTGGCGGGACGCCCGCCCCTGCGCGTGGTGCTCGACCGTACCGGGAGCATCAGCTCCCGTGCGCGGGTGCTCGACGACGCGGCGCCCACCCTCGTCGTCGTGGGCCGGGGCGTGGCCGCACCACGGCTGCCCGGCCGGCACGAGGTCGTGGAACTGCCCGCGCCCGGCGGACGACTCGACCTGAAGGCGCTGACCGACGTGTTGTACGGACGCGGGCTGCGCTCGGTGCTGGTGGAGGGCGGCGCACGGCTGGCCGCCGCCTTCGCCTCCCGGGGCCTGCTGGACCGGGTCGTCGGCTACGTCGCGCCGGTCCTGCTCGGCTCCGCGGGGCGCGCCGTGCTGGACGACTTCGGGGCCGGAACCCTGAGCGAAGGGCTGCGCCTCCAGCTGAGCGACGTACGCCAACTCGGCTCGGACGTAAAGCTGGTGCTGCGCACACGTCCGCTGGACGAGGCGGGGGTTCCGTGCTGAGCCCCCGGGTGGCGGTCGTCTACCACAGCCGGCACGGGACACTGCGGGAGCTGGCCCGCGCCGCTGCCGAAGGAGCGGCAGCCCGGGGAGCGCGGGTGAGACTGGCCGGGGTCGAGGACAGTGAGGCGCCGGCGCGGGCACAGGCGTGGCCGGAGCGGTCGGCCGGGCCCGATGACGTGCTGTGGGCGGACGGCCTCGTCCTGGCCACCCCTACCTACTTCGGCAATGTCTCCTCACCGTTCAAGCGGTTCCTGGAGTCCACCAGCTCCCTGTGGACACAAGGGCGCCTGACCGACCGGGTGGTGACGGGGATGACCGCCTCCAGCTGCACCCACGGGGGGCGCGAGGCCACGCTGCTCGCGCTGTACCAGACGGTGTACCACTGGGGCTCCTGGGTGCTGGGGCCCGACCCGGCCGGCCCCGACTTCGTGGCGCTGGGCGCGAATCCGTACGGACTCTCGGCGGACCGTCACCGGGACGGCACCGTGGGGGCGCGGGAGCGCGCTGCCGCCTGGTCGCTGGGCGGGTACCTGGCCGACACCGCCGCGCGGTCCCGCCCCGGTCCCACGGCCTCCCCCGGCCGGCGCCGCCGGGCCAGAGTGACCGTGGTGCACTGCGCCGAGGACTGGGGCACGCGCTGCCTGGCGCAGGAGGCGGCGGCCGGGGCGCGCGATCTCGGGGCGCGGGTACGGCTGCGCCGGGTGGCCGGCCCGAATGCCGCCGGGGCCTCCGCGAGGCCCGGTCCGGACGGGGCGCCCGCCTCGGCCGCCGTCACCGCGTCCGACGTGGCCTGGGCGGATGCGGTGATGTTCGGCGCCCCGTCGCTGCTGGGCACCATGGACGCGTCCCTGCTGGGCTTCGTCCAGTCGCTGGCGCCCGCGGCGGGGTCCGGGCCTCTGGTCACCAAACCGGCCGGCGCCTTCGTCACCACCGAGCACCGGCACGCCGGCAGCGAGTCGGCGCTGCTTTCCTTCCACCGACTCCTGCAGCACTGCGGTGCGTTGGTGGTCCCTCCCGGCTACACGGATCCAGCGGTGTTCGCGGCGGGCGGGAATCCGTACGGCACCTCGCACCCGCGTTCCGCGGGAGCCGCGCCGACCGCCGAGGTACTGGCGGCGGTCCGGCACCAGGGGCGGCGGATGGCCATGGCCGCCGACCGTATGCGCCCCCGGGAGGCGCTCGAAGACAACGGATCTCAGGAAGGACCGCACGTTGACCACGCAACAGTATGACGAGATCGGCGAGGCCTACGAAGGGTTCAAGACCCTGCCGATGGCCCGGTTCCCCGAACGGGACAGCTTCCTGCGGATGGTGGGCGACCTGCGCGGCCGCTCGGCCCTGGACCTGGCGTGCGGCACCGGTTTCTACACCCGGCAGCTCAAGCGGCTCGGTGCGGCCGAGGCCTTCGGGGTCGACATCTCGGGTGAGATGGTGGCGGCGGCCCGCGCCATCGAGGAGCGCACGGAGCTCGGCGTGCGGTACGCGGTGGCCGACGCGGCCGAACTCCACGCGTTCGACCGGCCTTTCGACATCGCGACGGCGGTCTATCTGCTCAACTACGCCGAGGACGCGCCGGGCATGGAAAGGATGTGCCGGAGCATCCACCGGAGTCTCGTACCGGGCGGGGAGTTCTTCGTCCTCACCCAGGCCCCGGAATTCCGCTTCGACGGGCCGCCCACGGCCCCGTACGGATTCACCTACGAACCGGTGGGGGAGGGTGCGACCGGCCCCCGGGTCCGCATCACCGCCCTGCTCGACCCGCCCATCACCTTCGTCACCAACTCCCCGCGGCGCGAGGTGTACGAGGACTGCCTCGCGGCCACCGGCTTCACCGAGGTGACATGGGTCCCCCTGCGGGTGCCGGAGGACGGTGTCCGCGCTTTCGGAGCCCCCTTCTGGGAGGATTTCCTGGCCAATCCGCCCCTGGCCATGCTGCGTTGCCGCGCGTGACCGCCTTCTGGCGGTGACCTGTCCGTCTGCCGGCGACCTGCCGCTGAACCTCCGGGTTCCGGGGGCAGGTCGCCGCAGTGCTCCCGCACCGCTTCACAGCAGCCAGGTGCCGGGGCCTTCCGCCGGTGGCAACCGGTAGACCGTACGCGCGGCCGCGGCGATGCGGTGGACGTGGAGCAGCAACCGCATCGTGACGGCCGGATCCACGAGGCGGACCTGGCCGTCGGGCTCCTCGTGCAGGGTGTGCCCGGCGCACAGGACAGTCGCGCGCGGCCCGACGAGGTCGGCCCCCGCGGAGAGCAGCATCCGCTCCGTCTCGCAGTAGGCGGCTGCGGGCGAGGTACCGATGTGTGTGGTGGTCAGTACGCCCACCGGCTTGCCCGCCAGCGGTGAAGTCCCCTTCGTCCACGTCAGCCCGTTCAGGGCCGAGAGCAACGGCTCCGGTGGCGGGGAGTCCGACTCCGGGGCGGTGATCAGCAGTCCGTCGGAGCGGGCCACCAGCCGGCCCAGCGCACGGCCGGCGGCCTGCCCCGACGGCCCGCCGGCGTCGCTGTCCGGTGGGGTTACGGACGGGACGGCGTACACGTCCAGTCGTACGCCCGTGGGCCCCGGCGCCGACAGTGCTCTGAGCAGCATCTCCCCGAATGGGTCGGCCTCCGCGGTGGCGCAGAGACCGAGCAGCCGTACCTCGGCCATGGTCGGTTCCCTCCCTTGGCTTTCCCCCGCGGTCTGGGTTATCGGGCGGAAGCGGCGGGCCGCAGGCGGCGGGAGACCAGCGTGCCGGCCAGCGCGAGCACCGCAGTGAGCAGGAACGTGCAGGACAGGGCGGTGCGGGTGGACCCGTCGTAGTCGTGCGCGAGGGCGATGGCGGCGCCGCCCAGGCCGGCGAGCACAGCGGTGGCGAGAGTCTGGGAGAGCTGGAGCGCCCCGCTGACCTCGCCCTGCCGTTCCGCGGGCGCCTGTTCCATGGTGTCGGTGGTGGAGGCGTTGAACGCGATGCCCATGCCGACCCCGCCGATGGCCCAGCCCGCTACGGCGATCAGAGCCGGCACCGCGTCGGAGAGCACCCCCAGGGCCATGACCAGGACGCCGACCAGCAGAACGGCGAAGCCGAGCGCCACACCGGAGCTGCGCCCGCCCGCCCCCTTGCCGTCCCGCTTCGCCTGCAGCATGGAACCGACCACCCAGGTGATCGCACCCGCGGAGAGCCCGAGACCGGCTTCGGTGGCGCTCACATCGCGCAGTTCCTGGAGGCCGAGGGGCAGGAACGCCTCGCTGCCGAAGTAGACGGCGCACAGCAGGAAGCGGATGCCGATGCCGGCGCCGACGCCGGGCCGCAGGCTCAGCGTCCCCTCCGGGACCACGTGCCGCAGGGCCAGCACGCCGACGACCGCGCCCACCACGGCGAGCGGGATGAGCAGGGCCAGGTTCTTCAGAAGCAGCGCCTGGAGCAGCAGGGCGGTGCCCGCGGTGAGCAGCACGCTCATGGCCAGGGGGCCCTTCCACCAGGGCTGGGCCGGACCGGCCTCTGCCGCCTGGTGGGTGCGGTCGAGCTTGCGCAGGCCCGGCAGGGTCAGGGTGGCGGCGATCGCGATGAGCGGCAGCATGAGCAGGAAGACCCCGCGCCAGCTCGTGAGGTCCGCGAGGGTGCTCGCGATGACCGGGCCGATCAGGGACGGGATGGTCCACGCGGAGGAGAGCAGGGCGAACATCCGGGCCCGGAGCCGCTCGGGATAGGCGAGCCCGATCACCGTGTACGCCATGCTCATGACAGCACCGATCCCGAGGCCCTGGCAGAACCGCCCGAGCAGGAACAGCGGCCAGTTCACGGCCGCCCCGGCCACCGCACAGCCCGCCGCGAACACGAGCATGCCCAGCGCCATCGGCCGCCACGGGCCGCTGCGGTCGGCGGCCCGGCCCGCGATCACGGTGCCGATGATGTTGGCCAGCATCAGCGCGGACAGGCCCCAGCCGTAGGCGCCCAGACCGTCCAGTTTCCGGGCGATGCCGGGCAGCACGGTGGCCACGCCCAGCGACTCGAACGCGACCATGCTCACGGAGAGGATGACGCCGAGCGTCAGGGCCCGATAGGGGCCGGAGAAGACACTCTCCGCCGCCTCGGCCCCCTCCGCGACCGGTGGCGTGGCCGGCTCGCCGCCCTTGCGTGCTGTGTCATCGATGCCCTGGGACACGGAAACCTCCGGCAGATATTTACGTACCGTTCCGGAACGGAACTTAATTCACCATACCTATACTGAGGGCATGGAGAACACCCCGAGTGGCGCTGTGACCGACAGCCGCGCATCACGTCAGCAACGTTCCGGAAGGCCGCGGGACGAGCGCATCGACGCGTCGGTCCGTGCCGCGGCCATGGAGGTCCTCAACGAGTCGGGGTACGGAAAGCTGACGCTGGAGGGGGTGGCCAGCCGCGCCGGTACGAGCAAGCCGGCCCTGCGACGGCGGTGGCGCTCCCGGCAGCACCTCGTCGTCGACGCGCTGGTCGTCACGGTGGGAACGACACCCACCCCCGACACCGGCTGCACGCACTGCGATCTCATCGCGGGCATCGGCACGCTGGGGCAGGCGTTCACCACCACCGTGGGACGGCGGGCGCTGCCGGCCCTCGTGGCCGACCTCGCGGACGACCCGGACCTGGAACGGCTGTTCCTCGACAGGTTCTTCCATCCGCGCCGGGCCTCGACAGCCGAAGCCCTGCGCCGCGGGGTCCGCCGTGGTGACATCAAGGCCGACGTCGATATCGATCTGCTTCTGGACATGCTGGCCTCCACCACCTATTACCGGGTGCTCTTCGGGCATCTACCGGTGACGCCATCGCTCGCGGAGCAGGTGGTCGAGGTCGTACTGGCAGGGGTAGCCACCGAACAGTGGAGCGGCCGGCACGGAGGTCTCGGCGAAATCTGAGCACAAACCGATGACCGGGCGCCGAAGCCGCTCGGACAAGGGATGTGGAGGGGGTTGCTTTGCTGAGCCGACACTGCGAAGTGTCTTTCCTGGAGGAGGCTTTGGCCGCTGCCGAAGCCGGGATGGGCGCCAGCCTGCTGCTGGAAGGAGGAATCGGCACGGGGAAGTCGTACTTGCTGCGCGCTGCCCTGAGGTCCGCGCGCAGCAGGGGCTTCGAGGCGATATCCGCCCGGGCCAGACAGTCCGAACGGGCTGTGCCGCACAGCCTGATGTACCAGGTACGGGACCAGTTACTGGGGGCCCTTGGCGGCAAGGAGCCGCCGGGCCCGGCAAACCAGCAGGATCCCTCGGCGGATCTGCACCACATGGTCGCCACCTGCGCGGCTGCCGCTCCGGTGCTCATCGCACTGGACGATCTGCAGTGGGCGGACGCCCCTTCGCTGCGCTGGCTCGGCCACCTGATGGCCCGTCTGGAGGGCCTGCCTCTCGCGCTCCTGGCGACCCTGGGGTGTGACTTCGCGGCCCCGTCCGACCTGGTCACGCGGCGCTCGGGAATGGACTCCCCGGCCGCTGTCACCTCCGGTTTCCACCGCCGGACGGTGCTGCAGGGGCTGAACGTGGACAGCGTCGGGTACCTGCTCGCTTCGGCCTCCGGGACCCCGGTGGACCCCGGGGCCGTCGGCGCCTGCCACGAGGCCACCGGCGGCAACCCCCTGCTCGTCCAGGCACTGTTGCGCGAACTGTGGCGTACGGGAGTCTCCCCGGCGGACCTTTCCGCCGGACGGGTCGCGGAACTCGGCCCCCTGGAAGTGGCCGAGGAGCTGGGAGCCCGGTTCGAGGAAGCATCCCCGCTTGCCGGACCGGTTCTCGAAGCGGTGTCGATCATGGAAGCCGCGGCACGTATCGAGATCGTCGCGGAACTCGTGGACATCGATACCGTGAGCGCCGCCGATGTGCTGCACGAGATGGTGCGCTGCGGGGTCCTGACGGCGGGACCGGACGGTTTCGGCTTCTGCCACCCGCTGGTCCGCGCGTCGTTCCAGGCGGGCATGGCGCCCAGCGAACGGGCCCGGCTGCATGCCGAGACGGCCAAGATCCTCAACGCCGATGCCGCGCCCAGGGAACAGATCGCCCGGCATCTGATGCACAGCGCGATGATCGGCGAACCGTGGGCCGGCCGTCTGCTGCTGGACGCGGCGGACGAGGCGCTGGCCCGGGGAGCCCTCCGCGAGGCCAGGATCTGCCTGGAGCGGGGCCTGCTCGAAGGCGACCCGGCGGACGAGCCGCGCCTGTTGCGAAGGCTCGGCCAGATCGACCTGGCGGACGGCCCCGACCGGGCCGTCGTCACCTTGCGGCGCACCGTGGGCCGTACGCCCGAGGGCAGCGAGCAACGGGCCGGCGCGCTCCTCGATCTCGTCCAGGCCGTCGTGCTGACCGGAGACGTGACGGGAGCGGTCCGGATCATGGAGGCCGAAGTGGCCGGATTCGAGCGGTCGGGAACGGACGAGGAGACGAAGGCCGGGGCCCGCGCCATGCTCGGACTCCTGTTGTCCCTGGACGGACGCGCCCCGAGGCCGGCCGCGGGCGGGAAGCCCGCCGTGCTCAGTGCGGCCCCCGCGAGATCGTGGGTCCGCCACGCCATGGCCGCCCGGTCCGCTCTGCACGCCCACTGGGACGGCGTACACCGCGCGGAGGCGTTGCGGCACGCCCGCCTGGCCCTGCACGAGCCGGTCGCCACGGCCAACGAGCACGCCCTGGTCCGACTGGTACTGGTGCTGCTGCTCGACCGTGCGGGCGAGCACGACGAGGCGGTGCGGACCTGCCGTTCCCTGCTGGAGGCGGGGACGACCGAAGGATCGCGCACCGTGGTGGCACTGGCCCAGGCGATCATGGCGGACTGCGCCTTCCGCGCGGGGCGGCTCAGTGAGTGCGTCGAGGCCGCTCGGGCGTCGATGGAGCAGGGCCCGCAGTCCGCGCTGACGGAGTGGCTGGGCTCGGCGCTGGCCCGTGGTCTGCTGGGCGAGGCGTTGTACGAGTCCGGCGACCCGGAGGGCGCGCACCGGGTGCTGATCGAGGAGGGGACCGCGGACGGTACGCCCGCAGCGGTGGTGCCCGGGCTGCTCTTCCACCGCGGCCGGATCCACATCGGGGCGGGCCGGACCGCTCTGGGCCTGGCGGACATCGAAGAATGCGGCCGGCTCATGAAGATGCGCGGCTGGGTGAACCCGGCCCTGTACCCCTGGCGCTCGGAGGCCGCACTCGCCCACGCACGGCTCGGGAACGAAGCCGGTGCCCAACGGCTCGTCCAGGAGGAACTGACCCTGGCCCGGGCCTGGGGCACGTCCCGGGCCCTGGGCACCGCGCTGCGGGCCGCCGGGCTGCTGGCCCGCGGGGATGAGCGGGTGTCCCTGCTCACCGAGTCCGTCCAATGGCTCCACACGGCGGGCGCCGAGCTCGACGAGGCCCGGGCCCAGCGCGATCTGGGGCGCGAATACCTGCGCTGCCGCAAGGTCCGCCAGGCCAGGGAACAGCTGCGTGCCGGGATCGCGCTGGCCGAGCGGTGCGGGGCGCACACCCTGCTGCGGGAACTGCGGCAGGATCTGGTCGAGGCCGGGGCCAGGCCGCGCCGCGGCGCGGAGACCGGCCCGGGATCCCTCACACCGGCCGAACGCAGGACCGCCCTGCTCGCCGCGGAAGGGCTGACCAACAAGGCGATCGCCAACCGGCTCTTCGTCACGCGCCGCACGGTCGAGATGCACCTGAGCCGGGTCTACCGGAAGCTGTCGATAACCGACCGCAGGGGCCTGCACGCGATGACGGGCGGCCAGGATCCGCCCCTGGTCGTCGAATCGTGCGCCTGACCGGTCCGTGGCCGCGCCCCGGCCGGCCCGCCGCTGTCCACCGCCCCGGCCTCCCCGTCAGGGCGGTGTGCCGCCGCGCCGTGCGGTCGTGTCGAGGAGTTCCGGAAGGTCCTTGAGCCGGTCGAGGCCCCGCACGGCGCGGGCGGTGCGGGGGTTGGCGGCGAGCCGGGCGCGGTGGCGGTGGAGGAAGGCCCAGTAGCCCGCCGTGTACGGGCAGGCCCGGTCCCCGGTGCGGTCGGAGGGGCGGTGGGCGCACGGTCCGCACAGGTCGCTCATCCGGTGGATGTAGGCACCGCCGGAGGTGTACGGCTTGGTGGTCATGAGGCCGCCGTCGGCGTACTGGGACATCCCGACGACGTTGGGGAGCATCACCCAGTCGTACCCGTCGACGAAGCAGCGGTGGAACCAGTCGGTGACGGCCGCCGGGTCCCAGCCGTCCTGCAGGGCACGGCTGCCGAGCACCATCAGCCGGGGGATGTGGTGGGTCCAGCCGGTGTCCCGCACCTGCGCGAGCACGGTGGACAGACAGTTCGCGGTGACCGCGTCGGCGTCCAGGCCGAGGAACCAGTCCGGCAGAGGGGCGGTGTGGTGCAGCGCGTTGCGGTGGCGGTAGTCCTCGCCGAAGTGCCAGTACAGGTGCCAGACGTACTCGCGCCAGCCGGCGATCTGCCGGACGAAGCCCTCGACACTGTTGAGGGGCGCGTCACCGGCCCGGTGGGCCCGCTCGGCGCGCTCCACGCACTCGGCCGGATCGAGAAGCCCGAGGTTCAGCGGTACGGACAGCCGGCTGTGGCTCATCGATGGGTCCGCGGCGAGCATCGCGTCCTCGTAACGGCCGAAGTCCGGCAGCCGGTGGGTGACGAAGTGCCGCAGTGCGGACAGCGCCTCGCGCCGGGTGGCGGGGAAGCGCCGCGGGCCGTCACGGCCGACGAAGGAGACGTCGCCGTCCCGCTCCCAGCGGTCGAGATCGCGGCGGACCTCCTCGTCGATGGCGTCCTCGCGCGGCTGCCAGGGGCCCCGGACACCGAGGGTGTCCCGGCCGCGCGGCGGGGGTTCGCGGTTGTCGTGGTCGAGGTTCCACCGCCCGCCCACGGGCTCTTCGCCGTCCATCAGCAGGTCGTGCCGCCCGCGCACCCAGCGGTAGAAGGCCTCCAGCCGCAGGCCCCGGCCGCTGTGCCGGCCGGCCCACTCGGCGAAGTCGTCGTGGCCCACCATGAAGCCCTTCGCCGGCAGGATCTCCACGCCCTCCAGCGCGGCGGCGAAGTCCCGGGCCCGGCGCGAGGTGGGATGGCAGACCGTCAGCCGGTCTCCGGCGGGGCGCTGCCGCGAACGGTCCGTACCCCCGCCGTGGGCGCCGGACCGGCGGGGCACCCGGTGTCCCAGGGCCTGCTCAAGGCCCTCGGCGTACGTCTCCGCGCGGACGTAGGTGACCCGGTCGCCGAGTTCGGCGGCACGGTGCCGCATCGCCGACAGCACCAGATGGGCCTTGGCACGGTGGAAGCGCCGCCGGCGCAGCACCGAGCGCGCCTCGATCATGACCACCGGCGCTTGGGCGTCGGGTCCGCCGTGCCGGGGATCGAGGAAGTGCGGGCCGAGCTGGTCACCGAAGATCCAGTGAGGGCGTGGCGCCATGGGGGTCTGCCTCTCCGGGCATCGGGACGGGGGTCAGGGACGGGGCCGGGGCCGGGGCCCACGGGAAAGCCCCGGGCCTCACCGGCCCGGGGCTTTCCCGCTGGGTTCCCCGGATTCACCGGAGGGGCGACCTGGTGTGGTCCGTCAGGAGGGACCAGATCACGAAGACACCGATCCCGATGGCGATGAAGGCCCAGATCGGCTGGTACGGCAGCCACATGAAGTTCGCGACCACGCTGATCGTGGCCATGGCGACTCCGAGCCAGCGGGCCCAGGGCGCGCCCTTGAGGATGCCGAGGCCGGTGAGGATGAGGAGCACCCCGATGGCCAGGTGGATCCAGCCCCAGGCGGTCAGGTTGAACTGGTAGGTGTAGTGGCCGACGTGGGCGTAGACATTGTCCTTCGCGATGCCGACGATGCCGTTGAGCACCGCCAGCACTCCGTCCACGAACAGCAGCACACCGGCGAACAGGGTTCCGCCACTGGCCCACGTGCTGTCGCTGCCCCTGCCGGGCTGCGTGTGGCGGGGTGTGGGCGCCCCGGAAGGGGCTGCGGGCTGAGCCATGAGAGCCTCCTTCGCCGGGTCATCGGGCTGTCCGGCGTCGCCCCGACCCTCCGCTCACGCGGCTCCCGCCACCAGCCGGGCAGGGCCATTCGGGTGAATCGGACCGTCGCGTCAGGACGGAACGACCACGCTCCCGCCGCGCCCCGTCCCTCACACCCCCGCCAGCCCCCGGTCCAGCGGTGAGCCCGCCCACGGCCCCCCGACGGCCGAGCCGAGGTTGTCGAGGCACAGGTCGACGCTGTGCAGCAGGGTGTCGAGGTCACGGCTGCCGCTCGCCTGCCAGGTGCGGACCGCCACCGTCAGGGCACCGGCGTGCGCCGACACCAGGAGCTGCGGCCGCGGGTCGGCCGGGTCCGCGAGGTGCTCCCGCGCGGCGAGGGTCCCGGCGAGTGCGTCCTGCTCGGTCAGCAGGACGTGGTGGAGGGAGGCGAGCAGGCCCGGCGTGACCGCCACGAGGTGCAGCACGGCGAGGCAGGCCGGTGTGGAGCGGTACTCGGGAAGGGCCCGCGCCACCTCGGTCAGCGCATGGCGGGTGGCTCCGCGCAGCGCGGTCAGCGGGGGCTCGTCGGGGGGCCTGCGGCCCAGTTCGCGCAGGGTGAGCACGGCCATCTCCCGGAACACCGCGAGCAGCACGTCCTCCTTGCCCGTGAAGTAGCGCAGCAGCGTGCGCTTGGACACATCGGCGGCGGCCGCGATGTCGTCCAGCGTGGTGCCGTCGAAGCCGCGGGAGCCGAACAGGTCGAGGGCCGCGTGGCAGAGCGCGTCGCGGGTCCGGAGTTTCTTGCGGGCGCGCAGGCCGGCGGACGCGGTGCGTTCGGCCGGGCTGGGTTGCATACGGGGTTCCTCCTGGCGGGGCGGCGTACCGGCGGCCCGTGCCGTGGGCAGCCAGGGGATTCTGTCACCTGGTGCCATATGCTTTTGAATGACACGCCTGTCCGGCTTCCGGCGGCAGGGGTGGCATCGATCCCGTCAGGGGATCCCCAGGTGGACCGGACGTGGGGGTCATGACTGTGGGGGCCGCAGGCCCTTCGACCGCCGCCGCCCGCTGCCCGCCGCCGGCCGGCGGGCCTGTCGCGTCCCGTCTGTCCGCGTTGCCTGGAGGAACGTCCCGTATGTCTCGTCCCATCCGTGTCGCGATCGTCGGTGCCGGTCCGGCCGGCATCTACGCCGCCGACGCCCTGCTGAAGTCCGACGCCGCCCAGGCCCCGGGCGTCTCCATCGACCTGTTCGAGCGGATGCCCGCGCCGTTCGGGCTGATCCGTTACGGGGTCGCCCCGGACCACCCGCGGATCAAGGGCATCATCACCGCTCTGCACAAGGTGCTGGACAAGCCGCAGATACGGCTCTTCGGCAATGTGGACTACCCCGGCGACCTCACGCTGGACGACCTGCACCGCTTCTACGACGCCGTCGTGTTCTCGACCGGAGCGATGGCGGACCGCGCGCTGGACATTCCCGGGATAGCCCTGGAGGGCTCGTTCGGCGCCGCGGACTTCGTCTCCTGGTACGACGGCCACCCGGACGTCCCGCGCACCTGGCCGCTGGAGGCCGAGAAGGTCGCCGTCCTCGGGGTGGGCAACGTCGCCCTGGACGTCGCCCGGATCCTGGCCAAGACCGCCGAGGAGCTGCTGCCCACCGAGATCCCGCCGAACGTGCACAGCGGGCTGCGGCAGAACAAGGCCGTCGAGGTCCACGTCTTCGGCCGCCGCGGCCCCGCGCAGGCCAAGTTCAGCCCGATGGAACTGCGCGAACTCGACCACTCGCCGAACATCGAGGTCGTGGTCAACCCCGAGGACATCGACTACGACGAGGGCTCGATCGCCACCCGCCGCGGTGACAAGCAGGCCAACATGGTCGCCTCCACCCTGGAGAACTGGGCCATCCGCGACCCCGGCGACCGGCCGCACAAGCTCTTCCTGCACTTCTTCGAGTCCCCGGAGGAGATCGTCGGCGAGGACGGGCGCGTGACCGGGCTGCGCACCGAGCGCACCGAGCTCGACGGCACCGGCAACGTGCGCGGCACCGGCCGCTTCACCGACTGGGACGTCCAGGCCGTGTACCGCGCGGTCGGCTACCGCTCGGACGAGCTGCCCAAGCTGCCCTTCGACGTCGCCTCCGGCACCGTCCCCCACGAGGCCGGGCGGGTACTGGCCGCCGACAGCAGCCACCAGACCGCCGTCTACGTCACCGGCTGGATCAAGCGCGGCCCGATCGGGCTCATCGGCCACACCAAGGGCGACGCCAACGAGACCGTCGCCTGCCTCCTCGACGACCACACCGCAGGCCGCCTCCCCGGCGCCGCGCTGCCGGACCCGGACGCCGTCACCGCCTTCCTCCAGGAGCGCGGCGTGCGGTACACCACGTGGGACGGCTGGTACGAGCTCGACCGCCACGAGCGGAGCCTCGGCGAGGCCGAGGGCCGTGAGCGCGTGAAGGTCGTCGAGCGCGAGGACATGCTCCGCCACAGCGGCGCCTGACGGCGCACCCGCAGCGGACCGGCCACCGCGTCGTGAAGGACGACCGGCGCGGTGGCATCCGGCTGCCCGTTGGGCCGACCGCCCCGGCGGCCGGCGGCCGTTCACGGAACCGCGCCGTCCGGCCCGGTGGCCGTTCACGGGGCGGCTGCCGCCCTCACACGGGGTCCGGCCGGTCCGTCGCCGCTGTCTCGACGTGGTCGGCCACGGCCACGAGCAGCACCCGCGTCCCTTCCTCCCGCGCCCGCCAGCGGTGGCGCACCCCGCCGGTGAGGAACAGCGTGTCGCCCCGGCCCAGTTGGTAGGTGCGGCCTTCCGCCTCGACCTCGGCGCTGCCGTCGGCGACGTACATCAGCTCGTCGTTGCGGTGCTCGAACGCGCGGCTCTCGTCGTGGTCGCCGGTGAACTCCAGCGCGTGCATCTGCTGGTGTCCGCGCACCAGTGGGCGGACCCGGGCCGTCGCGTCGAGGCCGGGGTCCGCGTCGGCGCGTACGACGTCCACCCGGTGCGGGGAGTCGGCGGCGGCCAGGAGCTGCACGGCCGTGGTCTCCAGCGCGTCCGCGATGAGTTGCAGCGAACGCATGCTGGGGCGGGCCCGGCCGTTCTCGATCTGGCTGAGGAACGGCGACGACAGGCCGCTGGCGGCGGCGACTTCGGCGAGGGTGAGATCCAGCGCCCTGCGCCGCCTGCGGATGCCCGGCCCGATCCGGAGAGCGGGCGATTCGGCTGTCACGTCGTGGTCCCTCGTCTCCGGTCGGGGTGTCGGCGTCGCCTCATCATCTCGCAGGCCGCATCGGGCTTCGTACGTCCTTCACAGTGCCGCAACACTCGGTCGCTAGCTTCTAAGGAGATTGACCACATCAAACAAAGTTTCACAGGAGGGCCGTATGTCCCCAGTCGACCAGAACACGCGCCGCCGCCGCGGTACCGGCCTGATCGCTCTCGACCCCGACGCCTCCGAGGGCGGCTACACCCTCTTCGCCCCGCTGACCGGCACGGGCGAGGTGTACCTGATCGACCTGCACGGCACGGTCGTCCACGAGTGGAAGCTGCCCTACCGGCCCGGCCGGCACGCGCGCGTCCTGGCCAACGGGAACCTCGCCTACAGCGGCGTACTCCCCGGTGAGCCGGCCCTCTTCCCCATGTGGCACAAGTACCGGGGCGGCGTGATGCTCGAAGCCGCCCCGGACGGCACCGTGCTGCGCGAGTACCGCGACCCGCTCCAGCACCACGACGCCCACCACCTCGGCGACGGCCGCGTCCTCTACACCGCGCTCGAACCCCTGCGGGGCGCGGACGCGGACGCCGTACGGGGCGGAGTGCCCGGTTCGGAGGCCGACGGCACGGTGTGGGCGGACACGATCCGGGAGGTCGGCGCGGACGGCTCCGTGCTCTGGTCCTGGCGGGCCGCCGAACACCTCGGCCGCGAGGAGTACGCGCTGCACCCCGACTACGCCCGCGAGCACTGGCCGCTGATCAACAGCGTCGTCCCGCTCGCCGACGGCAACATCCTCGCCAGCCTGCGCAGCGTCTCGGCCGTCGTCGTCATCAGCCGCGAGACCGGCGAGATCCTGTGGCGGACCGCCCCCGGCACGGTGTCGCAGCAGCACGCGCCCACCGAGCTGGACAACGGCGATGTGCTGGTGTTCGACAACGGGGTCTTCCGGCCCGGATCGGACGTCCCGTACTCCCGTGTCATCGAGATCGAGCGCTCGTCGGGCAAGATCGTGTGGGAGTACCACGACCCGGCCCGGGAGTCGTTCTTCGCCCCGTTCATGGGCAGCGCCCAGCGCCTCGCGGGCGGCAACACCCTGGTCACGGACTCTCCTTCGGGCCGGCTCTTCGAGGTGACGCCCGACGGGTACCTCTGCTGGGAGTACGTCGTCCCGTACTTCGGCGGATACCGGGAGTCCGAGGTGCGCGGCCTGTTCCCGTCCGAGCCCAACGCCGTGTTCCGCGCCTACCGTTACTCCGCCGACGAGCTTCCCTGGCTGGACACGGAGGCCACCCCGTGACCACCGCAGGACCGGGCGCCGGGCAGGTGCACCCCGTCGACGAGCGGCTGCCGCTGCGCCGGCTGGCCCCGCTGTCCGCACAGCACGTCCTGGCCATGGTGGCCGCGCCCGTCTCCACGGTGTTCCTGACCGGCCAGGCCCTCGGGCTCGGCCCCGGGCGTACCGCGTCCCTGCTCAGTGCCACTCTCGTCCTGTGCGGCGCGGGCACCCTTCTTCAGTCCCTCGGGGTGTGGAAGGTCGGGGTCCGGCTGCCGTTCGTCATGCTGCCCGGCGGGGCGGCGACGGCGCTGTTCCTCCAGGTCGCCAAGGACCACGGCCCGGCCACCGCGACCGGGTCGGTCGTCCTCGCGGCGGCGCTGCTGGGCGCCGTACTGCCGTTCTACGCCAGGATCGTGCGGCTCTTCCCGCCGCTGGTCATGGGCGTCACCGTGCTGCTGATCGGCATCGGCATGATCAAGGTCGGGGCCCAACTGGTCACCGGCCGGGCCGGAACCGCCGGGTACGCCGCGCCGTCGGGGGTGGTGCTGGCCGCCGCGACCATCGGCTGCACCCTGCTGCTCCTGCTGCTGCTCCGCGGGGTGTGGCGGCAGACCGCGGTGCTGTTCGGGATGGCGGCGGGGACCGTCATCGCCGTCACGACGGGCCTGGGCCACTTCACGCCTCCCGGCGGAGGCGGCGGCCTGGCCCTCCCGCGTCTCCTTCCGTACGGGGCACCGCACTTCGACGTGCCGGCCGCACTGCCGCTGCTCGTCTTCAGCCTCACCACGCTCGCGGAGATCACCGGCCAGACCGTCCTGAACAGCGAGACGGTGGGCCGCGCGTCCGACCCCGGACGCGATGTGCCGCGCGTCGCCGGGACGGATGCGCTGGTCTCGCTCTTCGGCGGGCTGTTCGGCACGTCGCTCCTCGTGACCAGCTCGGAGAACATCGGGATCGTCCGGCTGACCGGAGTCCGCAGCCGCTTCGTGACGGCGGGGGCGGGCGCCCTGCTCGTCCTGGTGGGCCTGCTCGCTCCCCTCTCCCGGCTGCTGGCCGGGATACCGGCGCCGGTCGTCGGGGGGTCCTCGCTGGTGATCTACGGGATCATCGCGGTGATGGGCATCGACATGCTGGCGCGCACGGCCCCCGGCGCGACGGCCAACTCCGCGGTGATCGCCCTGGCCCTCACCGCGGGCCTGCTGCCGGTGGTCGCACCCGACATCTACCAGGGCTTCCCCGGCTGGGCCCGGACGGTCCTGGGCAGCGGCGTGGTGGCGGGCACCCTCATCGCCGTCCTGCTCCACCCGCTCTTCCGGCGCTTCGCGGAGCGGGCGGCCGGTACCGGGCCGGGCGCCACCCGGGCCAGGGAGAGCGCGCCCCGGGATCAGGTCGCGGATCCGGTCGTACGGCGTGGCGCCCCATGACATGAGGTGCGTGGGCTTGACATGGTGCGTACGGAGAGACTGACGTACCGTACGCCCCGGGAAGGGCGTCCCGGGCAGAGGAGCGTTGCGCATGAGCCTTCGGCTGAAGGGCATCACCCGCGAGGAACACCTGGCCTTCATCGGGGCCCGGCCTTCGGCGAGCCACATGCAGGTTCCGTCGTGGGGGGACGTGAAGCCGGACTGGCGGGCGGAGAGCCTGGGGTGGTTCGACACGGACGACCGGCTCGTCGGAGCGGGGCTGGTCCTGTTCAGGCCCCTGCCCAGGCTCAGGCGCTACCTCGCCTATCTGCCCGAAGGGCCGGTCATCGACTGGCACGCGGCCGATCTGGAGCGGTGGCTGCGGCCGATGCTGGCCCATCTGAAGCGGCAGGGGGCGTTCTCGGTGAAGATGGGGCCGCCCGTGGTCGCGCGGCGCTGGGACACGGAGGCGGTCAAGGCCGCCATCGCCGATCCGGCGGCCGGGCGGCTGCGGGACGCCGAGGCGACCTGGCACGATCCCCGGGCGGCCGACATCGCCGGCCGGCTGCGCCGGATGGGGTGGCAGCAGACCGAACCCGGCGGCGAGGACGGCTTCGCGGCGGGCCAGCCGCGCTACGTGTTCCAGGTCCCCTTCGGCGGGCGCTCGCTGGACGAGGTCCACAAGGGCCTCAACCAGCAGTGGCGGCGCAACATCAAGAAGGCCGAGAAGGCGGGCGTCACGGTCGTCCGGGGTGACTACGGAGACCTGTCCGCCTTCTACGAGCTCTACGCCGAGACGGCCGAGCGGGACCGGTTCATCCCCCGCCCGCTCGCCTACTTCCAGCGGATGTGGACCGTGCTGACGGCCGAGGATCCCGACCGCATGCGCCTCTATCTCGCCCACCACGAGGGCGAGGTCCTCGCGGGGGCCACGATGCTGACGGTCGGCGAGCACGTCTGGTACTCGTACGGCGCCTCCACCAGCCGCAAGCGCGAGGTCCAGCCGAACAACGCCATCCAGTGGCGCATGATGTCCGACGCGCACGCGCTCGGAGCGGGCGTCTACGACCTGCGGGGCATCACCGACACCCTGGAGGAGAGCAACCACCTCCTCGGCCTGCTCCGTTTCAAGGTCGGCACCGGCGGCCACGCCGTCGAGTACCTCGGCGAGTGGGACTTCCCCCTCAACCGCTTCCTGCACAAGGCCCTCGACCTGTACATGTCCCGTCGCTGAGGTCCTCGACGGCGTGGCCGGGAACGAAGGAGACCGGGGCACCCGACGGGCTCACGTTTCCCGTGGCTCACGCGTCTACCGGGTAACAGGGGCGGACGCCGCAGAGCCGCCCGCTGTGGAAAGGAGCCCGGCCATGAGGACGCACACGGTCATCGACTCTCCCGTCGGAGGTCTGACGGTCGTCGCCGAGGACGGCGCACTGACGGGCCTGTACTTCGACGGGCACCGCCGCCGCCCGGCGGACGACACCTTCGGGGAGCGCACCGACGAAGGGTTCGACGCGGTCCGCCGACAGCTCCGGGAGTACTTCGACGGCGAACGGCAGGACTTCGATCTGCCGCTCGCCCCGCAGGGCAACGACTTCCAGCGCCGCGTCTGGGATCTGCTCACGACGATCCCGTACGGCGAGACCTGCTCGTACGGGGACCTCGCCCGGCGCCTCGGTGAGCCCGCGCTCGCGCAGGCCGTCGGCGCGGCCAACGCGCTCAACCCGGTGTCGGTGGTCATCCCGTGCCACCGTGTCGTCGCCACGGACGGCAGCCTGCGCGGGTACGCCGGCGGACTCGACCGGAAACGGTTCCTGCTGGGCCTGGAGGAACCGGCCGCCGAGCGTGCCGACCGGCTGTTCTGAAAGCCGGTGCGCTCCTCCGGGCCCGCCCCCATGTCCGTTGTCCCTCCGCGCGGTTGGATCGTTTACCCGACGTGAGCAAGCCACTGTTCGAACAGATCGTGACCGACCACGGGCCCATGGTGCTCCGCGTCGTGCGGGCCGTCGTGGGGCCGCACGACGCGGACGACGCCTGGTCGGAGACCTTCCTCGCCGCGCTGAAGGCGTATCCGGCACTGCCGGACGACGCCAACGTCGAGGCGTGGCTGGTGACCATCGCCCACCGCAAGGCCATCGACGTCACCCGGGCCGACGCCCGCCGCCCCACGCCGGTCGGGGAACTGCCCGAGCGGCCCGGCCCCGAAGGTGGCCGGGTGGACGGCTGGGGCCGGGGCCCGGACGGGGACCCGGACCTGTGGACGGCGCTCAAGGCCCTCCCCGACCGGCAGCGCCGGACGGTCGCCTACCACTACCTGGCCGGGCTGCCCTACAAGGAGATCGCCGCACTGACCGGAGGCAGCGCGGACGCGGCCCGCCGGTCCGCCGCCGACGGCATCAGAACCCTGCGCCGCACATATCCGGTGCACCCGGCGGACGGCCCGGAGGACGGCCGTCCCGCACGCACCGCCCCCACCACCAAGGCCCCCACCACCAAGGCCCGTACCGGCCGTACGAGAGGAGTGGACCCACGATGACGCGCCCACCGGCACCCCACAACGACCACACCGACGCCGAACCGGCAGGCGGGGCAGACCTGTTCGGGGCGCTTCCCGAACACGACGAGGCCGCGATGGCCCGGCTGCACACCCGGCTGGCCGCCGCGTCGCAGGACGCCGGCCTGCTCGACATCGCCTACCGCACCCTGGACTCCCCGGTCGGCCCCCTGCTGCTGGCCGCCACCGAGACGGGCCTGATCAGGGTGGCCTTCGCCGTCCAGGACCACGCCGACGTGCTCCGTCAGCTCTCCGACACGGTCAGCCCCCGGATCCTGCGCGCCCCGGCCCGGCTGGACGCGGTGAGCCGGCAGATCGACGAGTACTTCACCGGACGGCGCCACCGGTTCGAACTGCCGCTGGACCGGCGGCTGTCCAGGGGTTTCCGCCGCGACGTCCTGGCGCACCTCCCCGACATCGGCTACGGCCGCACCGAGAGCTACGCACAGGTGGCCGCCGCCGCGGGGAGCCCCCGGGCCGTACGCGCCGTGGGCACGGCCTGCGCGACGAACCCGCTGCCGCTGGTGGTGCCCTGCCACCGCGTGGTGCGCTCGGACGGGTCGGCCGGGCAGTACGCCGGGGGCGCCGCGGCCAAGCACCTGCTGCTCGACCTGGAGAGCGGACGGCCCCCGGCCCTCAGCGGCGCGACCTGATCGCCCTCACCAGTTCCGCCACGCCGTGCTCCCGCAGCACCTGGTAGTGGTCCCCGGCCAGTTCCACCACCGTGGGCGGCGTCGCCGAGAAGCCCGAGCGGCCCTCGATGAACGAATAGTCGTCCCCCGCCGCCTTGAACAGGGTGACGGGGGCCGTCAGACGGCGCTCCACCAGTTCGGCGAAGGTGTAGTCGAACTCGTACGTCGCCGCGACGATACGGGTGATGCGGCGGATCACCCCGGGGTCCAGCGCGGGGACCGTCCCGTGGACGAACGCCACGAAACCCTCCTCGTCCCGCACCGTCCGCAGGCACGCGGCGAGTTCCGGACCGCCGATGCGCCCGAGGAACACCGACAGCAGCACGGCGGTGTAGGCCGGGTTGGCGAGGGCGGCCGCACGGCTGTGCCGCTCCGCGCCCGCCGGCAGCTCCGCGAGCCCCACCGTCGGGTTGCCGGGGCAGATCAGCAGGAGCTCGTCCACCTTGTGGCCGGCCTGCTCCAGCTGCCACGCCGCCTCGAAGGCGACCCGCGCGCCGAAGGAGTAGCCCCACAGCGTGTACGGGCCGTCGGGCTGCACCGCACGTATCTCCGCGACATCCGCCGCCGCCATCCCGGCGATGGTGGCGTACGGCGTCTCGCCGTCGTTGATCCCGGCCGCCTGGATGCCGTAGAACGGCCCGCCCGCCGCCGACTCGGCCGCCAGGGTCCGCAGGTTCATCGGGTACCCGCCGAGCCCAGGCCAGCAGAACACCGGCCGGCCCGCGCCGTTGTCGTGCAGCGGCAGCAGCCGGGACGAGGGCGCGGGCGCGTCCTGGGCCACCCGGGCCGCGAGGTCGGCGAGGCGGGGGCACTCGAAGAGGACCTGGAGCGGCAGCGACGTGCCGAACTCGCGGTTGACACGGTGGGTGAGCGTCACCGCCACCAGGGAGTTGCCGCCACGGGCGAAGAAGGTGTCCGCCATCGACACGTCCGGGTACCTCAGCGCGGCGCCCCACAGGGCGGCCAGCCTCCGCTCGACGTCCGTCGCGGGCGCCACGTGCGGCTCCCCGGCCGCCCCCGCGTCGCGGACCGCGTCCGACGCCGCCAGCGCGACCGTGTCCACCTTGCCGTTCGCGGTGAGCGGCAGCGCGTCCACCACCTGCACCCGGTCCGGGATCATGTAGTCCGGCAGCAGCCGCACCAGGTCGTCCCGGATCATCTCCGTCGGACCGCGCATGTGGACCGAGTCCTCGCGCATCCCCTGGGACGACAGCTGTTCGTCGCTCACCCGGCCGCCGACGAAGAAGTACGAGGGGCCCGGGGCGATGCCCGCCCCGGCCAGGAGGTCGTCGAGGCGCAGTGCGGCGGGCAGCGGGTTGCCGCTGCGGGAGGAGTAGCCGGACGACATCAGTCCGAGCCGCAGACCGTTGCACTGGAGGTGGTGCAGGAGGCGGCCCAGCACCACGTAGCGCAGCCAGGGGCGTTCCTCCCGGCTGACGGCGGATATGCCGAACGACGACGTTCCGTACACACCCTGGTTGATGGCGATCACGTCCCGGCGGCGCACCACCTGGTCCGATATGTGCAGGAGCTCGCCGTCGGCGTACCGGTACGTTCCCTCCGCGAGCCCGGCGATCCGGTCACCGTGCGCCTGGACGAAGACGTCGGCGGCGGGACCTGCCGGACCGGCGTCCGCGGCGGGCACCAGGTCGAAGGCCCCCATGTAGTGGTCGTCGGAGGCCGCGCCCACGTGTGCGGGGAACGCGGCGTCCCGGCCGGCCGGGCGTACGGCCAGGCCGTACGCGGGCAGCACCCGGTCGAGCACACCGAGCAGGTGGCCGGCCTCGAACTCCAGCACCTCGTCGATGTTGTTGCTGTACACCGACGCGATGGCGGCCCGCCGGCCGAGGAGGTGCACGCGGATCGCGCCGCGGCTCCCGTCGGGGCTCCCTCCCGGCGCGTCACCGAACCTCACCAGCTCGTGGCGCGACGGGTGGAAGTAGTGGACGCCCGCTTCGAGGCCGCACCCGCCGTCGGTCTCCAGGTACATCTGGGTGGCGTACAGGGCGCCGGGCGAGGCGTAGGCGTACTTCGGGAGGAGCCGCTCCTCGCTGTGGAACGGGCCGAACCAGCGCAGCAGTTCACCGAGCGAGGCCAGGTCCGGGCCGTCGGCGGCCGGGGCGGGGACGGGGGCGGGGGCGGCGGGAGACAGCAGCCGCACCAGGTCGTCCCGCGTCACCGCGTCGGCGCCGTCGTGGAAGCGGTACGTCTTGCGTGCGAAGACCTCCGCGCGCTGCGCCGCGCCGCCCTCGGCGCCCGGCAGCGCCACCGCGGGCAGTCCGGCCAGTTCCTCGTCGGTCCTGACCCCGGGATGGGAGAGCTGGGCCCGCACCTGGAGCCGGCTCGCCTTGGACTGGTGGTGCGCACCGTGGTTGCCCTGGTCCATCAGGGCGGCCTCGCGCGGGTTCAGCTCGACGCAGGCCACCAGCGTCTGCCACCCCGTGCCGGGTGCGCGGGTGACGACGGCGGCGGCCCTGCGCACCCAGGTGTGCTCCTCCACCGCCGACGCGACCTCCTCCAGCTCGACCCGGTAACCGCGCAGTTTGACCTGGCTGTCGATGCGGCCGGAGAACTGCAGGGTGCCGTCCGGGTTCCAGGAGACCAGGTCGCCGGTGCGGTACAGCGGTTCACCGGGCGACAGCGGGCTCGCCACGAAGCGCTGCGCCGTCTGCTCCGGCAGGTTGAGGTATCCCCGGGCCACCTGTACGCCGCCGAGGTGGAGTTCGCCCTTCTCCCCGATGTCGACGGGCCGGCCCAGCTCGTCCAGTACGAAGGCGGTGACCCCGTCCACGGGCGTACCGATCGGCACGGTCGTGGCCTGCGCGCCGCCCTCCGGCGGCGAGGACGTGACCACGTGCGCGGTGGCGTTGATGGTGCACTCCGTCGGGCCGTAGAGGTTCACCAGCGACACGTCGGGCAGCACGGCGGCGAACTCCCCGGCCAGCGCGGTCGTCAGCGCCTCGCCGCCGCAGAAGACCCGCCGCAGGGAACGGCACTCGGTGAATCCCTCGGTCTCCAGCAGCGCCTGGAGCAGCGTCGGGACGCACTGGAGCGTCGTCACCCCGTGGGCGCGCATCAGCTCGACCACCGCTTCGGGGTCCCGGTGGACGCTCGGCCGGCCCGCCACCACCGCACCGCCCGCGGCCGGTGCGAGGATCTCCCACTGGGCCGCGTCGAAACTCATGGGTGTCTTCTGCAGGATCCGCACGCCGGGGCCCAGCTGTCCGGTCGACCGCAGCCACGTCAACTGCGATACGACGGAGCGGTGTTCGACCATCACGCCCTTGGGGCGCCCCGTCGAACCCGAGGTGTAGATGACATAGGCGAGGTCCCCCGGCCGGGCCGGCGGCAGCGGGGCGGCCGGCAGGCCGTCGGCCGGGCCGGGTTCGTCCAGGACGATCACCGAAGCCTGCGGCCCGGCGAGCGCCCGTGCCTTCGCCGCCAGGTGGGACTGGGTGACCAGCAGCCGCGTCCCGGAGTCGCGCACCATGAACCGCAGGCGCTCCTCCGGGTATTCGGGCGAGAGGGGGAGGTAGGCACCGCCGGACGCGAGGATGCCCCACACCCCGACGACCAGGTCGGCGGAGGGCTCGGCGTACAGGCCGACGGTGACGTCGGCCCCGGCGCCCAGGCGGGCCAGGCGGTGCCCGAGGGACCGTGCGGCGCCGACCAGTTCACGCCGGGTGAGCCGGCCGTCCGCGTGCTCCAGCGCGGTGGCGCCGGGGTCTGCGGCGGCTGCCCGTACGAGCAGGCCGAAGA
Organism: Streptomyces sp. NBC_01471; assembly: GCF_041438865.1. NCBI lineage: Bacteria > Bacillati > Actinomycetota > Actinomycetes > Kitasatosporales > Streptomycetaceae > Streptomyces > Streptomyces sp. NBC_01471. Next base: position 3,725,985 of record NZ_CP109450.1, read on the forward strand.
GGGCCGGCTCGTGGCGGGGGGCGGCTGCCCGGGCTGTCGGGTGGGTCTGAGTCTCCATGGGATCCTTCGTGGCACGAGGGGCCGTGGCGTGGTCCGGGCACGGCAACGGGACTACGGGCGGACGAGGTGGGGGACTCACCCGGCTGGGACGGCGGCACCGTGACGCCCGCTCCGTCATTCCCCCGTCGGAGCCGGGCGGCCTGGGCCGTGTCCGGGCGCTCTTCCCGGGCCCGTCGGTCAAAGGAGTGGGCCCGCTGATCCAAGAAGACCGACCGGACAGGACCTGGTGGTCGCTAGGAGTGTGCGCGCGGTTATTCCCGATCACCTCCTGTCCGGATCCCGATCGGGGGTAACCGCCTAGACTCTCGACGGATGCCGCTCCGGCCAGGGAGTTTGGCGTGCGCGAGGGGGGACGGCGTATGGCAGGGAAGGAAGGCCCGTTGGCGCATTTCAACGTCCTGGGGTCGTTGGAATGCTGGGCCGACGGGATCCGTGTGCACGCCGGCGGACCCGTGCACGAGCGCGTACTCGCGATGCTGCTGCTGGAGAACGGGCACGTGGTGCCGGTGGCCCGCCTGGTGCAGGCTGCCTGGGACGAGGAGCCGCCCACCACCGCCTCCCACCAGATCCGCAAGGCGGTGGCCGCGCTCAGGAGCCGAATACCGGGCGGCCGGGACCTGTTCCTCACCGACGGGCCCGGTTACCGTGCCGCCGTCCAGGACGAGCAGCTCGACGTGCGGGTCTTCTCCCGCTCCGCCCGGCAGGGCGCCCAGGCCCTCGCCGAAGGCGACCCGGCCACGGCCCGCGGCCTGTTGCGGGCCGCCCTGGCGCTGTGGCGCGGACCGGTGCTCGCCGGGGACGGCGGGGAGGTCATCGCCGTCGCCTCCACACCTCTGGAGGAGCGCTGGCTGACCGCCGCCGAACAGCTCTTCCGGATACGCCTCGACGACGGGGAGGCCGCCGAACTCGTGGGCGACCTGCGGGCCGCCGTAGCCGCCCACCCGCTGCGCGAAACGCTCAGGGGACAGCTGATGCTCGCGCTCTACCGCTCCCAGCGGCAGGCCGAGGCCCTCAAGGAGTACGAAGCGGTCCGCGCGATGCTCCGGGACGAGCTGGGTGTCGATCCGGGACCGCACCTCAAGTCCCTGCACCGGGCGATCCTCCAGGAGGCCCCGGAAGCCGCCGCCCCGGAACGCGCCCGGCGATCGGCCCGGCCCGACCCGGCCCCCGGCGGCCACGGCGGCCACGGCGGCCACGGCGGCCACGGCGGCCACGGCGGCCACGGCGACGAGGTACGCGGGCCCCGCACCCTCCCCAGCGACCTGGGCGACTTCACGGGGCGGCAGGCCGAACTGGGCAGGCTCCTGGCGTACGCCACCGCCCCCGAGCCCGCGAACGGGCTCCGGGTCGTGGCCGTCGACGGCATGGGCGGTTCGGGCAAGACGACGCTCGCCGTCCACGCCGCGCACCAGCTGGCCGGGCGCTACCCCGACGGCCAGCTCCACATCGACCTGCGGGGGTTCACCCCCGGCGAGCAGCCGCTCCGGCCCGCGGCGGTCATCTCGACCCTGCTGGGCGCGCTGGGCGTTCCCCCCGAGCGGGTGCCCGAGGACGACGCCGGGCGGGACGCGCTGTGGCAGTCGACGCTCACCGGCCGCCGCATCCTGCTCCTGCTCGACAACGCCGCGGACCTCTCCCAGATCAAGCCGGTCCTCCCGGCGTCCCCCGGCGCGCTGGTCCTGGTCACCAGCCGGGTCCGGCTGGTCGACCTGGACGGGGCCGACTGGATATCCCTCGGTGAGATGACGCGCGAGGACAGCACCGCCCTCATCGCCCGGACCCTCGGCCAGGACATCGCCGCCAGCGACCCGGAGGCGACCGCCGCGCTCGCCGGGCTCTGCGGCCACCTCCCCCTCGCCCTGCGGATCTCCACCGCCCGGCTGCGCAACCGGCCCCGCTGGACCGTGCGCAACCTCGTGGACCGGCTCAGCGACGAGTCCCGCCGCCTGGACGAACTCAACTCCGGGGACCGCGGCGTGGCGGTCAACCTGCGGCTGTCGTACCAGGCGCTCGACCAGTGGCACCGGACCGCGTTCCGCCTCCTCGGCCTGCACCCCGGCACCCGTGCCGACGTCCACTCGGCCGCGGCCCTCCTCCAGGTCGGCACCCAGGAGGCCGACGAGGTCCTGGAGAACCTGCTCGACATGCATCTGCTCCAGCAGCACGAGGTGGGCTCGTACGCCTTCCACGACCTGGTGGGGGCGTTCGCGAGGAGCCTGCGCAACGAGGGGACGGAGGCGGCCGACATCACCGCCTTCGAACGGCTCCTGGACTTCTGGTTCCTGGCGACGGAGGCGGCCTGCGCCGTCCTTTTCCCCGGCCGCGCGGACTACCCCGCACCCGCACAGGAACCCTCCGTGCAGAGCGAGTTGCCGCGGCTGGACACCCCGGACCTCGCCCGCGCCTGGTTCGACCGGGAGCTGGACTCGCTGAAGGCCGCCGTGCGCCTCGCCCACACGTGGGGACTCCACCGGCACGCCGTACGGCTCGCGCGCAACGTGGTCTTCCATCTCAACCTGCGCGGCCGTACGGAGGAGTTCCACGAGGTCTCGACGGTCTCGGTGGCCGCCGCCCGCGCCCTGGACGACGCGCTGGCCCTGCGGATGAGCCTCTCCAACCTGGCCGCCGCCGAGTGGAAGCTCGGCCGCCTGAAGGAGGGCGCCGGGTCGGCCGACGAGGCCGTGGAGATCGCCCGGCGCATCGGCGACCGGCGCGGCGAGGCCTTCAGCCTCGACCTGCTGGGGCTGCTCCACATGTCGCTGGGCGACCTCTCGACCGGGCGGCACCACCTGCGGCAGAGCGTCGCGCTGCACGTGGCGACCGGCAACGCCGGGCAGGAGGCGACGGCGCTGTGCAACCTGAGCACCGTCAACACCTGGCTCGGCGACCTCGAAGAGGCGACCCGGGCCGCGGAGCGGGCCCGCTCCATCTACCGCCGCCTCGGCGACCGGGACAACGAGGTGGCCGCCCTCAACGACCTCGCCATCGCCCACCTGCAGAGGGACGATCCGCACGCCGCGCGCCGCTGTGTGGTGGAGGTGGAGACGGAGGACATGGTCAACGAGAGCCGGATGCCGGAGAACCTTGCCCTGACCCTCGTCCTGGCGGCGGACGTCCACCACCGCCTCGGGGACGCCGAAGGGGCGAGCAGCAGGCTGGACCGGGCCCTGACCCTGGCGAGGTCGCGCGGCACGCCGATCCGGCGCGCGACGATCGAGAACATCGCGGGCTTCGTCCAGCTGCGGCGCGGTGAGCCGGAAGCCGCGCTGGCCCTTCACCGTCACGCCCACCGGTCGTCGGAGTCGATCGGCTACCGCTTCGAGCAGGCGCGGGCGCTCACCGGTATGGCGGCGGCGTCCGTCGCGCTGGGTTTCGGTGCGGAGGCAGTGGAGTTCGGGCAGCGCGCCGATGAACTCTTCGACCGGATGCGGGTGCCCGCCGCCGGTCGGCCGCCGGCGACGGCCTGAGGCCTCCCCGGCCTTACGGCGGGGGAGGCCTCGGTGCGGTTCCGCGCGTGGGGCGACGTGCCGGTCAGAGGACGGGGGCCCCGTGCGTCGCCGTGCCCGGACCGGCGGTCGTCGCACCCGGCCCGGCGTTCGTGTCCGTGGTCGCGCCGGGCCCGGCGTTCGTGTCCGTGCTCTGGCCCGGCCCCGCGTTCGTGTCCGTCGTCGTACCAGGACCGGCGTTCGTGTACGCGGTCGCCCCCGGGCCCGCCTTCATGGTGCCCGGACCGGCGTTCGTGGCGCTGACCACCGTGTGCTGCGCGCTTGCGGCGTCCGCCCCGGCGCCGAGCGCGACGACGAGGACGGTGGTGAGTGCTCCGAAGAGAACGGTGGCTCTGTGACTGGGCATCGGCTCTTCATTTCCTGTTCACGCGGAGTGGAAGGATGACGAACAGATCGTGACAGGGTCCGTTCCCCGATGGTTCCCGTTCGACGACCGGCCCCGGGTAACGGTCCGTGCCCGCCCGTGTGCCCGGCGTTCCCGCCCCGTCAGACGATGACGGCCTCCGCCTCGAAGCGCGCCCCCAGGGCCCGCAGCCTCCGCTCGCACTCCTCCCGGGTGGGCCCCGACAGCACGGCCGCCGCCAGGAAGTCGGCCGAACCCGCTGCGCCGTCCAGCACCTGGCCCGCCTCGGCGAACACCCCGAAGAACTCCACCCACGGATCACCGGGGTGCGAGGGCACCCCCGTGACCCGGCCGGGCCGCTTCATCAGCAGCACCTGCCCCGCCATGCACCGCGGCGCGGGCCGTTCCCCGGCCGCCGCCTCGATCCCGAGGTCACCGAGCCCCACTTCGGCGCGCGCCGCGCAGCGGGCGGGGTTGACGCCGAAGAGCGCGGTGAGCACCTCGCGGATGCGCGCCCCACCGGGTCGCGCCGCGACCTCGCAGAGCACCAGCCGGTCGTCGGGGGTGTGGAACGCCTCCAGGTGGAACGCGTGGGTGCGCGGACCGTCCAGCGCCGCCAGCGTGTCGTCGGCCATCCGCAGCAGGCGCCCGGTCAGCGGGTCGTCCGGCTCCAGGGTGAGGTCGACCCGCGCACCCGGATCGGCCTGGAACGAGGCCAGTTCGTACTGGTACTGGGACGGCCAGGCGAGCACCGTGACACCGTCCACGACGAGCCCGTCGACATGGCACATCCGGCCCGGCACCCACGCCTCCAGGAGCATGTCGTCGCGGGGCTCGCCGCCGCCGGGGAACACCTCGGCCACCGCCCGCGCGAGATCGTCCTCGGTCCGCAGCACCCGCAGGCCCCGCGATCCGAACCCGTCGCGGTCCTTGAGCACCACCGGGAGTCCGTGGCCGGCCACGAACCGTGCGACGTCGTCGGCACCGCCCGGCACCGTGTGCGGGGCGACCCGCACCCCCGCCGCCGCGGCCCGTTCCTTCATCAGCACCTTGTCGCGGAACGGCAGCACCTGCTCCGGCCGCGCCCCCGGCAGGCCGAGCTTCTCCCGTACGGCGGCGGCCAGTTCGAGGTCGCCCTCGTGGAACGCGACCACATGGCGAACGCCGTGCTCGGCGGCCAGCTCCAGGGCCCGCCGCACGACCCGCGCACCGTCCTCGAAGTCCGGCAGGACCTCCAGGTGCCGGTAGCCGCCCGGCCCGTCCGGCGGACGCTCGCCCGCCGCCCGGATACGGTCGCCCGCGGCGAGCAGCACGACGCCGCCCGGCACGTCGGCCAGCCACGCGTCGAAGGGGAACGGGCCCAGCGGGTTGCGGTGCAGCACCAGGACGCTCATGCCGTCACCCCCGTCAGGGCGCGGTCGCCCGCGACCTCGATCCGGATCCGGCTGCCCGCGAGGCGCTCGCACAGCTCGACCGCCGCTCCGGTGTCCGCCGCGCGTACCGCGACGTGCCCGAGCCGGTCCCAGTTGTCGCGCACCGGGCGGACCGTGTCGCCCGCCTGGACCGACACCTCCACCGACAGCACCCCCGGGTGGGCCGCGACCTCGGCCACCCCGCCGACCGCCACCACCCGCCCCGGGTCCCGCAGCAGGAACCGCGTGCAGGCGGCGGCCGAGGCGACGGGCGCGCCGAGCAGCTCCGGCACCAGACCGAGCGGCCAGGCCACCCCGTACGAGGTGAGGTCCAACCCGTAGGCCTCGCGCACCAGTTCACCGATCTGGCCGCCGCCGACCCGGTTGTGGCCCTCGATGACGACGGGGCCGCGGCCGGAGAGCCGGACCTCGGTGTGGCTCGGGCCGTCCGTCACGCCCATCACGGTGAGGAACTCCGTCACAGCCGCGGTGACCGACGCCCGGTCGGCCCCGGTGAGGCGGGCCGGTACCGCGTGCCCCAGCTCGGCGAAGTGGGCCTCGTCGACGAGCTTCTCGGTGACGGCGACCACGACGTGCGAGCCGGCGAAGCTGAAGGCCTCCACGCTGAACTCGGGCCCGTCGATGTACGCCTCCATCAGGAACGCGGTGACGGTGTACAGCGTCGAACCGCGGTCGGTCCGGCCGCCCCTGAGCTCCTCGATACGGTCCCAGGCGCGGTCGGCGTCGGCCGCGTCGGCCACCCTGATCAGCCCGAACCCGGCCGTGGTGTCGGTCGGCTTGACGATGAACGGGTAGCCGGCCAGCTCGCCGAACGCGGTGAGCGAGGCCCGGTCGGTGACCGGCTCGCACTCCACCGTCAGCCGGGAACCGGCCTCGCGCAGCCGGGCACGCATCCGGCCCTTGTCCCGCAGCCGGACCGTCGCCAGGTGCGGGGTGCCGGGGAAGCCGAGCTCCTCGCGCAGCCGCGCCGCGACGGCGAGACCGCCCTCGGTGAGGGAGACCACCGCGTCGAACCCCCACACCTGGTGCGCCGCACCCGCCAGCGGCCGCACGGTCTCCCAGTCGGTGTAGTCGACCATCAGCAGGGCGTCGGCCAGCGCCGTCTGCCGGGTGGTGAGCTTGTCGGGGTGCTGGAACATGACCACGCGCACGCCCAGTTCCTTCGCACGGTCCAGGTGGCGGTCCGTACCGCCGACCAGCAGCAGGGTCTTCGCAGTCATCGCAGGGCTTCCTCGGGGGTTGCGGTGGGCAGGGGGGCGCCGGCGCGCCGGACCTCGGCCCGGATGGTGTTCCGTACGACGGCGATCCGCGCGGCGGCCTCCTCCGGCGACGACGCGTCGACGACCACATGGCCGTGGCGGCTCGCGGAGTCCGTGGTGGGCGGCAGCACGTCGTCCGGCCGGAACCGGAAGGTGAGGGCGTGGACCCAGGGCAGCGCCCGCGCCTCGTCCAGACCTGTCACGGAGGTGAGGATCCCGGCGGTGAACTCGAAGAACCCGACCGCCGCGTACCGGCCGGGCACGATCCGCGGCACCTCCTCGCCCGCCAGCGCCCGGAAGATGACCGCCTCCAGGTCGAAGCCGCCGGCCACGTCCACGAGGAGCGGGATGCGGTCCCCGCCGAGCCGTGCCTGCGACTCGACCACCCGGGGGCCGTCGGCGGTGAGGATCACCTCGGTGTGCGCGGGGCCGAACTCGTAGTCGGCGAGGTCGAGCAGCGAGGTGACGGTGGCGCGTACGGCGGCGGTGTCCGCGCCGGGCAGCGGCGCCGGGTGGAGGTGGCCGCGCTCCACGAAACAGGGCGGGCCGCTGGTCTCCTTCGCCGTGATGCCCACGACGTGGTGCTGGCCTTCGACGGTGAGCGTCTCCACGCTGTACTCGGGGCCCCGCAGATACTCCTCGACCACGAACGGCCCGGTCAGGCCCGCGGCCTCGATCCGGTCCGACCAGCCGACGAGGTCGGCCGGGGAGTGCAGCAGCGCGACGCCCCGGCTGCCGGCCGACCTGGCCGGCTTGACGACGCACGGGAAGCCGATGCTCCGCGCGGCTTCGTACACCTCGGAACATCGGGCGGCCTCGGCCACCCGCACCGGGGAGACCCCGTTGCGGTTGAGGAGTTCCCGGGTGGCGGCCTTGTCATTGAGCAGCCGCACCGACTCGGCGCGGTTGGGCGAGAGCCCGAGCCGCTCCGCGACCCGCACCACCGGCACCATGCTGCTCTCGCTGCCCAGGTGCAGGATGTGTCCCACCCCGTGGGCGAGGGCGGTCTCCTCGACGAGGGCGCACAGCGCCTGCTCGTCCGAGAAGTCCACGAACAGCAACTCCTCCGAGTGCCGGGCGACTTCCCGCAGATAACCGGCGTCGCGCAGCGAGGGGTCCCAGACCGACCAGACCCGGAATCCGGCGTCGACGGCCTTGCGGACGAGCTGGTGGTACGGCATGACCATCAACAGCCGGTCCGCGTTGCGTGGTTGCGTCATGAGGTCGCTCCCTTCGGCTGGGGTGTCGCTGCCACGGTGGCCTTCACGGGTGCGACGGCCCGGTTCTCACGCAGCCGCAGCAGCGAGCGGTACAGCACGATCGCGGCGGCCCCGAACACCCCGTACAGCAGGCTGATGCCGAGCGGCGGGACGAGTGCGCCGAGCGTGACGAAGAGCGACCCGACCAGCAGGCCGATCCGGGCGTTGAGGCCGTAGGCCGCCATGTACTTGCTGCGCGCCGCCGGGTCCACCAGGTCCGCCAGGATGGCCTGCTTGACCGGTACGTTGACGACCTCGCCGATGGTGAGGACCACCGCCGCGGCGATCAGCACCCACCCGGAGTCGCTCACCGCCCACACCATGTAGCCCGCGGTGAAGACCGCGATGCCGAAGTAGAGCCGGGCGCGGTCGGACAGCTTCCGGAAGAGGGAGTTGGCGAACAGCGCGAGCGCCACCACCAGCACGGTGTTGACGGCCCGCAGCACGCCCAGCATCGCCACCCCGTCCAGCTGCGGCGTCCATGCGCCGAGGCCGGTGAGGGTCTGCCGGGGGAAGTGGGCGGAGAGCCGCACCGCGATGTAGTAGCTGATCTGCACCTCGATGGAGCGGGTGAGGACCGCGGCGACCAGGAGCCGGAAGAAGACGTGGTCGCGCGCCACCGACAGGTAGCCCCGCAGCATCGGCATGATGCCGCCCGCGGGCCGCTCCACGGCATCCGGCGTGCCCACGAGCGCGGGGTCCAGCGAGGGGGCGGTCTCCGCCAGCCACCGCCAGGTGACGAACGCGGTGCCGATGGAGAGCGCGGCGCCGCCGGTCAGCAGCAGCGCGAAGTGACCGCCGTAGAGGAAGCCGCCGACGAGCGCGCCGACGGTGAACGCCATGTTGATCGACCAGTAGTTGATCGTGTAGACGAGCGGGCGGCTCTCCGGTGTGGAGACGTCCACCATCATCGCGTCGGCCGCGGGCGTGGCCGCCCCCGACAGACAGGTGTTGACCAGGTAGAACACGAACGTCGCCACACCCGACTGCCACCAGGGCGAGTTGGCGAGCGCCAGTGCGGCGAAGGACACCGCGGCGCCCGCCTCACCCGCGACGAGCAGCGGCTTGCGCCCGACGATGTCGGCGAGGTGGCCGCCGACGAAGTTGCTGCCGATACCGGCGGCGGCCACCACCAGGGTGAGCACACCGGCGGCGGCCGCTCCGTACAGCGCCGCCAGGTGGATGACCATGAGCGGCACCAGCATGACCGCCAGCATGCGCTGGACGAAGCCGACGCCCATCCGCAGCTTGATGTTGGGGTGGAGCTGACGGAAGTTCACGACACCCCGCCCCTCGGCGGTTCCCCGCCGGACGGCCGCGGGTCCCCTGACAGCTGGGCGTCTTCGGACGGCCGGGCGTCGCCCGCGTCGGCCAGTTCACCGCCCATGCCCCAGTAGCCGCGTTCCACGTCCCGCACCAGGACGGTCACCGCCGACGCGGGGCAGCCCGCGACGCGGCTGACGGTGTCGGTCACTTCCTTGACGAGTTGCGCCCGCCGCGCCCGGTCGTTGCCCTGCCACCAGTCCACTGTGATCACCGGCATGTCGAAGCCTTTCCGAATTTCCGAAGGGGGGATGGGTGAACCGGCGCTCAGGAGGCGCCCCACAGGCTCAGATAGCGCTCCCCGGTGTCGGGGAAGACGGTGACCACCGTCTTCCCCGCGTACTCGGGCTTGGCGACGAGCTGTGCGCAGGCGTGGGCCACCGCGCCGGCGGAGACCCCCGCGAAGATGCCCTGGCTGCGGGCGAGTCCACGGGCGGCGTCCAGCGCCTCCTCGTCGCCGACGGTCATCACCTGGTCGATGAGCGAGACGTCCGTGGTGGGCGCGACGAATCCGCCGTTGAGACCCGGGATGCGGTGCTGGCCCGCGGTGCCGCGCGAGAGGACCGGGGAGTTCTCCGGCTCGACGGCCACGACGTGCACCGAAGGGGCCTGCTCCTTCAGGTACGTGGCGATTCCGGTGAGCGTGCCGCCGGTGCCGACCCCGCACACCAGCACGTCCACCCGGCCTGCGGTGTCGGCCCAGATCTCGGGCCCGGTGGTCTCGTAGTGGGCGGCGACGTTGTCCGGGTTCTCGTGCTGGCACGGGAACCACGAACCGGGCGTCGCCGCGTGCAGCTCCTCCGCCTTCTCGATCGCCCCCGGGTACCCGTCGGCCTGTGGCGTCTGCACCACCTCGGCGCCGAGCGCCTTCAGCAGCGCCACCCGCTCGGCGGTGGCGCTGTCGGGCAGCACGATGACGCAGCGGTAGCCGCGGCTCGCCGAGAACGCCGCGAGCGAGATGCCGGTGTTGCCGCTCGTCGCCTCGACGACGGTGCCGCCCGCGGTGATGTCACCGCGGGCTTCGGCGTGCCGCAGCATCGAAAGAGCCGCCCGGTCCTTGCTGCTGGACAGCGGGTTGGCCGACTCCAGCTTGGCCAGGACGGTGGCGCCCGGCGCGGCTCCCTCGATCCTCAGGCGGATCAGCGGCGTACCGCCGACCAGGTCCTCGATGCTGTCCGCGATACGGGGCCGCCCTGTGCCGAGGGGCTGATCGGCGGTACGGGGCCGCTCGGTGCTGGTGCTCTTCACTGTCTTCTCCACGACGTCGGGGGCCGCGCGGCGCTCTCACGGCCGCGCGGCGGGGGCGGAAGTCTGCTGGGGCGGATGTCCCGCGGGGGGGGGCTACCAGGAGCCGGCGGATGCGGTCACGGCGAGGCTCTCGGTCAGGGGCCGCCTCGCGCCGCCCGCCGTGTGGACCACCGCCGTCGGCGCCAGCACCCGCGCCCCGGCGGGCACGTCCCGGTGGACGAGGGCCTGCGCACCGATCACGGCGTGGTCGCCGACGGTCACAGGACCGAGGACGGTGGCGCCGGTGCCCAGCACCACGTGCCGGCCCACCACCGGATGGCGGCGCTCGCCCTCGGGGCGGAGCACATCGCTCCACCAGCCGACCGCCCCGAGCGTCACCTGGTGGTAGAGCGTCGAGTCGGCGCCGACGGCTGCGGTCTCGCCGATGACGACGGCCGCCCCGTGGTCGATGAACACCCGGCGTCCGATCCGCGCCCCCGGGTGGATCTCCACCGAGGTCGCACGCCGTGCCAACGCCGCCACGAGCCGGGCCGGCAGCCGCCGGCCGCGGCGGTGCAGCCGGTGCGCCACCCGGTGCGCCCAGAGCGCGGGCAGCGCCGCGTGCAGCAGCCCTTCCCGCCGGTTGCGGATCGAGGGGTCACGGGCGACGACCACGTCGAGGTCCTCCCGCAGCGTGCGCAGGAGTCCCAGCTCGGCGGTGTCCGCCTCCGGCCCGGACCGGAGGGCGGCGGATCCGCTCGCCGCGCTCGGCCGCCTCACACCGGCACCGACTCGCGGGGCCCGACCGCCGCCAGCAGGGCGTCCGTCAGGCCTGCGAGGGCGGCCACCACATCGGGGTCGGCGACCAGACCGTCGGCCCCCCGCAGGGCCGGCGCGTCACCGACCGCGACCTGCGGATGCTCCACCACGCGCGCCCCGCAACGCCCCAGCACCGCCTTGAGGGTGACCTGCGCGCCGGCTGCTCCCCTGGCGCCCGGGGAGGCGCTGAGAACAGCGGTGAGCCGGCCGCGCAGCGCGTCCTGCCCGGCGCCGCCCTGCGGACGCGACAACCAGTCCAGGGCGTTCTTCAACGCTCCCGGCATCTCGCCGTTGTACGCGGGCGTGCTGATGACCAGCGCGTCGGCCGAAGCGACCATCTCGTGTGCGGCCAGGACGGGTTCGCTGGCTCCGGAGAGTTCGAGCTCCCGCTCGTAGTGCGGCAGCTCCCCGACGGCGAGCCGGCGGATGTCGACGGCCCCGGCCCGCTCGGTGATCAGCCGCCCGACGGTGGCCAGGAGTGCGGTGTTGGCCGACTCCCGGCGCGTACTACCGGAAACAAGAACGATCTTCAGGGGGGTGTCCACCGGCTCTCCTCCTCACGGGCCCGCCGCTGGGCCCCGTGCCGAGGACAGAGTGGAACAACCGGTTCCCGATGGCCTCCCGCTCCGTTCCCCCGCCGTCGAACCGGGCGGGACCGGGCAGGGGAGGCGGTGCTGACGGAGCCGACCGGGCCTGATCCCGGCCTCCGTGGACCGAACAGCCAGGCGGTTTCGTCTGGATCATCGTGCGGACTTTCGGAGGTACCTGTGATGTCGCTCCGGTCAGGCGGGCGGCCGCGGTCTTCTCGGCCCCACGCGACCGTCCGCCACTCGCTTCCTGATCGAGTCGCTGCTCGTCAACCGCTGTTCAATAGTCCGGTGAACGTACTATGGTCGCTCGCATGGTTGATCGCGGTAGATCCATGCAGGAACCGACCCTGCTCATCCTCACGGCTCTGGCCGACAGACCCCGGCATGGCTACGGACTGGCTCAGGAGGTGCTGACGATTTCTCAGGGCCGCGTGCGGCTACGTACCGGGACGCTCTACGGGTCCCTCGAACGCCTTCAGGAGGAAGGCCTGATTGAGGTCTTCTCGGAGGAGCGGGTCGAGGGGCGGCTCCGGCGCACGTACACCCTCACCCGCGCCGGACGAGACACCCTCACCGTGGAAGTCCGGCGCATCACTGCCACCGCTCGCGAGGCCACCCGACGCCTCAAGCAAGCCACCGTCGAGCCGACCGGAGCCCCCGCATGACTGACGCCCAGCACTCCTCCCGTGTCCTGTCTCTCTACCCACGCCGATATCGGGCAAGCCACGGTGCCGAGATCCTGCAGATGTACCGGGATGCCGGCGAGGGAGCCTCAGCGGCTGCCGGCCGTCTGGAGCAACTGGACATCGCGGCCCATGCGTTGCGCGTAAGGACGCGCACCGGCTCCAGCCATCGGGCCGGCCGCTTCCTGGTGGCCACAGCCCCGTACGCCCTGGCGGCCGCCGGGTCGATCGCCGCCGCCGGGCTGACCACCGCGGTGGCGGACGCCGCGCGTGGCGGGAGCACGGCCGGTATGAATCTCCTCGGCGCTGCGGTGTACGTGACCGTGCTGGCGGCCGGAGCCACGGCCTGCCTGGGACGCTGGTCGATGTCCCGGGTATTGGGGGCGCTGTCCCTCGTGGCGCTGCTCGCAGGGGCCCAGGGTTCCGCCTGGCTGATCCCGCTAGTGGCCCTGGTGGCGGTGATGCCTGCAGCGGTCGTACCAGGAAGAATCGACCGCCGACTGGCCTCGGCCTACGCCGTCATCACCTGGCTGCCTTCCCTTTGCGCGGCCCTCTCGGGCGACAGCGACTTCTTCCTCGGGATGATTCAGCAACTCGGTCCCATCATGCTGCTTATCGCCATCCGCACCGCGGTCCCGGGGGTCCGTCCCCGGCACATCCTCGCGATCCTGGTGGCCGGCGCACCGTGGGCCACGACAGCTACGGGCTCACCGGTCGGCGCCGCCATTGTCATTGCGGTCCTCGCCATCGCCTGGGGAGTCGGCCGCCTGTCCCGTGGGCGGCTCCCCGTCACCGCCTAGTCCTCCGCACCCCTGCGGCCCACATAGACCGTGTTGGTCGACGTTCCGCCCTGGAGGGGGTTGTCGAAGGTGACCACGTGCGCCTCCGTATGGGCGAACGCCTCCGCGAGTACGGCGCTGAACTCGGCGTCCGGCGGATCGTTCGACCACAGGGCGAAGGCCCCGCCGGGACGCAGCAGACCGGCGAGGGCGCGCAGTCCCGCCGGGCGGTAGAGCGCCGCGTGGCTCGGGTGCAGCACATGGCGCGGTGAGTGGTCCACGTCCAGCAGGATGGCGTCGAAGCGGCGGCCCGGCGCCTCGGGATCCAGGCCGCCGGGGTCGGCGGCCAGCGCGAAGAAGTCGCCCCGGACCAGTCGGCAGCGGTCGTCCGATGCGAGCCCGGAACCCAGCGGGACCAGACCGCGCCGGTGCCAGTCGATGACCTCGCCCAGGGCGTCGACCACCATCAGCGTGGCCACCCGCGGATCGTCCAGCGCGGCCCGCGCGGTGTATCCGAGGCCGAGACCGCCCACGGCGACGTCCAGCGGGGTGTCCGGCAGCCCCGCCAGGCCGAGCCGGGTGAGCTCGGTCTCACCGAAGGTGAAGAGGCTCGACATCAGGAACTCGTCCCCGAGCTTCACCTCGTACACGTCGTCACCCGAGGCCGGGTCCCGCCTGCGCCACAGACTGATCTCGCCCATCGGCGTGGGCTGCCAGTCGATTTCCTGGAAACGAGCACTCATCCGCTGACTTTCTCCGTAGGCACGGCCGGGCGGAGCCCGGCGCCCCTGGAGGGTCCCACAGCGGGCGGCGCGGACCGTCCGGCACCGGGCGCCGGTCCCGGCCGGGTGGCGCTTTGCCGCACACTGGTGGTTCGGACGGACGAGGGACTGGTGGCGAGGGTGCAGACGTACGGGACTTCCGCGGGCAATGGGGACTCCCCCGGCGGAGCCGGTGTGAGCGGGGCGGCGGGCGAGGCCGCCAGGCGGCGGACCTTCGCGGTCATCAGCCACCCGGACGCGGGCAAGTCGACGATCACCGAGGCCCTGGCCCTGCACGCGCACGCCATCACCGAGGCGGGCGCCGTGCACGGAAAGTCGGGGCGGCGCGCGGTCGCGTCCGACTGGATGGAGATGGAGAAGGCGCGCGGTATCTCCGTGACGTCGGCTGTGCTCCAGTTCGACCACCGCGGCCATGTGCTCAACCTCCTCGACACCCCCGGTCACGCGGACTTCTCCGAGGACACCTACCGGGTGCTCGCCGCGGTCGACTGCGCGGTGATGCTCATCGACGCGGCCAAGGGCCTGGAGGAGCAGACCCGCAAGCTCTTCGACGTCTGCCGGCACCGCCGTATCCCGGTGATCACCTTCGTCAACAAGTGGGACCGGCCGGGCCGGGAGGCCCTGGAACTGCTCGACGAGATCGAGCGCGAGCTGCGCGTCCGGCCCACACCGGTGACCTGGCCGGTCGGCGAGGCCGGTGAGATGCGCGGTCTGATCGACGCGCGCTCGCCCGAGCGGATGCTGCGCTACACCCGCGCGCCCGGCGGCGCCCACCAGGCCGAGGAGGAGATCATCTCGGCCGAGCAGGCCGCCACCGAGGAGGGCGACCGCTGGGAGCAGGCCACCGAGGAGCTCCAGCTGCTCCAGGCCGAGGGCGCCGAATTCGACCCGGAGACGTTCCTCGGCGCCACGTCGACGCCGGTCTTCTTCGGTGCGGCGGTCTCCAACATCGGTGTACGGCTGCTGCTCGACGCGATCGTGGATCTCGCCCCGGCACCGTACGCCCGCGAGATGGAGGGCGGCGGCGCCCGCCCGGTCGACTCGCCCTTCTCCGGTCTCGTCTTCAAGGTGCAGGCGAACATGGACCCCTCGCACCGGGACCGCATCGCGTTCCTGCGGGTGTGCTCGGGGGTCTTCGAGCGGGGGGCGACCGTCACCCGGGCCGCGACCGGGCGGCCGTTCGCCACCAAGTACGCGCACAGCATCTTCGGCCAGGACCGCTCGATGGTCGACACCGCCTACCCCGGCGACGTCGTCGGCCTGGGCAACGCGGCGGCGCTCCGGGTGGGCGACACGCTGTACGACGGACCGCCCGCCATGTTCCCGCCGATGCCGACCTTCGCGCCCGAGCACTTCGCCGCCGTACGCCCGGTCGACATCAGCCGCTCCAAGCAGTTCCGGCGCGGGATCGCCCAGCTCGACGAGGAGGGCGTGGTCCAGGTGCTGGTCTCGGACCGGCGCGGGGACCAGTCGCCGGTGCTCGCGGCGGTGGGGCCGATGCAGTTCGACGTGGTGACGCACCGGATGGCGGGCGAGTTCTCCTCGCCGGTCCGTCTTGAGTTCCTGCCGTACCACCTGGCCAGGTCGACGGACGCGGCGGGCGGCGAGGCGCTGAACAGCGCGCGGCTGGTCCAGGGCGAGGCGCTGACCCGGGTCCGCGACAAGGAGGTGCTGGCGCTCTTCCCTGACAAGTGGCAGGCCAACTCCTTCCAGCGGGCGTTCCCGGACGCCCGCCTCGACCACCTGCTGGCCGCGCACGACTAGAGCCCGTCCGGTCGGTCTTCGCGGGCCGCGACGCCGGCACGGCACCGCGCGGCCCGGGCGACGTACCGGTGCCGCGCCCCCCTGCCCCTGCCCCTGCCCCTGCCCCTGCCCCAACGCCCCGCGGCGGGGCGGGGGCATGCTTTCGTCGCGCAGGGGCGGGAACTGCGGGCTGCGGATGTAACGCTTTTCGGCGCCGCGGACTAGTACGGGGTGTAAGGCATCGCACCTTTGACCTCTCCTGAGGAGCCGTCCGTGCCAGCGGAGCATCCGATAGCACCACCCGCGCGGGACCCGGCCGGGTTCGCCGCGTTCTACGAGCAGCACTTCGACACTGTGCTCGGTTTCGTCACCAGGCGCGTCGACAACGCGCACCTCGCCGCCGACCTGACCGCGGACATCTTCGTGGCCGCCCTGGAGGGCGCGCACACCTACGACACCCGGCGCGGCGCACCCGTCGCCTGGCTCTACGGCATCTCCCGCAACGTCATCCACGCCCACTTCCACGGCAGCGCACGCGAGCAGCAGGCGGTCGCCCGGATCAGCGGGCGGCGGCTGCTGGACGACCAGGACGTCACCGCCATCGAAGCGCGGATCGACGCCGGCCGCGCCGCCCGGCAGCTCGCGTCCGCCCATGCCGGCCTCTCCGAACCGCTGCGCCAGGTGCTCGACCTGGTCGTCCTGGACGGGCTCCCGATCCGAGAGGCGGCACAGGCGCTGGGCATCAGCTCGACCACCGCCCGGGTACGGCTGCACCGCGCCCGCAAGGTCCTGCGCACCGCCGGCCAGTCCCATGCCGTCACCCACGACACCCTTCTGGAGGCCACCCAGTGAACGCCCCCGTGCACTTCAAGCAGCAGCTCGCCGCCGAACTGAACGCCCGCGCCACCTCCCTGTCCGCCCCCACCGGCCACCGCACCCTGCTCCGGCTCCCCGCGCCCCGCCGCCGGGTGGCTCTCACGGTGGGCCTCGCCGCCGCGGCCGCCGCTGTGGCGGTCGCGGTGCCGCAGATGTCCGGGTCGCAGGACGCACACCAGACCGCGTCGGCACCGCACAGCACCACGGGCACCGGCGCGTCGGCCGCACCGGACTCGCAGGGCACCGCGGCCGCCGGGGGCCTCCACATCGTCAACGCCGACTACGCCGTGCAGGCCAAGGCGGGCGGCCTGGTCTCCGTGCAACTGTTCAACCTGAAGGGCGCTCCCGGCCTGCAGGCCGCGCTGGACAAGGCGGGCATCCCCGCGAAGGTGCTGGTGCCCTCGGCCTCCTGCTCCACCACGGGCCGCCCCGACACCAGCCCGCACGGCAGCCTCCTGAAGGTGGCGCCGCGGTCCGGCTTCCACAGCAACGGGACCCGCGACTTCAAGCCCGGTGCCATCGTCCCGGGGGACCACCTGCTGTTCATCCCGGACTCGAAGAGCGGCCCGGTGTCGGGGCTGGCCGTCAAGCTGGTACACCAACTGCCCAGCTGCATCCCGGCCAACTAGGGTCCGTTGTGAAAGTGCTGGTCACAGCCGCTCGTTGAGGACTGCGACCAGCACGGTCGTCCCGTAGCGGCCCGCGAGCCCGCCATACCTCGTGGCTACAGCCCGGAACAGGTCATGGACCCGGTCCCACGGCCCGTGGCGTTCCGGCACGTCACGCCGGGGAGCACCCGTCCGGGTCCGCCACCGTATGCCGTCCATCAGCTGCCGCCGCGTCCACACCGGCGGACGGCCCGACTTGATGCCCCGCGGCAACAGCGGCTCAAGTCGGGCCCACTGGCCGTTCGTCAGATCCCCACGTCCCCCGGGACGTGACCATCAACGATCAGGATCAACTTTCGCAATAAGAGCCTGGCCGGCCTACGCGGTTGTGGCGATGCCGCCGTCGACGGGGATCACGGCGCCTGTCAGGTATGCGCCTGCCCGGCTGGCGAGGAACACGGCGACACCCGCCATGTCGTCGTCGCGGCCGATCCGGCCCAGTGGGGCCGCCGCCGCGATCGCCTCGCCGAACTCATCGAGGGTTGCGGCCATCATCGTCGACGGGAACGGTCCCGGCGCCACGGCGTTCACGGTGACGTGCTGCGGTCCCAGTTCCTTGGCGAGCACTCTGGTGAGTTGATGCAGTGCGGCCTTGCTGCTGGAGTACGAGTAGTTGGGCCGCTGGGGGATGTGGATGGCGGCGATGCTGCCGATGTTGATGATCCGTGCGGGATCGTCGGCGGTGCCCGCCCCGCGAAGTGCGGGCAGCAGCGCCTGGACCAGCCAGAACGGCGCCTTCAGGTTGAGGTCGACGACCGTGTCCCAGGCCGCGTCCGGGAACGTCGCCAGCGGCTCGTCCCATATGGCGCCCGCGTTGTTGACGAGGATGTCGAGAGGCTCCGAGCCGGCGGTGACGAGGTCGGACAGTCGCCGGCACTCGTCGTGGCGGGACAGGTCGGCGGGGATGGCTCGCACCTCACCAAATGTGGACAGCTGTTCCTGCGCCTGAGCGCACGCTTCTGCGTTGCGTGAGCTGATGACCACGCGGACGCCCGCCTGGAGAAGGCCGCGCGCGATCATCATTCCGATGCCTCGGGTGCCACCGGTGACGAGCGCGCGCTTTCCACGCAGATCGAAAAGTTCTGCATGCGTTGTGAATCGGTGGTCTGCCACTTGCCGTCTTTCCAGTTGATCGTGTGGGATGACGCGTCGACGCGTTGGGTGTTCGGTTCAGCTGTCTCAAACGCTATGACCCTGGAGTGCTCTCCAAGCAAGCGGATCAGGGCGACTCCGACAACGTGGCGAGGTGTCGTGCCGGGCGTCGCGGGCCCACGAAGACCGGCCGGACAGGGCCCCGCCACAGCTCAGCGGGGCTCCGTCCGGCTCAGCCCGCGCACTCCGTGTCGTGCTCCGGCCGCTGCCCCGTGGTGAAGAACCGCGTCACGGTGCGGTCACCGCAGTCGTTCCCGGTGCCCAGATAGGAGCCGTGCCCGCCGCTGTCGACCGTCACCAGGCGGGCCCGGCCGCCGAGCGCGGCGCGCATCTTCAGGGCGCCGGAGTACGGGGTGGCGGGGTCCCGGCGGTTCTGGATCATCAGGATGTCGGACGGGCCCCGGTCGGTGATCCGGGCGGGCTGCCCGGCCGGCGCGTCCTTCCAGAAGGCGCAGGGCGTGACGTTCACCGGCATCCCCGCCGTGAGGGGGTGGGCGGCCCGGTCGGCCGCCACCGCGGGCCCGTACGAGGAGATGGGACCCGGCCAGCGCACGTCGTTGCAGATCACCCCGATCGAGACCGCCGCGTCCTCGTCGGTCATGGCCTGCGCCAGATCGGGGGTTAGGACAGGTGTCGCGGCCGGGTCCTGCGCGGCCTCGATCAGCCGGGCCAGCTGCGGGAACGCGTCTTCCCCGTACAGCGCGGTCTGGAGCGCCTGCCGGAGCAGCGTGCCGGTCAGCGGGGCGCCCGGGGTGGTCGTCTCCTTCGGCTCCCGGTCCAGCTTCGCGGCCAGGGCGAGGAACAACGGCCGCACCTCGGCGGGCCGTTGGGCCAGCCGCAGCCCCGCGTCCGCCCTGGCCGGATCGGCGGCCCAGGCCGCGAAGTCGGGCATCCGGTCCTCCACGCCGACCGCCGCGTTCGCCAGCCAGCCGCGCCCGACCCGCGACGGGTCGGGGTCGCCACTGCTGTCCAGGACCCAGCGGTCGGTGTGCTGCGGGTACTTCTGCGCGTACTGGGCACTGACGTACGTCCCGTACGACACCCCCCACGCCGACAGCTTCTCCTCGCCCAGCGCCTGCCGGAAGCGGTCGATGTCGCGCACCTCGTTGGCCGTGGTGAGGCTGCGCAGGACCGCGCCGCCGTTGCGGGCGCA
The DNA here is from genome assembly GCF_041438865.1 of Streptomyces sp. NBC_01471. Lineage (NCBI taxonomy): Bacteria > Bacillati > Actinomycetota > Actinomycetes > Kitasatosporales > Streptomycetaceae > Streptomyces > Streptomyces sp. NBC_01471. Next base: position 3,745,640 of record NZ_CP109450.1, read on the forward strand.
CGCCTCCGCGGTCCGCCGGGATCTCGCGGTGTTCGCCGCGATCCCGCCGTCCGCGGCGGGCCAGGACCGGAGCGTCACCAGATGCCGGTCGGCCGCGTCGAGCCCGCAGCCCGCCCGCGTACTGCCGCCCACGCCACGGGGATCGAGGCTGACGATGTCGTACGCGCCGTCCAACTGCCCGCGCAGCGCCGCCCCCTTCTGCGTCAGCCGCTGTACCCCGGACGAGCCGGGCCCCCCGGGGATCACGATGAGCGTCCCGCGCCGCGCGGCCGGCCGGTCACTGCGCAGCCGGGACACGGCGAGCGTGAGCTGCGGCCCGTCCGGACGGCGGTAGTCGAGCGGTACGGGCAGCTCGGCGCACTCCTGGTCGGCGGGGCCACCGGGCCGGGCGCAGTCCCGCCAGGCGAGCGAGGGGACCGGTGCGGCTGCGGCTGCGGGCACCGCCCCGGCGTGTGCGGCCGGTACGGCGGTGGCGGTGAGAGCGGCGGCGACGGCTGTCGCGGACAGTGCGCGGAAGAGGCCCCTGCGGGCGTAACTGGTCATGGGGACAAGGGTTGTTGAACCGAACGACCGTGCCCATACGACAGGCACGAGGCCGCGGGCGGGGGGTACCCCCCGCCTCAGGGGCCCCTACGGACGGCCCCGGACGGGCTCAGAGGTCACCCGACAGCCCCCTGGCCCGGCGCCGGGCCGCCGAAGCACTCCTGGGCCCGGCTCAGCACCAGGTCGATGAAGTCGCTGACGACGGGGGTGCGGGTACGGCCCGTCACCCGGGTCAGGCCGACCGTGCGGGAGGCGCCCGGGTCGTCGAGCGGCAGGTCCACGAGACCGGGGACCCGGACCGGTGACGGGGGCAGCACCGCGACTCCGAGGCCCGCCGCGACGAAGCCCCGGATGGTGGCGATCTCGGCACCCTCGAACGCGACGCGCGGCGGGAAACCGGCGGCGGTGCAGAGGCTGTTGACCAGACGGCGCAGGCCGTAGCCGGAGGCGGCCATCACGAAGTCCTCGTGCTCCGCTTCGGCCAGCCGGACCCGGCCCCGCCGGGCCAGCCGGTGGCCGGCCGGGACGACCAGGCTCAGCGGCTCGGCGGCGACGGGCAGGGTGGTGATGCCCGGTTCGTCGGGCAGCGGCGAGGTCAGGCAGAGATCGACCTCGCCCGCGCGCAGCCGGTCGAGCAGACCCTGCGCGTTGTCCTGGACCAGCTGGAAGCGGACCTGCGGGTGCCGGTCCCGGAACCAGCTGACCAGCAGCGGCACCGGGGCCGAGCCGAGCGCGGGCAGGAAGCCCAGGGCGACGGTGCCCGGCATGTCGGTGGCCAGCCGCAGTTCCTCGCAGCCCGTCGCGATCTCCTCCAGGCCCCGCTGCACCCGGGCCAGGAAGGCGCGACCCTGCCGGGTCAGCCGCAGCCCCCGGCCCTCCCGGTCGAAGAGCGGGGTACCGACGGCCGCCTCCAGCCGGGCGACACTGCGGCTGACCGTCGACTGCGGGGTGCCCAGCTCGCTCGCCGCGGCGGAGAGATGCTCCAGACCGGCCACCGTCACGAACCGCACGAGGTCCGGGCACATCCCCAGCAGCGGCGCCGACAGGAGCGCGGCCTCCATCGGCAGCGCGCCGGGCGCTGCCGATGGGGGAAGTACGGGTGCGGGGCGGCCGGAACCGTACGATCGGTGTTCCATATACGGAACATACATCGGGCATCCATGCATTGGACGCATGAACAGCGTCCGGCCTACCGTCGTCCGGTGACTGACCCGCACATATCGCCTGCCGCGCACACGCGGGGGACACCCGGTTTCCGCCGGGCCACCGGGGCGCTCTTCGCCGCCGGGATGACCACGTTCATGACGCTGTACTGCGTCCAGGCCCTGCTGCCCGCCCTGTCCACCCACTTCGACCTGTCCCCCGCGGCCTCGTCACTGACCATCTCGGTCTCGACCGCCGCCATGGCCGTCGCCGTGGTGCCGCTGACCGCCCTCTCCGACGCGTGGAGCAGGACCGGGATGATGAGCCTGGCGCTGGGCGCGGCGGCGCTGCTCGGCATCGCGGCGGCCTTCGCGCCCAACTACCCGACGCTGCTGGTCTTCCGGGTCCTCCAGGGCCTCGCGCTCGCCGGGCTCCAGGCAACGGCGATGTCGTACCTGGCCGAGGAGGTGCACCGCGAGTCGCTCGGCCAGGCCATGGGGCTCTATGTGGCGGGCAACGGCATCGGCGGGATGGCGGGCCGCCTCGTCGCCGACGGGGTGCTGGACCTGACCGGCAGCTGGCGCTGGGCCATCGGCGCGGTCGGCGCGGTGGCCGCCGTGGCCGCCGGGGTCTTCCATCTGACGGTGCCCGCCTCCGTACGCTTCGTCCGCCGGGAGGCCAGGCCGCGCGCGCTGGCGTCCGCGATCGGACGGGCGCTGCCGGACGGCGCCCTGCTCAGGCTCTATCTGATCGGCTTCGTGGCGATGGCCGCGTTCGTCACCGTCTACAACTACCTCGGGTTCCGGCTCATCGAGGCACCGTTCAACCTGTCCCAGACGACGGCGGGGCTGCTCTTCATCGCGTACACCGCGGGTTCGTTCTCGTCGGCCGCCGCCGGCCGGCTGGTCGACCGGTACGGCCGCCCCCGCGTGCTGCTGCCCGCGCTGTTCGTCACGATCGCGGGGCTCGTGGTGATGCTCGTACCGCACCTCGGCGCCGTCATCCCCGGCCTGGTGATCTTCACCGTGGGCTTCTTCGCGGCCCACGCGGTGGCCAGCGGCTGGGTCGGCGGGCGGTCCACCGTGCTGGGGGTGTAGGGCGCGGCGGTCTACCTGTTCTTCTACTACATCGGCAGCGCGGTCGGCGGTTCCGTGGGCGGTATCGCCTACTCCGCGGGAGCGTGGAACGGCCTGACCCTCTACTGCGGCGGCCTGGTCGCGGTGGCGCTGCTCAGTGCGGTGACGCTGCGCTGGGTACGGTCCGCGGCCCGGCCGGGGTCACCGGCCGCGCAGTCCCCGCCGCCTGCCGCTGAATCGGTGGAATCCGTGGCCGAGCCGTCCGCGGTCACTCGACCCGGCGACGGCTCCGGCGGCGGGCGGTGAAGCGGCGGCGGTAGGAGCCGGTGAGCAGGAGCAGGGTGGCCGCGACGATGGTCACGGCCTGCGCGATCACCGTGAGCCACTTGTCACCGAACCAGACCGGCTCGTACATGTTCGGCACCGGGCCCAGCTTGCCGACGTTGATGTACCGGTAGACGAGCAGCAGCGCGAGGCCGCCCGCCGCGACCAGCCAGGCGAACGCGTCGGTCACGGCACGCCGCCAGACCAGCACGAGCAGCGCCGCGAACGCGGCCAGCCCGGCCTCGATACGGAAGAGCGTGCCCTGGCTGATGCTCGCCGAGACGGGGTCGTACCGGTCGGCGAGGTGCGCGTGCACATAGGCGTCGACCGCGAGACCCGCGGCGGCCAGCACACAGAGCAGCGCCCGCAGATACCGGCGGCCCGGACGGGGCGCGGGGTCCGGCGGCTCGGCAAGCGAGGGATCGGACGGCATGGGGCCCCTTCCCGGCACGGTCGAGTAAGCACGGTCGAATCAGCACGGTCGAGTAAGCACAGACGAGTCAGCACGGTCGAAAGATCGAAAGCAGGCGCAGTCGGGAGCGAGCGCCACCGGCTCAGCACGCTGCGGTGAGCACGGGCCGCGGGTCAGCTGACCGTGAGCGAGCCCTTCATGTACTGGTGGATGGTGCAGATGTAGGGGTACTTGCCCTTGGCGGACGGCGCCGTGAAGGTGACTGTCTTCCCGGCGGCGATGTCACCCGTGTCGAACGCCTTCTTGCCGGTGGCCGTCAGGGTGTGGGTCGTCGAGTCCTTGTTCGTCACCGTGATCTTCGTCCCCGGGGCGACGGACAGGGCGGCGGGCGTGAACTTGAAGTTCTTGATCGTGATCTGGGTGCCCTTGCCGCTCGCCGTGGAGGCAGCGGTCGTGGGCGTGGTGGACGACGGCGAAGAGGACTTCGACCCGCTGTCCGAACAGCTGGTGACGGCGGTCAGCATGCACAGCGCCGCTGCGGCGACCGCCACACGCGGTCTGCGGGTACGGGTGAGCATCGTGTCTCCGGTGGTCTCGGTGCGGCCGGCCCGGCCCCGGCCAGGCGCGTGGGGGGGGTACGCGCCTGGCCGGGGAGCCGGAAGGGGACGGGCGGGCGGAGTCAGACCGTCAGCAGGCTGGGGCTTGCGGCCTTCTTCGTACCGATGAAGGCGTCCGGCACCGGGTACTGGCCCAGCACATAGTGCAGGATCGCCGCGTGCATGGCCTCGACCGGAGCGATGGTCGCCGCCGTGTTCACCCCGCCCATGCTCTTGACGTTGAACGTCGCGAACACATAGGTCTCGGTGGCCTGGTCCTCCAGCTGGAGAGCCAGCTTGGCCACCCCGGTGACGTCCTTGACCTGGCCGAGCGCCTTGGTGACAGCGGGCTGGCTGGAGAGCGGCACACCGGTGATCTTGGGCTTGCCCGCGCTGGAGAGCACGCCGTTCCACGCGTTGGCGTGGTCCTTGTGCTGCGCCATCGCGGTCTGGATGAACGTCGCGACCGCCGGCGGCACCTTGCCGAGCTTGCCCGCGTTGGCCGCCTTGAGAGCGGCCTGGTAGGCGGCGACGGCCTGGTTCTCCAGGGCCACCGCCAGGGCGACGACCTTCAGGTCACCGGTGTACTTGCCGGCCCCGCCCGACGAGGACGCCGAAGCGCCGGTCGACGGGGAGCCGGACGCGCTTCCACCGGTCGGCGAGGTGTCCGACTTCCCGCCGCACGCGGCGAGCGCCAGCATGGCCGCGGACGCACCGGCGCCGGCCAGGAAGCGGCGGCGCGCCACGTGCACACGCTCTTCGTGGACCGGGTCGGGACCGGAGGCCTCCAGGTCCTTCAGCTCCGTCGACAGGTCGCGGGCGGACGCGGCCATGACGGGCAGGGTGGCCCGGTGCGCCTCGTCCATCTCGCCCGTCAGACGGGACATCTCGCCCTCGCTGATCGGCAGCTCCCAGCTGCCCCTGCTGCTGCTCATTTGACGGCCCCTTCACTGACCGGCGAAGCCATCTTGGTGGGGTAGAAGGCGTCCGGGAAGCCGACGCTGCCGATGTTGGCGGGAAGCTTCGCCACGTCCGTGGGGATCGCGATGAGGTTCGTCTTCCCGTCGGCCAGCAGGGCCTGCACGGCCAGCAGCGTGGCCCGGTGCTGGGCCTCGACCGGCGCGACCGAGGCGAAGAGCTGCCGCAGGTTCGTGTCGTGGACCTGCCCGATGTTCTTGGTGTACGTCTGCGCCGCGACGTCCTCCAGCGTGATGGCCAGCTTGACCACGTCCGCCGGGGTCTTGATCGTCGGCAGGGTCTTCTTGACGACCGCCGCGTACTTCGGGTCCGTGCCCGTCTGCTCCTTGCCGCCGGCCTTCTTGGCGGCGGCGTTGAACGCCTGGGCGTGTGCGGTGTGCTGCTGCGCCGTCTTCGTGATGAAGGCCAGCACGGTCTTGTTGCCGGTCTTGATGAACGGCAGCCCGGCAGCGGTGTGGTACACGCTCACCGCCAGGTTCTCGATCGAAGCAGCTGTCTGAAGTGCCATGACGTCAGTGCTCGACGCGGCCGCGGCGCGTCCGGCACCCAGCAGGGTCGCCGCACCCGCGGCTCCCAGCAGAGTCCCCCGGCGCTGCCACCAGCGGCGGCTCGAAGATTCGGCCGTTTCGGCGAAATCCGCCAGAGCGGAGTTCGTCACCCGGAGCGCGTCGCTGTTCAAATCCTGCGACTGCTCGGTCAGCTCCTTCAACAACCCGGTGTCGATGTGATCGGTACCCATCGCGTCCCATCTCCTTCCCCGCGCCGGACAGCACGGGTGTCTTCCCGAGCCTTGGGCAAGAGGGGGACGCAAGGCCCGTCCGCTGAGGCCGAATGACACAACGCGTACCCGAACGGAGGACTATTCGGTTGCCCGAGGCGTGTATTTCCCTCCGAGCGGGCATCGGGAGGCCGCCCGGACGGCGAGGGAAGAAGCCGCTTCCCCAGATTGTTGGTAAATACAAATACCTGAACCAGGCCTTCCGGACCGGACCGAACCGAACCGGATCAACCCGAACCGAACCGAACCAAGGAGCATCCGTGCAGCCCACCGAGAAGCCCGCCGAAGCCGTCGCCCGGCTGCGTGCCACCTTCCGTACCGGCCGGACCAGGACGCTGTCCTGGCGCACCGAGCAGCTGCACGGCCTGCGGGCGATGCTGACCGGGCACCGCCAGGAGCTGGCCGCCGCGCTCCACGCCGACCTGGGCAAGAGCGAGCGCGAAGCGTTCCGCACGGAGATCGACTTCACCGTGCGCGAGATCGACCACACCCTGGAACGGCTGGAGGGCTGGCTGCGGCCCGAGCCCGTCGACGTACCGGAACACCTCGGCGGGGCGAGCGCCTGGACGGTGCTGGACCCGCTGGGGGTCGTCCTGGTCATCGCCCCCTGGAACTATCCGCTCCAGCTGCTCCTGGCCCCGGTGGCCGGGGCGCTCGCCGCGGGCAACTGCGTCGTCGCCAAGCCCAGTGAAGTGGCCCCCGCCACCTCGCGGGCCATCGCCGGGCTGCTGCCGCGCTATCTCGACCGCGACGCGGTGACCGTGATCGAGGGAGCGGTACCGGAGACCACTGCCCTGCTCGAAGAGCACTTCGACCACATCTTCTACACCGGCAACAGCACCGTGGGCCGCATCGTGATGCGCGCCGCCGCCGAGCATCTGACGCCGGTGTCGCTGGAACTGGGCGGCAAGTCACCGGCGTTCGTCGACCGGGGCACGGACCTCGCGGCGGTGGCCGCCCGGCTCGTCTCGACCAAGTTCCTCAACGCGGGCCAGACCTGCGTCGCCCCGGACTACGTCCTCACCGACCCCGCGACCGCCCGGGAGCTGGAGGGCGCGCTGGCCTCGGCCGTACGCGAGCTGTTCGGCGCCGACCCGGCCACCTCCGGCGACTACGGCCGGATCATCAACGAACGCCACTTCGACCGGCTGACCGGTCTGCTCGGCTCGGGGCGGGTCGTGGTCGGCGGCGACAGCGACCGTGCGCAGCGCTATCTGGCACCCACCGTGCTCGCCGAAGTGGCGCCCGGCTCACCGGTGATGGCCGAGGAGATCTTCGGGCCGATCCTGCCCGTCGTCGAGGTCGACGGGCTGGACGAGGCCATCGCGTTCATCAACGACCGGGACAAGCCGCTGGCGCTGTACGCGTTCACGGAGTCGGTACTGACCCGCGACCGGCTCACCACGGAGACCTCGTCGGGCGGCCTCGGCTTCGGCCTGCCGGTGGCCCATCTCACCGTGCCCGACCTGCCGTTCGGCGGGGTGGGCGAGAGTGGGATGGGCCGCTACCACGGCCGGTACTCACTGGAGACGTTCAGTCACCGCAAGGCGGTCCTGGACAAGCCGCTCGGCTGAGGCGGGGCGGCCGGGAGGGGCAGCGCACATTTTTCCCCCCCGGTCGGCCCGTCGTTTGCGTCAGCGGTGTGCATGAGCGGACGGGGAGTTAATCTCGCGAACATCGTCCAATGGATCAGCACCATCCCGCACGGGCTCGTCGGCCCGGCAGAAGCGATTTCTGCGTACACCTGGGTGAACGCCGTGTGATGTAGGCCCAGTGCCCGCCTGTTGGGTCGCAGGCGGGCACCCGATGCGGCAACTGGCAGGGGGCAAGGCGTCAGGCGAAGAGCAGAGTGGGTTCGGCGAGGATGTCCCTGCCCCGCTCGCTCGTGTAGATCAGATCGATACTGCCGAAGCGGGCCTCGGTGTAGTCGAGTCCGACCGAGGCCACCGCCTTGCGTACGGCCTCTTCGGAGCTGCTCTCGATCTCCAGGAAGGTGGGGAGGTCCGGCCAGGTATCGAAGTCGTAGGTGACGCCGTCGAGCTGCCATTCCTCGCGGTAGTTCTGCTGGTACCGGACCTGACGCAGGCCCAGGGCCGCGAGGAGTTCCGCGGTCCGCTCCAGGCCGTTCACCTCGATCTCGATCTCCGTGGTGCCGTTGATGTGGGTGGCGTCGGTGACCTGCTTGAGCGTGAGCGTGGTCTTGCCGCCCTCGTCACGCAGGCGCAGCCACTGCTCGCCCTGGACGGCGTCGTTCTCGAAGATCAGGCGGGTGAACATGGTCTTGTCGAAAGCCCGCTCGGCCCCGGCCGCTCGCAGGCGGTCGCGTACGGCGTCCGCGTCGATCTCCAGGAACTTGGCTTCGTATTCGTGCTGGGCCACAGCGTCCTCGCTCTCTCTAGGGTTCACTTCTACGCGGTCAGGTCATGCAGGTCCTGCTCGCGCATCTTCCTGATCTCGGTGCACGCGTCGCTGTCCACGAACTCTTCCACGGGCAGGCACAGGTCCATGCGCTGAATACACACGCCGACGTGGAAGGTGCCGTCCGGATCGCGGTAAAGGCGCACCCCGTAGTAACCCTCATGACAGTCAACGCTGTTGTTGAACCTGCAGCCGGTACATGTATCGGGCAGCCGCAGGGAACGGATGTGCTTCACCACGAGCTGCCGGCCCGATGGAAGCTGATAGGTGATGCGGAAGCCTGACGTACCTGCGATCAGCCGGACTTCCTGTGGGACGGCACCAAGCTCGGCCAGGAGGAGATCGACGGCGTCAAGGGACGCATCACCGTCAGCCAGCGACGTCAGTATGCGCACGGATAATCTCGGCGAGTACTTCTCCAGCAGCCGGTGGACCCGCTGTACGTGGGTGTGATCGGGGATGACGACGTTCGCCCGCACTCCGATGCCGAGCGACACAGCGACGCGGATCGAGTCCTCCAGCGCTTCGATCTTGCGCGCTGCCAGTGCCCGCACCCTGAACCGTGTGCTCTGAACCTGCGCAAGCTCGTCAGGGGTAGTGCCGAAGATCGAGAAGTTGACATGTCGAAGCCCGGCGTCCACGCAGCCGGACAAGGACCTCACACCGTTCTCACCGTTCGAGGTGACACTGGCCGAGTAGCCGGCCTGCCGTGCGAGCGCGACGATCTGCGGCAGCTTGGGGTGCAGGGTCGGTTCCCCGCCGGTGAGGTGGACCTCGTCGAAGTCCAGTGCGTCGCGGAGTTGAGTGAGGGCGCCGCGGAACGCCTCGTCCGGGATGACGGGGGCGCTGGTGAAGCGGGCCCCATTGGTGGCGGCGTAAAGGGAGGTTCGCCCCGAGGGGCCTGTCGGGGTGAAACGTTCGGGCCAGCGCGGGTGGTTGTCGGCGCTGACCGGAGTTCCCTCGTTATGGCAGAACGTGCACGTCATACCGCATGCGTCGATGACTTTGACGCGCAGTGTCCGGTCCATCGAGACATGGATGGGAACGTCATCGCTGACGTTCCGTAAAGCGCGGTGCTGGAACATGTGACGTTGCTCCTTCGGCATGGCAAGCCGGTGGCCTGGAGGGAGGGATCTGGCTGGGGTGGGCCCGGTCAACTGGCCCGTGTACTGACCGGGTCAGGAACTGATAGCCGAGTCAGGGACGGACGCGGCTGCGCTGCCCGTCTGCACCGGCGCCGGGCTGTGCTGGGTGACGTAGGCAAGCCCGCCCACGGCGACGAGCGAGCCGAGGGCCCATATGACGCCGAGAACCATGCCGAGGAGGTCACGGCCCGGGCGTGCGGCCGTGACCGACGCGCCGAATCGCTGCCGTGAGGGGCCCGAGTACAGGGAAGTGGTCATGCCGTCTCCGTAACTGGTGCTCGGAGAGGAGCTGTCACGCCTTCGACTGCCGAATGAAGGACCTGGGCGTCCGTCAGCATGGGGCCGTCCCCGGGACTGATCCGCCAGTGGGGACCCGGCCCGCGCATGCGATGCGGCGGAGGGACGACAAGGTGCTGGGACAGGCCGAGCGGCCGCGTGTCAGGCACGTCCCAGACGGCCGCGGTGCCCGTCCGTACGAACCAGTAGAGGGCCGGTTCACGCGGATCTTCGATCACAGCACCGCTACGAGAACCGAGAGCGACCAGCACACGCGCCCCGAGGCTTCGAGGCACGCGTACGGCGTCCCAGCGGAATCCGGCGCCCTGGATCTCGCAGCTTCCTGCCGTGCGCATCGTGGGTGGTTCCGGGGTCTCTTGTGACACGAAGGGACAACTCCTCACTGAGCACTGAGGCTTGAATGTGCGGAGGTGTCATCCTCGCGAGGCCTTACGTCCTATTCGAGGACTTCAAAGGGTCACTCAGAGGACTCCAAGAGGGCTTCCATTCACCTGGTTGATGGGTTGGTGCTGCGAAGGGGACGTAGCGTGAGAGCCTCAGGTTGAGGTTCCGATACCACGGAGGAGTCATGTCCCGTCCCATAGGCAACACTCGCCTCAAAGCCGCCCGGGTGGCGGCTGGTTACAACTCGCAGCAGGCCCTCGCGGACGCCATCACGAGCGACGCGCCGCAACTCGGCATCCGGGGGCTGGCCGTTGGTGTCCGCCAGGTCCGGCGGTGGGAGTCCGACAATCCGCCGTGGCCCCAGCCGGACGTCCGTCGCGTACTCACCCATCTGCTGGGTCAGGACGCCGAAGATCTCGGCTTCACCGCTCCCTGGGGCTCAGGACAACATCCGGACGGTCAGCCCCGCCCGATCTCGAAGGCCCGTTCCATGCCCGGCACGCGCCTGGCGACGGTGCCCACCCAATCCGTCGCGATCACACAACCGACCAGCGTCGGAGCCAACTTCGAAGCCGTGACCCGTTCCCATCGGCACTTGTACTGGTCCGTCGCGCCGGCCACGCTGCACCCCGCGATCCTGGAACACGCGCGGCTGGGCTGCGCGCTTCTGCCCGAGACGGTCGAACCCGCCAGGCACCGGCTCGCAGCCGCACTCGCCGAGTCCTACCTGCTGGCAGGCCGCATTGAATTCTTCGACCTCCGCCAACCCGACCAGGCCGGAGACACGTTGCTGCGCGCCCTCCAGGCCGCCGGTGAGGCGGACGATCCGCTCCTGGGTTCAGCCATCCTCGCGCACACGGCCTTCATCCCGGGCTGGGCAGGCGAGCGCGAGACGGCAGTGGAGCGGATGGTGGCGGCCCGCACCTACGCCCGCCGCGGCCCCGCATCCGCAGAGTTCCACGCCTGGCTGGACGCCGTCGAAGCCGAGTGCGAGACCCGCTGCGGCAACACCCGTACCGCTCTGAACCTCATCAGCCACGCCGAGGACATCCTCACCGCCGGTTCCGAGCACACCACTCCCGTGTGGATGGACTGGTTCGGCCCCGCCCGCCTGGCGGCCTTCAAGGGCAACACCCAGCTCAAAGCAGGCCACCTCCCTCAGGCCCGCGAGACCCTTCAGCAGGTCCTCGAAGACCTGCCGCCCGAGTCGGCCAAGCAACGCACCGTCGTCCTCGGAGACCTGGCCGCGGTGGCAGCGGCCGACAGCAATCCGCAGGAGGCATGCCACTACGCCGGCCAGGCCCTCGACCAGCTCGCCGCCACCTGGTACGCCACAGGCATGGACCGCGTGCGCGAAGTGCGGCGCACGCTCGCTCCGTGGCAGAACGAGCAGTGCGTCCGGGACTTCGACGACCGGCTCTACGACTGGGGGACGACGGTCAGCGCTCTCCAGCGTTGAACCCGGCGATCCTCTCCGGCAGCTCCGCCAGCGAATCGATCCGCATCGTGGTGATCGCAGCCGCGTCCGGATCACGCTGCTGGATCCTGCCCCACGGGCCCCGCCGGATCAGCGCCGTCAGCAGCCCCGCCTGCACGGCCGGGCGGATGTCGTTGTCGAGCCGGTCGCCGACGTACAGAATCTCGCCCGGCTCGGCAGGCGTCGCCTCGATGACGTGCTCGAAAAACTTCACGTCCGGCTTCGACGCACCCCAGTCATCACTCGTGGCGATGAGATCGGACGGCAGATCCAACCCACGCAACAGACCCCCGGCCCGCACCGTCTGATTGCCGGCGATGCCGACCCAGAGACCAGCCTCGCGCAGCCCGGCCAGCGTCGGCCGCACATCCGGATAGAGATCGTCCTCGCCGAACCACTCCGGCTTACCGGCCTCCGCACGCCTGTCCCGCTCCTCGGCCAGGTCGAACCCCGGCCGGAACTCCTGGAACGTCTCACGGTAATCCCGCCCCTGCGCGATGACCGCCCCGAACATGGCCGCAAAGGTATGCCGCGGCACCCCCAGCCAGTCAGCCCAGGTCCCGTACTCACGGGTCTCGTCCACAAGACACTCACCGACATCGAACACCACAGCGCGAATCATGCTCGGCAGGGTAATGCGCCGCGCAGCGCCCTGTACGGACGGGTTACGGCCCCGTACACGGCCACCCCGGCCAGTACCTCAGTCGGCGAGGCTGCGGTCGGCGAGGAACCTCAGGTACTCCTCCCGGTTCAGCGGATTGCCGTCGGTGCGCGGCCGGGTCGGCGCCGGGCCGCGCACCGGCCGGTCCTGCCCCGGGCGGGACCACATCGCGCCCTCCCCGCGGGTCAGGCCCGGCAGCGCCTGCCGGAACTCCTGCACCCGCCTGACCGGCAGGTCCGCCGTGACCCTCCAGGACGGGCCGGCCTCGGTGGAGCCGGTGACCTCGGCTCCGAGCGGGACGAGCGCGCCGACGACGGCGTTGAGGGCGTCCTCCGGGATCTCCGCCTCCAGCGCCTGGTACGGCTCGAAGACCCGGCTGCCCGCCCGCTGCAGGGCGCGCATCAGGACCAGCGGCGTGAGATGCCGGAAGTGCGCCGCGACGGTGAGCGGTGCCACGTAACCGGTCCGGATGAGCGTGACCGCGCAGTCGGTCACCTCCCAGCCGTACACACCCTGGTGCAGGGCCCCCAGCGCGGACTCCTCGATGGCGCGGTGGAACGCGCGGGGCAGCGCGCCCAGCTCGACCTCCCGCACGAAGGTGACACCCGCCCCGCGCGGAGCGGCCTCCACGCGCAGACCGACCGTCGCCAGGAAGTCGTTCGGGCCGCGCCGGTCGATCTCGGTGACCGCCTCGCCCCGGCCCTCCGGCCGCTCGAAGTACACCGGGCGGACCGGCTCGAACCGCACCTCCACGCCGAAGTCCCGCTCCAGTCGCGCCGCGAGCACCTCCTGCTGCACGGCGCCGTAGAGCAGTACGGAGGTCGCGCCGCCGCCCGCCGCCCGGGTGCGGATCAGCGGGTCCTCGTCCGCGAGCGCCAGCAGGGCCGCGTGCAGCCGCGCCTCCTGCCCGGGACGGCATGCCCGTACGACCGTCTCCAGGCTCGGCGGGGAGAAGTGGAACTGCTCCGGGCGGTCCTCGGGCTCGCCCAGCCGGTCACCGACCCGGATGCCGGGCAGACCGCGCACCCGGCCGATACTGCCCGCCGTCAGCCGCCGGCCGGCCGTCCCGCCCGCGGCGCCGTGCGCAGTGCGGTTGTCCGGGGCGCCGGGGACGCGCACGACGTCGATGCCGGTGATCCGGCCGCTGAACTCGGCCTGCCGGCCGCCGGGTTCACGCTGCCAGTAGGTGACGCGCTGCCGTTCGCGTACCTCTCCCGAGAACAGCCGGAGGTACGCGGCCTTCTCCCCGGTGCCCGTGCGCTCGACGGCGAAGACCGTGCCCTGCGGGCCCGGCCCGGAGTGCGCGGGAACGGTACGCGACGGATGCAGCAGCGTCGTGATGCCGTCCGTGAGCGCGGCGATGCCCTCGCCGGTCAGGGCCGAGCCGAAGAAGACCGGGTGCAGCAGCCCGGCCCCGCACTGCCGGGCCAGCAGGGCGCGTACGCCGTCCGCCGGTGGCAGCTCGCCCGCCACGAGGCGGGCCAGCAGGGCGTCGTCGTGTTCGGCGAGCGCCTCGGCGGCCTCCCTGCGGAACTCCGGCCGCTCCAGCGCCCGTACGGCCGTCCGGGCGGCTGCCGTACCCGCGTCCCGCACCGTGCTCATGGCGAGGATGTCCGGTGTGAGCCGGGCGCGGATGTCGGCCAGCAGACTGTCGGAGCGCGCGCCCGCACGGTCGATCTTGTTGACGAAGAGCAGGGTCGGCAGCCGCAGTCTGCGCAGCGACCTCAGCAGGACACGGGTCTGCGCCTGTACGCCTTCGACGGCGGACAGCACGAGGACCGCGCCGTCGAGCACGGACAGCGCCCGCTCGACCTCGGCGATGAAGTCCGGGTGGCCCGGGGTGTCCACCAGGTTGATCTGCCGGCCCCCGGCGGCGAAGGGTGCCACCGCCGAACGGATCGTGATGCCACGCTCCCGCTCGATCTCACCGGTGTCCGTCTGCGTGCTTCCGGCGTCGACGCTGCCGAGTGCGGAGATGGCGCCGTTGTCGAGCAGCAGCCGTTCGGTGAGGCTGGTCTTACCCGCGTCGATGTGGGCGAGCACGCCCAGGTTCAGGGTCGTTCCGGGATTCAGGATGGCGTCGGGCACAGAGGTCCTCAGTGGGGTGGGAAGAGAGAGACGGCCTGATGACTCCGTGGAACTGCCGCATCGTCTTCCTCTTTCTCTGAATTTCTCTGAATTTCTCTGAATTTCTCCGACCCTGCCGGGCCCGCCGCATCCGCCGCGGCGGAGCACGTGAGGTTACCGGCGCGCGCCCCGCCCGGCGACCGGTTTTTTCGCGCCGCCGCGGCCGGTGGGCGCGCGCCCCGTACCGTGGCGGGATGGCCGAGTCGGAGTCCGGAGCACCAGAGCCGCAGCCCAGCGCCGACGACCGGCGTTTCCCCGCCCGCCGTGCGCCCGGCTGCGCCGATCTCGGGGCCCTGGACGCCCAGGTGACCGGCTGCCGCGCCTGCCCCCGGCTGGTCGCCTGGCGGGAGCAGGTGGCCGTGGAGAAGCGGGCCGCGTACCGGGACCAGGAGTACTGGGGGCGGCCGGTCCCCGGCTTCGGCCCCGCCGATGCCGCGCTGGCCGTGGTGGGTCTGGCACCCGCGGCACACGGCGGGAACCGGACCGGGCGGATGTTCACCGGCGACCCGGCGGGCGACTTCCTGGTCGCGGGGCTGCACTCCGTCGGCCTCGCCTCGCAACCGACCGCCACCGCGGCCGACGACGGGCTCACCCTGCGGGGCGTACGGATGGCCGCCCCGGTGCACTGTGCGCCGCCGCAGAACAAGCCCACCACCGAGGAGCGCGACACCTGCCGGCCGTGGCTGGCCGCGGAGCTGGCGCTGCTGCGCCCCGGGCTGCGCGCGGTGGTGGCGCTCGGCGGCTTCGGCTGGCAGGCCCTGCTGCCCGTACTCGCCGATGCGGGCTGGCTGCTGCCCCGGCCGCGGCCGGTGTTCGGCCACGGCGCGCAGGTGGTGCTCGCCGGTACGGACGGCCGCGACGAGCTGCGGCTCTTCGGCTGCTACCACCCGAGCCAGCGGAATGTGAACACCGGACGGCTGACCCGGCCGATGCTGGAGGCGGTGTTCCGGGAGGCGGCCGCCGCCGCGGGGCTGTGAGGCGGCAGCCGCCGCGGGGCTGACGGTGCCGGGCTGTGAGGCGGCTCGGCCGGTACCGCCCCCACCCGCGGGGACCTGCGGTGGCACACTGGCTCGCGGTCCGCCGAAGGAGCAGCCACCCATGCCGATGTTCCGCACCCTGCGCCGTACCGTGCGGCTCCCTCACCAGCGCACGGTCGATCTCAGCCACCCCGTACGCTCCCCGCTCGGCAGCGCGGTCGTGAACTGCGTGGTCTACCGGGACGGGGTCCGGCAGCCGGGCGACTGCCCGGCCGACGAGGCGGTGCGCCGGGTCAGGGCGGAGGGCAGCGGCTTCGTCTGGATCGGACTGCACGAGCCGCAGCAGACGGAGCTCGCCGCGCTCGGGGAACTGTTCGGGCTGCACCGGCTCGCCGTCGAGGACGCGCTGCGCCCGCATCCCCGCCCCAAGATCGACACCTATGGCGACACGCTCTTCGCCGTGCTGAAGACCGTCGGCTACGTCGAGCACCAGGAGCTGACGACCACCAGCGAGATCGTCGACACCGGGGAGCTGGTGGTCTTCACGGGCGCCGACTTCGTCCTCACCGTCAGGCGTGGCCGGCACGGCTCGCTCGGGCCCCTCCGCGAGGCCCTGGAGGCGGACCCCGGCCACCTCGCCGAGGGGCCGGCGGCCGTGCTGCACGCCATCGCCGACCACGTCGTCGAGCAGTACGCCTGTGTCGCCGACGCCGTGCAGGACGACATCGACGCCGTCGAGTCCACGGTCTTCTCGCAGCAGGCGGCGAGCGGCGACGCCGGGCGGATCTATCTGCTCAAGCGGGAACTGATGGAGTTCAGGCGGGCGGTGGTGCCGCTCTGCCGCCCGCTGGAGAAACTGCTCGCCCGGCAGCCGCTGCCGCTGATGACCCACGACATCAGGACGTACTTCCGCGACGTGGCGGGGCGGGTCACCCGGATCGCCGAGCAGACCGCGGCGTACGACGCACTGCTCGACTCCATCCTCCAGGCCCATCTGGCGCAGGTGGGCATCGAGCAGAACGAGGACATGCGGAAGATCACCGCGTGGGCGTCCATCGTCGCCGTACCGACCATGGTGTGCGGGGTGTACGGCATGAACTTCGTCCACATGCCGGAGCAGCGCTGGGAGTACGGCTATCCCCTGGCCATGGCCGTGATCGCCGCCGCCTGCCTGCTCATGTACCGGGGGTTCCGCCGCAACGGCTGGCTGTGAGCCCCCCTCGCCCCCTGCTGTTCCCCCTACCCCGCGCTGCCCGCGTGCTCGATGGCGCGGCTCCACGCCTCGTACGTGGGCTGCGGCTGCGCCGGCTCCAGGGGCTCCTGCGGCTCACGCGGCCGCACATCGCCGAAGCGGGTCCAGCCCCACCCCTGCATCGCGCGCCTGGCCGGTTCGTTCTCCGGCTCCACCAGGGCGGCGACCAGCGCGGCCCGCGAACGCACCAGCAGCTGGCCGACGAGGCGGGTGGCGATCCCCTGCCGCCGGTGGGACGGCTGCACCATCAGCTCCGCCAGCACGAACACCTGCCCGGACGCGGTCAGTTCCTCGATGTCCACCGGGAGCCCCCCGCGGAAGCCCCGCCAGAGGCCGCCGTCCCGCTCCAGGACGTATCCGTACGCGCATCCGGCCAGCGACCGGCCGTCGGCGACCATCATGTCGAAGCCGGGGCGCTGCATGTCCTCGGCGAAGCGTTCCAGGAACTGCTGGCGGTCGTGGAACTCCTCACCGCGCGGGCCCCGGTAGGCCTCGACATAGGTGTCCGCCAGGGCCTCCCGCTGCTGTTCGGCCTGCCACCTGGTCAGCCGGCGCATGAAGACCTCTGCCATGTGTTCCTCCCGTTTCCCGGCCGCTTTCCGGCCATCGTCTCAGCGCTCGGCGACCAAGGAAACGGATAGTGCAGGATCCGGCCTCGCCCGGACACCCGGGGGCGAGGCCCGGTGGCGCGGTACCGATCCGGGGCGCGGCGGAAATGGCCGAATGGCGCCGTCCGGAGTGCGGGCCACCGGCCGGTGGCATCCCCTGGAGACGTGACGGACGACGGCGCGGGCGGACTCGGCGGGCTGCGGACCGCGACCGCCGCGCCTCAGGGGCGTTCGCCGGGCCGCCGGGTGCGGTCGTTCTTCGCCGTCCTGCTGATCGTGGTCGCCGGGATCCTCACCCCGGTCTCCACCGTCGCCGTCTGGACGCGCGACGTGGTCGGCGACACCGACCGGTATGTCGCGGTGATGCGGCCGCTGGCCTCGGACCCGGCCGTGCGGTCGGCCGTGACCGACCGGGCGACGGACGCCGTCGTGAAGTACGTCAGTGTGGACGCGCTGCTCAAGTCGGTCGGGCCCGCGGAACGGGCCGAGATCGAGCTGGCCATCGGTGCGCTGAACAAGCCGATCGCCTCGGGGCTCAGGGAACTGGTGCACAGCACGGTCGCTGGGTTCGTCGGCAGCGGCGCGTTCACCGGCGTCTGGGTCCAGCTCAACAGGACCGCGCACACGGCCGCCGAGAAGGCCCTGACCAGCGACCGGGGCAGCCCGCTCACCATCGATCTGGCGCCCGTGACGGACGCCGCGAAACAGCGGCTCGTGGACAGCGGGCTGACCATCGCGTCGAAGATCCCCACGGTGCACACCCGGTTCACGGTGCTGGACTCCGAGGCCGTGGGCCGGGCGCGCACGGCCTTCCGGCTGCTGCGGATCGGCGGGCTCTGGCTGCCGCTGGTGACCGTCCTGATCGCGGCGGCCGGCATCCTCCTCGCGGTCCGCAGACGGCGCGCCCTGGTCACGGCGGGCCTGGCGGTGGCCGCCGGTGCGCTGCTGCTCGGCCTGGCGCTCGCCGTCCTCCGCAGCCTGTATCTGGACCGGCTGCCCGCCGACATCCCGGAGCCCGCGGCGGCCGCCGTCATCGACGCGCTGACGGCCTTCCTGCGGACAGCGGTCCGCATGATCGCCGTCCTGGGCGCGGTGGTGGCGCTCGCCGCCTGGCTGGGCGGCCCCGGCCGGGCCGCGGTGCGGGTCCGGACGGTGTGGCGGGGTTCCGTCGGCGCCGTGCGCGACGCCCTGGGCCTGCGCACCGGACGCGCCGGGCTCCGGGTGCTGCGCGCCAGGGCCTGGCTGAACGGCACGGTGGTGGCCGTCGCGCTCGCCGTCTACCTGGTGTGGGACCGGCCCACGGCGGGCGTCGTGGTGGGGATCGTCCTGTCCGTGCTCGTCGCCCTGGCACTGGTGGAGTTGGCCGCCGACGACGGGACCCCGCGCCCGCCGTCGGCGGCCCGCCCTCGGTGAGCGGTGCCGGGCCGCGGGGTGGCCGGTGTGAGGTGGCCGGTGTGAGGTCAGTCCTCGTGTGTGTAGAACAGGTAGAACGTCGTGATCAGGGCCCCGATGCCGAACCCCGCACCGATGAAGGACGACAACAGGACGCTCTCCCCGGTGATCGAGTACAGGAACCCCATCGCTCCGCCGATGAGCACGCCGTACCCGGCCGCCCTCGCCTCGCGCGGCAGCGCGTGCTGGATGCGGCCGAAACCGAAGGCCAGCACGGCGAGCACCAGGCCCGAGACGATGCTGAGCACCGTCTTGGCGGTGGTGAACGCGTTGTCGGACGAGGAGCTGAGGATGAACGCGGTGTAGAGGCCGTAGACGATGCCGAGGACTACGGGCACCGCCACGGCGGCCACCGGGAGGTGACCGCGCGCCGCCGGGCGACGGTGGGCCCGCCGGTGTCCGCGGAGTGTTGTCGGTGTGGCCATGGCAGATTCCTTCCGCTCGCCTCCCACCAGCGCACACCCGCAGCCGCGTCCCGGCAACTCGTACGGCGTAACAGGCGGCGTACCGGGGCATCTCGCGCCCCGTGTGCACCCCGCGATGTCCCTGGACGCACGCGGCGGACGAAAACCGCACGCCAGGACGTATTTTGTTGGCATGGGTGACACGGTCGGCAGCAGAGCAGACACACAGCGGAAACAGCCGCTGATCTCGCCGCCGGAGTGGCTGATCCGGGGGCTGCGCCCGCAGCGCGCGCCGATCCCCCGGGCCGCCGTGGTCCGCGCGAGCATCGCACTCGCCGCGCCGCTGGCGGTCGGCCTCGCCGCCGGACAGCCCGGGTACGGGGCGCTGGTCGCCATGGGCGCGCTCTCGGGCGTCATCGGCGACACCGCAGACGCGTACCGGATGCGGATCTTCAACATCGCCGTGCCGCAGTGCTTCGGCGCGGTCGGCGTCATGATCGGCACCCTCGTGTACGGCGACGGCTGGATCGCCGTCGCCGTCCTCACGCTGGTCGCGCTGGTCTCCGGGATGATCTCCACGATCGGCGCGGTGGCGTCCGTGTCGGGGCTGCTGCTCCTGCTCAACTCCGTGGTGGGCGCGGGCCTCCCGATGCCGGGCCCCTGGTGGAAGGCCCCGCTGCTGCTCTCGCTCGGCGGGCTCTTCGTGCTGGTGCTCGCGCTGGTCGGCTGGCCGCTGCGGGCGCGGACCCCGGAACGGACCGCGGTCGCCGCGACCTACCGGGCAGCCGCCGAACTGCTCGCGGCCGCGGGCACGACCGCGTACGGCGACAGACGCCAGGCCGTGACCGGCTCGCTCAACGCCTCGTACGACCTGATCCTCGCCCGGCGCGCCCACTACCACGGCCGCAGCACGTCGATGGTGCGGCTGCTCGCCCAGCTCAATGTGCTCGTCCCGCTGATCGAGGCGGCCGCGGCGGCCCATCTGCACGGCCGCGCCTCACGCCGTCCCGAGATCGCCGCAGCGGTGCGGGACTTGGCCGATGTCGTCGCCACGGGCCGGTCGGACGCGGTGCCCGACCTGGTGCTCCCCGAGCCCGAGGGGCCCGCCGACCGCGCCATGAACGCGGCGCTGCGGCACGCGGCCGCCGTCGTCCACCACGCGGACTCGGACCACCCGGACCACTACGGCGCGGACGACCGGCTCGGCCGCCCCGCCGAACTCGGCGTACGGGCCCGCCGCGCCGCCGCCACCGTCCTGCTCTCGCCCACCTCCTGGCGCTACGGACTGCGGCTCGCGCTCTGCATCGGCCTCGCGCAGGTGCTGGTGTCGGTGGTGAGCGTGCCCCGCTCGTACTGGGTCGCGCTCACCGTCACCTTCGTGCTCAAGCCGGACTTCGGTTCGGTCTTCTCCCGCGCGGTGCTGCGTGCGCTCGGCACGGCGGTGGGGGTGCTCACCGCCGCGCTGGTCCTCGGGGTCGTGCCGCGCGGCTGGTGGGACGTACCGGTGATGGTGGTGCTCGCGGCGCTGATCCCGGCGGTCTCCGCGAACGGGTACGCCTTCCAGACCGCGGCCATCACCCCGGTGATCCTGCTGATCTCCGACCAGCTCAACCATCTGGGGTTCCATCTGGTGCTGCCCCGGCTGCTCGACAGCCTGATCGGCTGCGGGATCACCCTGATCGCGGGGTATCTGCTCTGGCCGGAGAGCTGGCACACCCGGATCGGCGACCGGCTGGCCGTGGCGGTCGAGGAGAGCGCGCGCTACGTCGAGTGCGCCTTCGGCGGGGGAATCGGATCCGGCCGGACGGACAGCGGTGCGGGTACGCGGACGGACGGTGTCACGGGGGCGCGGACGGACGGCGGTACGGCCGCCCCGGGCGACCACGGTGACCGGGCGCGGCTGCGGCGGCGGCTCTATCGCGATCTGTCGGTCGTACGGACGGAGTTCCAGCGGGCCCTGACCGAACCGCCGCCGACCGGGAAGCGGGCCGCCGCCTGGTGGCCACTGGTCGTCGCGGCGGAACGGATCGTGGACGCGACGACGGCCGCGCGGGTACGCGTCGACCACGGGGCCCGGCCGCCCGCTCCGGAGGAAGTCGGCGAGGTGACGAAGCAGTTGCGGGAACTGGCACAGGGGCTGCGGTCCAGCGCGACCCTGGTGGAGGTACCGACCCGGATCGAGGGCGACGACGAGGGCGTACTCGCCCCGCTGCGCCAGGAGGTCGTCGCGGCACGGGAGATCGCCTCGCCGCAACGCTGAACGGAGGGCCGGACACCGGTCCTGGCTCCAGCGACCGGCACGGACCCGGACACGGCGGAGCCGGGCCGGGATGGCCCGGCCCGGCTTGTTCCGCCCCGGCAGGTCACCCGCACCCGGCATCGTCAACGACGCCGGGTGCGGGGGTGGGGGGCCGACGCCGGGGAGGTGGCGTCAGGGCATCCGCGTCAGGATCCGGGTGTCGGGGTCCGACGCGACGGTCCGGCTGTCAGGACCTGCGCGCCACGTTCGCCTTGGCCAGCGCCTTGGCGAAACCGTTCGCCCACAGGGCGTCGACCTGGGCGCGCTCCTGGGCGTCCGGCTGCTGGTTGGTGCAGGACGGGCCGGGGCCGCCGCCCGACATCAGCTCGCTGCACGGGCCGCTGTAGTCGTCGGGAAGGCCGAGCACATGGCCGGTCTCATGGGCGGTGACGCGGACCGAGTCGTACTCCTGGGTCTGCGCGTGGTCCAGGAAGACGAAGCCGCTGCCGTGTCCGTCCGTCGAGGCGTACGAACCCTGCGGGTCGTCGCCCTCACGGTAGGAGAAGTCGGCGCCGGAGGAGCCCGCCTGGAGCTTGACGTTGGTCTCCGCCGCGTTCCATATCTGCGCGCTGGCCGCTATCTGGCTCTGGTAACTGGGCGCGGCCGAGGCGTCGTAGGTGATGGTGACGGACTTGAGCCCGGGGTGGGCCGCCTGCTTCTTCGCGACCGACTTCACGACGGCCTCGAAGAAGGCCTTGTTGCCCGCCTCCTGCTTCGCACTCGCGTAGTGCTGGGCGCCCTGCGCCGCGGTGTGCGGTACGGGGGCGACCGTGGTGGTGGCCGCCTGGACGGGGGCCGCGGTACCGAGGGCGGCGGCGATGCCGAGGCCGAGGATCGCGGACAACGCGGTATTACGGTGCTTCATGTGGGGGCTCCTACTCGTCCGGTGTGGGGGTGAACGGGTGGTACCGGAGAGTGTGCTGTGCGGGCGCCCCGCCGGGATGATGGCAACTGGCGATAACTTGGGGCTATCGGTGCGGGTTTGATGGTCTGGTGCGGCCCCGGGCACACCCCTACTCTCTGGTTCCATGGACCTTGAGGTGCGGCATCTCCGCGCACTGTGCGCCATAGCGGACACCGGCAGCCTGCACCGGGCGGCCCGTGAGCTGGGCATGAGCCAGCCCTCGCTCACCACACAGCTCCGCCGGATCGAGAACTCCCTGGGCGGGCAGCTCTTCTCCCGCGCCCGCACGGGCTGTCGGCCCACCCCGCTGGGGCGCACCGTGCTCAGCCGGGCCAGGCCGCTGATCGACGAGATGCGCTCGCTGGTCACCGAGGCCAAGGCCGCCGCCGCGCGCGCGGCCGGGCCCCGGCTGCGGATCGGTGCGACGGCGAGCCGTGCCATCCCCGGCTGGCTGCGCCGGCTGCGCACCCGGCTGCCGGACACCGATACGTCGCTCCACATGGACGTGTCGGCCAACGCGCTGCTGCGTCTTGTGGCCTCGGGTCAGCTGGACGTGGCCTTCGTGCACGAGGTCGAGGGGTGCCCGCTGCGCGTACCGGACGGCCTGGAGATCCGCGTCCTGGTCGAGCGCGAACCGCAGTCCGTGACGCTGGCCGCCGATCATCCGGCGGCGGCCGACCCGGTGGTGAAACTGGCCGACCTGGCGACGGACCAGTGGATGGTCGACCCGACCGTGGACGGCGAGTGGGACGGGATGCGCCGGATGCTGCGCGAGGCAGGGCTCAATCCCCGTGTGCTGCACGGCGATTACCTCACGGCGTTCGCCCTGGTCGCGTCCGGCGAGGTGGTCACGGTCTGCCAGCCGACGACCAGACCCAGACCCGACCTGGTGATAAGACCGCTGCACGGGGACCCCCTCGGGGTGCGGCTGCTGCTCGCGGCACGGCCCGGGACGGACGGGGCGGAGCTGGACGTGGTGTACGAGGAGCTGGCAGCGGCCTACGGGGAGTTGCTCTAGACCGTCACTGAGGGTGAGGCCGTGTTCCCCGTGGAGCCACCGTCGAGTCCGGGTGGCGTCGGCCCGGTACACCGGTCGTACCTACCGCGTACCATCCGCTGCCATGGGCTCCGAACTGGTCGTGGATCTGCGCACGCTACCGCTCGCCTCGCTCGACGATTTCTGGGACGCGGTGTCCCGGCCGTGCGGGCTGCCCGACTGGTTCGGCCGGAACCTCGATGCCTGGTGGGACGTGGTGGAGACCCGGGGCGTCTCGGAAACCGTGGACGCGCACGACCGGCTGGTCGTACGGGCCCGTGCGGCCGGGCTGTTCGCTCCTGGAGAGCCGGACGGCGCCCGGCTGTCGGCACTGTTCGCCGACACGACCCGCGCACGGCTCGACCTGGAGCCCGACCCGGCGGCGTGAGTCCTACCCTCTCCTGAGACCGGCCGTTCAGGGCCGGTCGGTCCAAGATCGCCCAAGGCGGTCGCTAACCTTACGTGTCCGCCCTGGCCAGGGATCGACTCCCGTCGGCGCGGACTTGTCTCGTACTCGACTCATTGCGAATCATTGCGAAAGGTCTCGCCCATGGGCATTCGGAGCTTGCTGCGCAAGGTGTTTGGACGCGACCGCGTGGAGTCCGGTGAGCCGTCGGCGGCCACTACCGTTCCGGCCCAGGCCGAGCGTACGACGACGCCCGCGAAGGCGGCGCACACCGGAACGACGGCACAGACTTCTGCGGAGTCCTCGCCGGAGAAGGTGACATCGTCGTCGGAGACGGCAACGGGGAAGGCATCTTCGGAACGGGCCTCGTCGGAACGGACTTCGTCGGAGGGCGCGTCGTCGGAGAAGCCCCGCACGGTGTCACTGCCCGCCCAGGCCGACAAGGCGTCGACCTCCGTACCCGCAGCCGAGAAGCCGGCGCCGAAGCCGGTGCGCAGGTCCGGTACCGGGATCGCGTCCGACCTGGTGGCGGAGGCTTTCGACAACCCGAAGCCGAGGCAGGCGGAGCCGACTGTCCCGGCCCAGGCGAAGGCGTCGGAGGTGTCTGCGCCGGAACTGAAGCCGGAGCCGAGGACCGAGCCGGAGCCCGCTCCCGTCGCGGCGGAGCCGGAGGCTGAGGCCGTCGAGCCGGAGGCTGAGGCCGAAACGGAGCCGGTTGCAGCCGAGGCGACGGCTGTTGAGCCGGAGAAGGCGGACGCGGAGCCGACCGGGACAGAGACGGAAGCGGAGGCGGAAGCCGAGCCGGAGCCGGTCGCGGTTGAGCCGGAACCGGTCGTGGCTGAGGCGGAGCCGGAGGCCGACGCGGAGGCCCAGGCGGAGGACAAGGCTGAGGTCGAGACCACGGCAGAGGCCGCCGAGCCGACGGCAGAGCCGGTCACCGAAACGGAGCCCGAGGCTGTCCCCGAAACCGAGCCCGAGCCCGAGGCCGCACCTGCGACCGAGCCCGTACAGGCAGAGGCAGACGCAGAGGCGAAGACAGCGGCAGAGGCCGACGCAGACGCGCAGGCTGGCGTAGGGGAAGAAGCGGCCGAACCCGTATCCCCGGCGACGACCGCCGCCCCCGCCGCCGCCGGCCTCGCGACTCGCGCGCCCCAGCTCGTCAGCGCCTACGAGGCCGCCGGAGCGGAGATCGACAAGGCCGGGCTGAGCAACGCCAGGGCCGCCGTCTATCTCGTGCTCGACCGGTCGGGTTCCATGCGGCCGTACTACAAGGACGGCAGCGCGCAGGCTCTCGGCGAGCAGACCCTCGCCCTCGCCGCGCACCTCGACGAGCAGGCCACCGTCCGTGTCGTCTTCTTCTCGACGGACATCGACGGCACCGGAGAGCTGACGCTCGACACCTACGAGGGCCGCGTCGACGAGCTGCACGCCGGACTGGGACGGCTGGGCCGCACCAGTTACCACCGGGCCGTCGAGGAGGTCGCCGAGCTGCACGCGAAGTCCGCCGACCCCACCGCCCCGGCCCTGGTGATCTTCCAGACGGACGGCGCCCCGGACGCCAAGGTCGTGGCCAAGCAGGCCATCGCCGAGGTGGCCGACAAGCCGCTGTTCTGGCAGTTCGTGGCCTTCGGCGACCACGAGTCGAAGGCGTTCGACTTCCTGCGGAAGCTGGACGTCCCGCACGCCGCGTTCTTCCACGCGGGTCCCACCCCGCGTGAGCTGGCCGACTCCGAGGTGTACGAGCAGCTGCTCGCGGCCTTCCCGGCCTGGCTGGCAGCGCGCAAGGGCTGACACCGGACAGCACCGGCCGACCGGGCCCCCGTCCACCGGACGGGGGCCCCGGCACAATCCCGTTCGGATGCCCGGCGCTGGGCCGTTAGGATTTCGACCATGGCGGCCACTGGATCTGAGAAGCAGGGGACGAACGCGTACTACGTATCGACCCCCATTTACTACGTCAACGACGCTCCTCACCTGGGCCACGCCTACACGACCGTCGCAGGAGACGTGCTCACGCGCTGGCACCGTCAGCGCGGCGAGAAGGTGTGGTACCTCACCGGCACGGACGAGCACGGTCAGAAGATCATGCGCACGGCCGAGGCGAACAACGTCACACCGCAGGAGTGGTGCGACAAGCTCGTCGAAGAGTCCTGGAAGCCCCTCTGGGATCATCTGAACATCGCGAACGACGACTTCATCCGGACGACGGAGAAGCGGCACACGGACCGTGTGCAGGAGTTCGTGCAGGACCTGTTCGACAAGGACGAGATCTACAAGGGCGGGTACGAAGGCCCGTACTGCGTGGGCTGCGAGGAGTACAAGCTCCCCGGCGACCTGATCGAGGGCGAGCCCGACTTCCCCGGTCAGAAGCTGTGCCCGATCCACAAGAAGCCGGTGGAGATCCTCAAGGAGGAGAACTACTTCTTCAAGCTGAGCGAGTACGGCCCGAAGCTGCTGGAGTTCTACGAGGCCAACCCGGGCTTCATCCAGCCCGAGTCGGCGCGCAACGAGGTCGTGAACTTCGTACGGCAGGGGCTTCAGGACCTGTCGATCTCGCGCTCGACCTTCGACTGGGGCGTCCCGGTGCCGTGGGACGAGAAGCACGTCATCTACGTCTGGGTGGACGCTCTCCTCAACTACGCCACGGCCGTCGGCTACGGCGCGAACCAGCAGAAGTTCGACGAGACGTTCCCGGCCGACGTGCACCTGGTCGGCAAGGACATCCTGCGCTTCCACGCGGTGATCTGGCCCGCGATGCTGATGGCCCAGGGCCTGCCGGTGCCCGGCAGGGTCGCGGCGAACGGCTGGCTGATGGTCGGCGGCGAGAAGATGTCGAAGTCGAACCTGACCGGCATCAAGCCGCAGGACCTGACCTCGCACTTCGGCGTGGACGCCTACCGCTGGTACTTCCTGCGGGCCATCGCCTTCGGCAGCGACGGGTCGTTCTCGTGGGAGGACTTCTCCGCCCGCTACACCTCCGAGCTGGCGAACGACTACGGCAATCTCGCCTCGCGCGTGGCCGCCATGGTCGGCAAGTACTACGGCGGAACCCTGCCGGCCGCCCAGGCCCCGGGCGCTGCCGAGCAGGCGGTCCAGGACGGTCTCGCCAAGGCGGTCGCCGCGTCCGACCGGCTGATCGGCGAGGAGCTGGACTTCCAGGGCGGCATCCTGGCGGTCTTCGACTTCGTGAAGCAGGTCAACGGCTACATCACGGAGCAGGAACCGTGGAAGGTCGCCAAGGACGAGTCGCCGGAGGGCCGGGCCCGCCTCGCGACCATCCTCTACACCGCCGCCGAGTCGCTGCGCGGTGTCGCGGTCCTGCTGAACGCGGTGATGCCGGAGACCTCGCAGAGCCTGTGGGAGTCGCTGGGCGCCGAGGCGGGTCTCGGCGCGCTGGCGGACCAGCCGCTCCAGGAGTCCGGCGCCTGGGGTCAGCTCCCGGCCGGCGCGACGGTGACGAAGGGCGCGGTGCTGTTCCCCCGCCTGGAGGAGAAGCCCGCGTAACCGGGCCGGGCTACGGCAGGAGGGCCCGGAACCGTGCTCGGTTCCGGGCCCTCCTGCCGTGCTGTACGTCAGCGCACCCAGGCCGTCAGCGGCTCGGTGTCCAGCTCGATCCCGACCGGGCCGGGCAGCTCGACGCTCTTTCCGAACGGGACCGTGACCACCTGTTCGTACCGCACACCGTCCGGCTGCGAGTGGACCTTGACCTCGCCCGCGTCACGGTCGATCAGCAGATAGACGGGGATCTCCGTCTCGGCATAGGCGCGCGGCTTCTCCACCCGGTCCCGGCGGTCGGTGTCGGCGTCGTTCGAGGTCACCTCGACCACCATCAGCACACCGTCCGCACTGGCCCACTCACCCTGACCGACGAACGTGCCGCTCGGAGCGAGGGTCCCATCGGGGCGGGCGTTGCCCCTGCGGTAGCTCTCGATCCGCAGGCCCTGCTCCGGATAGAGCCACAACCTGGGGTCGGCCTGCATGCACAGGCGCGTCAGCCACTCGATGATCCGCCCGTGGTCCCCGTCCGGCACAGCCTTGACCCCCAACGTTCCGTTCACGAACTCCAGACGCACCGCTTCGTCGGTTCGTATGGCGTGCCGGGCCAGCTCTTCGAACACTTCCTGGGTCAGGACGGTGCACCGCTCTTCCACGACGCTCACCACGGTCTCCTCAGGGGTAGGTGACACTCTCCAGCCTACGGGGCGCCACAACGCCCCCGCGCGGCTTCACTCCCCCAGCATCCCGGCGTCCCCCATGACCACGACCGGGTCCTTCGTCGGGTCCAGCCAGTGGAGCAGCTCCTTCATCCGGTCCTCCGGCAGGGAGACGCAGCCATGCGTGGGGCCACCGTGGTCGACGTGGAACCAGACGCCGCCGCCCCGGTCCGCGCCCATCGGGCGGGTCCAGTCGAGCGGGGTGGTGCCCGGCTTGTGGTTGTAGTTGATCGCCACCACGTAGTCGAAGGCGCCCGCCAGGGACTCTCCGTCGAAGCCCATGCCCGCAGCGACGAAGGAGGACCGGTGGTCGTACGGCAGGCGGGTGCCGGGGTCCGCCTTGCGGCCGCCCGCGTCGGTCAGGCCGAAGACTCCGGCGGGTGAGTGGAGATCGCCCTGGTAGTGCTTCTCGGTCCAGCCGTGCAGGGCGTTGTGCGCGGGCCACGGGTCGGAGACCGGCTCCCAGCCCTTGGCCGGGTCACGGACGTAGAGGAGAGCCGTGGAGCTGCTGGAGTCCGGTGCGTCGCCGGTGACGACGACGGCCTGCCGGGCGGACTCGGGGATCTTCGCCAGGGTCTTGGGGCCGAGCGCGGGGATCTTCTTGACCTGGAGCTCCGCGGCCCGGCGGAGCTGCGGTCCGGCCGCGGGCGTCACGGGTGTTGCGGCCGCCGGTGGCCCGCCATGTCCGCTGTTGTCCTCGACCGCTCGGGCCGGGGCTGTCGTGTGTCCCGGGAACCCCGAACATCCGGAGAGCACCAACCCACCGGTGACCAGCGCGGTCGCGACGAGCGCACCTCTGGGAAGTCGGCGAAGAGACATGTACGAGCCTTTCATTTTCACGTCGGATCAACGTCGGATCACATCGGCTGCACGCCGTTAACGACTGGTGTGTGCCGTAGGCGTCGATTCATTGCGGGAACCCAGCGAAGTTCCCTCCGGGGCGAGCCGTGGCGCGTCGCCGCGCACACACGGACTTGCCGGAATCAGAGTGCCCCCGTCCCCTGTCTTGATCCTGACCGGCACGCCGATCAGTACGTCGTACTGGTACGCCCCGTACGGCTCACCGCAGGCACGGAACAGCCCCCGATCAGTCGATCGGGGGCTGTTCCGCTGTTTCACGTGAAACCGGGAGGTGTTACTTCTCCTGCTTGTCCTTCGCCGGGGCCGCGGGCTTGCGCAGCTGGATGTTCAGCTCGCGCAGCCGGGTCTCGTCGAGCACCGTGGGGGCGCCCATCATGAGGTCCTGCGCGTTGCCGTTGAGCGGGAAGGCGATCGTCTCGCGGATGTTCGGCTCGTCGGCGAGCAGCATCACGATACGGTCCACGCCCGGGGCGATGCCGCCGTGCGGCGGGGCGCCGAGACGGAACGCACGGAGCATTCCGGCGAACTCGTGCTCCACGGTCTCCCGGTCGTAGCCGGCGATCTCGAACGCCTTGAGCATCAGGTCGGGCTCGTGGTTACGGATGGCGCCCGAGGAGAGCTCGATGCCGTTGCAGACGATGTCGTACTGGTACGCCAGGATGTCGAGCGGGTCCTTCTCCTCCAGGTCGGCATAGCCGCCCTGGGGCATGGAGAAGGGGTTGTGCGAGAAGTCGATCTTGCCGGTCTCCTCGTCCTTCTCGTACATCGGGAAGTCGACGATCCAGCAGAACCGGAACACGTCCTCCTCGAAGTGGCCGGCCCGCTTGGCCGCCTCGACGCGGACCGCGGACATGATCCTGGAGACCTCGTCGAACTCGCCCGCGCCGAAGAAGACCGCGTGGCCGGGCTTGAGTTCCAGACGCTCGGTGAGCGCCGCGATGTCCGCCTCGGTGAGGAACTTGGCGATCGGCCCGGCGAGCGCACCGTCGTCACCGACACGCACCCAGGCCAGGCCCTTGGCGCCCTGCTCGACGGCGTACGCACCGAGACCGTCGAAGAACTTGCGGGACTGGCCCGCGGTGTCCGGTACGGGCAGCGCGCGGACGTGCCGGCCGGCGAAGGCCTTGAAGCCGGAGTCCGCGAAGACGTCCGACACATCGACCAGTTCGAGCTGGGCGCGCAGGTCGGGCTTGTCATTGCCGTACTTCAGCATCGACTCGCGGAACGGGATCCGCGGGAACGGCGAGGTGACATGGCGGCCGTTGCCGAACTCCTCGAACAGCTCGGTCATCAGCTTCTCGATCGGACCGAACACGTCCTCCTGCTCGACGAAGCTCATCTCGACGTCGAGCTGGTAGAACTCGCCGGGCGAGCGGTCCGCGCGGGCGTCCTCGTCGCGGAAGCAGGGCGCGATCTGGAAGTAGCGGTCGAAGCCCGAGATCATCAGCAGCTGCTTGAACTGCTGCGGCGCCTGCGGGAGCGCGTAGAACTTGCCGGGGTGCAGCCGCGAGGGGACCACGAAGTCACGGGCGCCCTCGGGGGAGGTCGCGGTGAGGATCGGGGTCGCCATCTCGTTGAAGCCCAGCTCGGTCATCTTGTGCCGCATGGCGGAGATGACAGCGGTGCGCAGCATGATGTTGCGGTGCATGCGCTCGCGGCGCAGGTCGAGGAAGCGGTACTCCAGGCGCCGCTCCTCGTTGACGCCGTCCTCGGCGTTGATGGTGAAGGGGAGCGGGGCGGCGGCGCCGAGCACCTCGACCTCGCCGACCTCGATCTCGACCTCACCGGTCGGCAGTTCCTCGTTGACGTTCTCGGTGCCGCGCGCGGAGACCTTGCCGTCGATCCGGACGACCGTCTCCTTGGTGACCTTGGAGAGCGCCTCGTTGGCGGGGGTGCCGGGGCGGGCGACGAGCTGCGTGATGCCGTGGTGGTCGCGCAGATCGATGAAGAGGATGCCGCCCAGGTCTCGGCGATTGTGCAGCCAGCCGCTCAGCCGGACGTCCGAGCCGACGTCGGAGGCGCGCAGTTCGCCGCACGTGTGGGACCTGTACCGATGCATCGTTCATCCAGTTCTTCGCGAGACAGGCGGGAAGGGTGTACTTCGCACCAGGGTACCGCCGGGCACACCATGCCTTTACGCCTTTATCGGCCCGGGCCGACAGCCCCGGGGAGGCCGCATGGACGCACCCTGTGTGGCGGCTGCCGGTCCCACCTTCTTAAAGTGGGTCAATGCGCACCGAGGACGTCCTGGCCGCCATCGCGACCGGCCTGTGGCGATGGGACAACACCGCCGGGATCGTCACGCTCGACGCGGAAGCCGCCCGGCTCCTCGGTCTGCCCGCCGAACCGTCCACGGTCTCCGAGGCCACGGCCCGCTCCCGGTTCCACCCCGTCGACTGGAACGAGATCAACGGGACGGTGAATCTCGCGGTCGCCGAGGACACCCTCGCCGAGGCCCGGCTGCGCATCGTGGACGAGACGGGCCGGGTGCTGCGTACCGTCCGCACCCGCTCCAAGCCGCTGATCGGCGCGGACGGCTATGTCCTGGTCGGCACCCTCCAGGAGGTCGCGGAGCCGCAGCCGGGGGACGCGGCGCACACCCCGATCACCGGTGACTGGCGCCGCTCCCGCGAGGCGTTCCTGCTGGACGCGGGGCGCGCGCTCGCCGAGGCCAGGTCCACCGAGGAGGTGCTGCGGGTCGCCGCCTCACTCTCCATGCCCGGGTTCGAGCCGGACGGCCTCGCGGTCTTCGGGATCACCGGCGACTGGCTGACGGTCATCGGGCACCACGGTCACAACCCCGGCCAGGACGGTTTGATCGCGGAGTTCCCGATGAGCACGTCGGAGCAGTACCCCGCCGCCGAGGTCGCCAGGACGGGGCGGGCCATCTATCTGCCGACGCCCGCCACGTACCGCGACCGCTATCCCCGGTACTGGCCCGCCGTGGAGCCCCTCCACCGGCACTCCTGGGCCTTCGTCCCGCTGGTCGACTCCGGGGTGACGATCGGGGCCTGGATGGCGGCCTTCGCCTATCCGGTCAGCTTCTCGCCCGACGAACGCTCGGTGCTGACGACGGTCGCCCGGATGCTGGCCCAGGCCCTCGCCCGCGCCGGGGTGGCCGACAACGAGCGCGAGCTGTCGCTCGGGCTCCAGCGTTCGATGCTGCCGATGCTGGGCCCCCGCATCCCCGGGATGACGGTCACCGCACGGTATGTGCCGACCGGGGGCGGCCTCCAGGTCGGCGGTGACTGGTACGACGTGATCGCGCTGCCGGGGAGCACCGCGCAGGAGGACGGCAAGGGCGGCGGCCGGGTGGCGCTGGTCATCGGAGACGTCCAGGGGCACGACGTACGGGCGGCCGGGATGATGGGCCAGCTGCGGATCGCCCTGCGCGCGTACGCGGCCGAGGGCCATCCGCCCGACGCGGTGCTCTCCCGGGCCTCGCGCTTCCTGTACGGCATCACGGACACGTACGACCAGGGCGACTCCGACGAGCCGCCCGCCCCGCGCTTCGCGACCTGTCTGTACATCGAGGTCGACCCGGCCACCGGCACACTCGACGTCGCCCGGGCGGGCCACCCCGACCCGACGGTCCGCACGATCGACGGCACGGTACTGGTGCGGCCCGTCGAGGGCGGGCTGCCGCTGGGCATCCATCCGGACACCGACTACCCGACGACCCGGCTGGTGCTCCAGCCCGGCGAGACGCTGATGATGTGCACGGACGGGCTCATAGAGACCGGCGGCCACGATCTCGACACGGGCTGGGAGCGGATCCGCGGAACGCTGGAGCGGCACACGGGGGACAACCTGGAGATCCTCGCCGACGCACTGGTGCAGGCCGCGCACGGCCCGCCGGAGCACCACCACACCGGACCGTTCTCGGACCGCCGCGAGGACGACATCGCCCTCCTGCTGATGTCCCGCGCGGGCGAGCCGGCACGGGCGGGCACGACCCGCCACATCTCCCTGACGATCGCGCAGGCCCAGCCGGAGCGCATCTCGGCGGCCCGGAGCCAGCTGCGGGAGCTGCTGCACGACTGGGCGGACAGTGAACAGGTCGACTCGGCCGCGCTGATGGTCTCCGAGATGGCGACGAACGTCCTCATCCACACGGACGGCGATGCGAGGCTGATCGCGGACGTCACCGGTGAGCCCGGCAGCAGACGGCTGCGGGTCGAGGTCTCCGACGACAGTGACGAACTGCCGCACAAGCGGCGCCCCGGCGAGATGGCCTCGTCGGGGCGCGGTCTGCTGCTCATGGAGATGCTCGCGGACATGTGGGGGGTGGATCCGCAGGGGTCCGGCAAGTCGATCTGGTTCGAGCTCTACGAGTCGCGCGGTGAATCGAAGAACGGGGCGGCCGGGTCCGGGGATTCGGATGGTTCCGGTGATTCCGGGGACGGTTCCGAGGGGCCGTCGGCCGATCTGCTGTCCGACTTCCTGGCCGACCTCGCACCCGACGAACTACTGGAGCCGGACGGCCCGCAGGGCACCGGGACCGGTTCGGCTCAGCCGTCCCCGCCGGATGCCGGGCCGGGACCGGCCCCCGCCTCCGGTTCGGGCTCCGGCGGGTAGCGCCTCCGCAGTTCGCCGATCACCCCGAAGGCAGCCGCGGCCACCGGTACGGCGAGCAGCATCCCCAGGAGCCCCGCGACGCTGGCCCCGGCCGTCAGCGAGATCAGCACCATCGCCGGGTGCATCTGGACCGTACGGCTCTGGATCACGG
The DNA here is from genome assembly GCF_041438865.1 of Streptomyces sp. NBC_01471. Classification (NCBI taxonomy): domain Bacteria; kingdom Bacillati; phylum Actinomycetota; class Actinomycetes; order Kitasatosporales; family Streptomycetaceae; genus Streptomyces; species Streptomyces sp. NBC_01471. The sequence goes on from NZ_CP109450.1 coordinate 3,779,141, forward strand.
GCTGGAGCACGTGCCCCTCCAGCACCTGCACCAGCAGGACCACGCCCAGCGCCCAGAGCGCGATCACGAATCCCCGGTCCGCGAGGGCCACCAGCACGGCGACCGCGCCGGAGATGAACGCGCCGAGATACGGGATGTAGGCGCCGACGAACACCAGCGCACCGAGGCCGATCGCCCCCGGCACCCGCAGGATCAGCAGGCCGACCGAGATGCAGACGGCGTCGATGAGCGCGATCAGGGTGGTACCGCGCATGAACCCCTCGACGGCCTCGAAGGCGCGGCGGGCCATGGCCTCTATGGTGGCCCCGTGGCTCGGCGCGATGGCGTACGCCAGGCCGCGGGCGTGGTCACGGTCGCGGATGAAGAAGAAGGTGAGCAGCAGGGCCAGCACGCTGGTCGCGATGAGCGTGCCGATCAGGCTCAGGCCGCTGAGCAGCCCGCCGGCCGCGTTGGCGCCGAACTTGCCGAGCAGGCTTTTGGCGTTGTCGGCGATGCTGGTGACGCCGTCGCCGGTGGCCACCCCGAAGTGATCGGCGATCCACTTCCCGGCGTCCTTGAGCGAGGCGACGATCTGGTCGCCGGTGTCGATGAGCGCGGTGACGACGATGTACCCGGCGCCGCCGACCACGGCGACGAGCACGGCGCAGGTGAGCCCGGCCGCGAGTGATTTGTTCAGCCGCATCCGGACCAGCCACCGGTGGACGGGTCCGAGGAGCGCCGTACCGAGCAGGGCGAGCATCACGGGGGTGACGGCGCTCTTGAGCGTGACACAGAGCCAGACCCCGACCGCGGCCACGCCCGTGACGAGCAGCGCGACGACACACCAGGCAGCCAGACGACGGGCGTGGACGGGGAGAAGCGGCTTCTGGGTATGCACGCCTCCAGCCGATCACGGGGGCCGGGCGACGGCTCGTCCGCCGGGGCCGGGCGGGTGGCGGACCTGCCCGGGTGGCGGGCAGGCCCGCCCGCCACCCGGGCACGTACTACATCCCGTGCACCGCGGGCACCGTCCCCAGCCGGCCGCGCTGGAAGTCCTCGAACGCCTGCTTGAGCTCGGCCTCGCTGTTCATGACGAACGGTCCGTAGTGCGCCATCGGCTCCCGTATCGGGCGCCCGCCCAGCAGGACGACCTCCAGGTCAGGGCTCTTCGCGTCCTGGGCCTCGTCCGCGCGGACGGTCAGCGAGGAGCCCGCGCCGAAGACCGCGGTCTGGCCGGTACGGACCGGGCGGCGGTCCGTACCGACGGAGCCGCGCCCGGCCATGACGTACGCCAGGCCGTTGAAGTCCTCGCGCCACGGCAGCGTGACCTCGGCGCCCGGCCGTACCGTCGCGTGGATCATCGTGATCGGGGTGTGGGTGATGCCGGGGCCGTCATTGCCGTCCAGCTCGCCCGCGATGACCCGCAGCAGCGCACCGCCGTCGGCGGAGGTGAGCAGCTGGACCTGGCCGCCGCCGATGTCCTGGTAGCGCGGGGCCATCATCTTGTCGCTCGCCGGGAGGTTCACCCAGAGCTGGAGCCCGTGGAAGAGCCCGCCGCTCACGACCAGCGACTCCGGCGGCGCCTCGATGTGCAGCAGGCCGGAGCCCGCCGTCATCCACTGGGTGTCGCCGTCGTTGATCGTGCCGCCGCCGCCGTTGGAGTCCTGGTGGACGAAGGTGCCGTCGATCAGATACGTGACGGTCTCGAAGCCGCGGTGCGGGTGCCAGGGCGTGCCCTTGGGCTCGCCGGGCGCGTACTCCACCTCACCCATCTGGTCCATCATGATGAACGGGTCGAGGTACTGGTAGTTGATCCCGGCGAACGCGCGGCGCACCGGGAACCCCTCGCCCTCGAAGCCCCCCGGCGCGGTGGACACCGCGAGCACGGGACGCGGCACGGCGCCCTCGGGCGCGTGGACGCGCGGCAGGGTCAGCGGATTCTCGACGGTCACGGCAGGCATGGCGGCCCTCCTGGCAGGATGCTCGGCATTCAAAGTAGTTGAATGGTGAACATCCAGCAAGCCATGCGCATTCCCGGAGCGGGCCGGACCCGCGGTTCAAGCCAGAGATTGACCGGATCGAGCTGCGTACGGCGAACCCTCAGCCGTACATCCGCCGCATCGCGAAGTCGACCATCTGCTCCACGGCCTTCGCGTCGAAGACCATCCGGTGCTCACCCTCCATGTCGAGGACGAAGCCGTACCCGGTGGGCAGCAGATCGATCACCTCGGCGCCGGTGATCACGAAGTACTTGGACTCCTTGCCCGCGTACCTGCGGAGCTCCTTCAGCGAGGTGAACATCGGGATCACCGGCTGCTGGGTGTTGTGCAGGGCGAGGAATCCGGGGTTGTCACCGCGCGGGCAGTAGACCTTCGACGTGGCGAAGATCTGCTGGAAGTCCTCGGCGGCCATCGAGCCGGTGGTGAAGGCCCGCACGCCGTCGGCGAGCGAGGGCGGCGACGGCTCGGGGTACAGCGGCTGGTCACCGTAGCCGGGCTGCGGCGCGGCGTACTGCTGCTGGGCGCCCTGGTTCGGGTTCGAGTCGTAGCCGTACATGCGCGCAAGAGTACTGAGTAAAGGGGTCCCGCCGCAGGGGCGGTCTCGTCACACTTGCCCGATAGGGGTTGCATCTTATTACTGGCGGGTAGCATCATCGTAGCTACTTGCTGGTATTCGTTACAGGTACGCGTTACGAGAGGGCTGTCGCCATGGGGCACTACAAGTCGAATCTCCGCGACATCGAGTTCAACCTCTTCGAGGTCCTCGGCCGCGACAAGCAGTACGGCGCCGGGCCGTTCGCGGAGATGGACGTCGACACCGCGAAGAGCATCCTCGACGAGGTGGCCAGGCTCGCGGAGAACGAGCTCGCGGAGTCCTATGCCGACGCCGACCGCAACCCGCCGGTCTTCGACCCGGAGACCAACACGGCACCCGTGCCTGACACGTTCAAGAAGTCCTACCAGGCCTTCATGGAGTCCGAGTACTGGCGGCTCGGCCTGCCCGAGGAGATCGGCGGCACCACCGCGCCGCGCTCCCTGATCTGGGCGTACGCGGAGCTGCTGCTCGGCGCGAACCCGGCGATCTGGATGTACTCCTCCGGTCCGGCCTTCGCCGGGATCCTCTTCGAGGAGGGCACCGAGGAGCAGAAGAAGATCGCGGAGATCGCGGTCGAGAAGCAGTGGGGCTCCACCATGGTCCTCACCGAGCCGGACGCCGGCTCGGACGTGGGCGCCGGGCGGACGAAGGCCGTGCGGCAGGACGACGGCTCCTGGCACATCGAGGGCGTGAAGCGCTTCATCACCTCGGGCGAGCACGACATGTCGGACAACATCATCCACTACGTGCTGGCGCGCCCCGAGGGCGCGGGCCCCGGCACCAAGGGCCTCTCGCTCTTCATGGTGCCGAAGTTCGAGTTCGACTGGACCACCGGCGAGCTGGGCGAGCGCAACGGCGTGTACGCGACGAACGTCGAGCACAAGATGGGCCTCAAGGCGTCCAACACCTGCGAGATGACGTTCGGCGACCGCCACCCCGCCAAGGGCTGGCTGATCGGTGACAAGCACGAGGGCATCCGCCAGATGTTCCGCATCATCGAGTTCGCCCGGATGATGGTCGGCACCAAGGCCATCGCGGCGCTCTCGACCGGCTACCTGAACGCGCTGGAGTACGCCAAGGAGCGCGTGCAGGGCCCCGACCTCGCGCAGTTCATGGACAAGACCGCGCCCAAGGTCACCATCACGCACCACCCCGACGTGCGCCGCTCGCTGATGACGCAGAAGGCGTACGCCGAGGGCATGCGCACCCTGGTCCTCTACACGGCGTCCGTCCAGGACGCGATCCAGGAGAAGGAGGCCGCGGGCGAGGACGCCAAGGCGCTGCACGGCCTCAACGACCTGCTGCTGCCGATCGTGAAAGGGTACGGCTCGGAGAAGTCGTACGAGCAGCTGGCCCAGTCGCTCCAGACCTTCGGCGGCTCCGGCTACCTCCAGGAGTACCCGGTCGAGCAGTACATCCGGGACGCCAAGATCGACACCCTCTACGAGGGCACGACGGCGATCCAGGGCCAGGACTTCTTCTTCCGGAAGATCGTCCGCGACCAGGGCGCCGCGCTGAACACCCTCTCCGAGGAGATCAAGAAGTTCCTCGCGGCCGGCACCGGCGGCGAGGAGCTGACCGGCGCCCGTGACCAGCTGGCCAAGGCCGCGGTGGACCTGGAGGCGATCGTCGGCGCGATGATCACCGACCTGACCTCGACCGGCGAGGACGTCAAGAACATCTACAAGGTGGGGCTCAACACCACCCGCCTGCTGCTGGCTTCGGGCGATGTCGTCGTGGCGTACCTGCTGCTCAAGGGTGCCGCGGTGGCCGCCGAGAAGCTGCCGACGGCTTCCGCGAAGGACACCGCGTTCTACCAGGGCAAGATCGCGGCCGCGAAGTTCTTCGCGGCGAACATCCTGCCGGACGTGAGTGCGCAGCGCGCCCTCGCCGAGACCGTCGACACCTCGCTGATGGACCTGGACGAGGCTGCGTTCTAGACCGTCCGGAAAGCTGCGCTCACCCCGGTGGCGGCGCGGTCCCGGTCTCCGGGGCCGCGTCGGCGCCGTGCGTTCGCGCGGGCGCCCGCTCCGGGCACGGGGGCCTGCGGGAGCGGACGGTTGTCGTGCGGAACACGTGGTGCAGGATCTCGCCCAGCAGCACGGGCTCCCTGGTGTCGGCGCCGTATTCGACCATGCGCCGATAGTGGCATCCACCACTGACAGCGGCCGCGATCCGTCCCACATGTCCCATGCGCCCACCGGCCCCGCGGCCCCGTTCCGTTCCGGCGGGCAAGGCCGCCGCCGCGGTCGTTATGGTGGCTGCCATGAGCGCATCCGTCCGCTTCGACCGCGGCCACACCGACGACCTGATGTCCTTCCTCACGGCCAGCCCCACGCCCTACCACGCCGTGGCGAACGCCGCCGGGCGGCTGGAGAAGGCGGGCTTCAGGCAGGTGTCGGAGACCGACGCCTGGGACGCGTCCACGGGCGGGAAATACGTGCTGCGGGGCGGCGCCGTCATCGCGTGGTACGTACCGGAGAACGCGTCGGCGCACACCCCGTTCCGGATCGTCGGCGCCCACACCGACTCCCCGAACCTGCGCGTGAAGCCCCTCCCCGACACCGGCAGCGACGGCTGGCGCCAGGTGGCCGTCGAGGTGTACGGCGGCACCCTGCTCAACACCTGGCTCGACCGGGACCTGGGCCTCGCCGGACGGCTCACGCTGCGCGACGGCAGCCACCGGCTGGTCGACGTGGACCGGGCGCTGCTGCGCGTACCGCAGCTCGCCATCCACCTGGACCGCTCGGTCCACACCGAAGGACTCAAGCTCGACAAGCAGCGCCACATGCAGCCGGTCTGGGGCCTCGGCGAGGTCCGCGAGGGCGACCTGATGCGGTTCGTCGCCGAGGAGGCCGGGGTCGCGGCCGACGACGTGACCGGCTGGGACCTCATGGTGAGCCCCGTCGAGGCGCCCTCCTATCTGGGCCGCGACCGGGAACTCCTCGCGGGCCCCCGGATGGACAACCTGCTCTCCGTGCACGCCGCCACCGCCGCGCTGGCCGCCGTCGCTTCCGGGCCCGGAGCCGGCGAGCTGACGCACATCCCGGTGCTGGCCGCCTTCGACCACGAGGAGAACGGCTCCCAGTCCGACACCGGCGCCGACGGGCCGCTGCTCGGCACCGTCCTGGAGCGCTCCGTGTTCGCACGCGGCGGCACGTACGAGGACCGGGCCCGCGCCTTCGCCGGGTCGGTCTGCCTCTCGTCGGACACCGGTCACGCCGTCCACCCCAACTACAGCGAGCGCCACGACCCGACGCACCACCCGCGCGCCAACGGCGGACCGATCCTCAAGGTCAACGTCAACATGCGGTACGCGACGGACGGCGGCGGCCGGGCCGTGTTCACCGCCGCGTGCGAGAAGGCCGGGGTGCCCATGCAGCACTTCGTGTCGAACAACTCGATGCCGTGCGGCACGACCATCGGCCCGATCACCGCGGCCCGGCACGGCATCAGCACCGTGGACATCGGCGTCGCGATCCTCTCCATGCACAGCGCGCGCGAACTGTGCGGGGCCGACGACCCGTACCTGCTCGCCAACTCCCTGACGGCTTTCCTGGAGGGCTGATTCCCCGGGGGCCGGTTCCCCCGGAACGCTGAGCGGAGCCGGCCGATGCCGCCGCCGAAGTCCACCGCGCCGACGCCACGTTGATTGGGTGTCCGGGTCCCGGGTACGCGCCCTGTACGGACCGAACAGCCACAACGACTTCGGAGGCGAACACCGATGGGCCTTGGCGGCTGCATCATTCTTCTCGTGGTGGGGGGCATCCTCACCTTCGCAACCGACTGGCACATGAACGGCGTCAACCTGGACATGGTCGGCATCATCATGATGCTCGTCGGCATCATCGGCATCGCCGTCTACACCAGCGTCCTGCGCCGTCGCCGTCCGACGGTGCCCACCGCGACCACCGTCGTCGAGGACGACCACCACCACCTGGGCTGACGGCCGACCCGCGGATCCGGCCGGTCAGCCGTCCATTCCCGCCAGCACCAGCGGCAGCCGGTCCGTCCCCTCGTCCGTCACACGGACGGGGACGCCCCAGTCCTGCTGGTGCACATGGCAGGCCGGATACGGGTTGGCCGGGTCGTCGTCGCAGGAGGCGGCCATCGCCGACACATGGAGCACGCCCTCGGTGACCTCCGGATTCAGCACCACGTCCCGGGAGAGATCCGTACCGGCCCCGTCCCCGTCGAGCAGCAGCTCGGGCGGGGTCGCGGAGACCAGCAGCCGGGTGGAGGGCCCGTACCGGACGTCCAGCTTCTGGCCGGCGGGTGCCTGGAAGACGACGTCGACCCGGAGCTTGCCCGGCGCGACGTCGGTGGCCGCCCGCTGCGTGCGGTGCGCGACGCTCTCCACCCGCACCGCCTCGTCGGGCAGGCGCAGCCGGGTCAGCCGGTGCCGCGCGGACTCCACCACCACGATGTCGTCGCCGACGAGCACCGCGTCGCTCGGCTCCCGCAAGTCCGTTGCCAGCGTGGTCACTTCACCGGTGGCCGGGTCGTAGCGGCGCAGCGCGTGGTTGTACGTGTCGGACACCGCGACCGAGCCGTCGGGCAGCGCCGTGACGCCCAGCGGGTGCTGGAGCAGGGCCTGCCCGGCGTCGCCGTCCCGGTGACCGAAGTCGAAGAGCCCGGTACCGACGGCGGTGTGCACCACGGCCCGCCCTTCGGCATCCGATTCGACCCAGCGCAGCGCGGACGTCTCCGAGTCGGCGATCCACAGCCGGTCCCCGGCGGCCGAGAGCCCCGACGGCTGCGCGAACCACGCCTCGGCGGCAGGTCCGTCGACCAGCCCCTCGTTGGTGGTCCCGGCAGCCACCTCGACGGTCCCGCTCTCCGGGTCGTAGGTCCAGAGCTGGTGCACACCCGCCATGGCGATCCACAGCCGCCCGCCGAACCAGGCGAGGTCCCAGGGCGAGGAGAGTGCCACGTCGAGAGCGGGCCCGCTGGTCGGCGACCCCTGCCACCACTGCTTCCCGGTCCCCGCGACGAGCGCGATCCCGCCGGTCTCCGGGTCGTACGTGCGGATGGCGTGGTGGACGCTGTCGGCGACCGCGACCTTCCCGCCGGGCAGCAGCGCGAGCCCCTGCGGCTCGTTGAAGACGCCCTCGCCGCCGATCCGCCGTACGACGGTCTCCCCGTCCACCTCCAGCTCGACCAGCTGGTGGCGAGTGGTGTCCGACACGAGCAGGTTGCCGCCGGGCAGCGTGATCACCTTGCCCGGGAAGCGCAGACCGGTGGCGACCGGCTCGGGCGCGACGTACGGACCGTCGCCGCGCCGCAGCGTGCCCTTGGCCGCGTGCTCGGCCTCCAGCTCGGTGACCAGCGTCTCGATGGCGTGCGCGTGCCCCTCGCCGGCGTGCTGGGCGACGACGTACCCCTCGGGGTCGATCACCACGAGCGTGGGCCAGGCGCGGACGGCGTACTGCTTCCAGGTGGCCAGCTCGGGATCGTCGAGGACGGGGTGGTGCACGCCGTAGCGCTCGACCGCGTCGACGACGGCCTGGTGCTCGGCCTCGTGCACGAACTTCGGGGAGTGCACGCCGATGATCACGACGGTGTCGCTGTGCTTCTGCTCCAGCTCGCGCAGCTCGTCGAGGACGTGCAGGCAGTTGATGCAGCAGAAGGTCCAGAAATCCAGCACGACAATGCGTCCGCGCAGGTCAGCGAGGGTGTACTGCTGACCCCCCGTGTTCAGCCAGCCGCCCTTGCCGATCAGCTCGGGGGCGCGGACACGGGCGCGACGGGGTGCGGGGGTCACATCGTTCATGCCGTCAAGGGTGCCACCTCGAACGGTGTGACCTGCGGCATGGTGCGGATGGGGCGGACCGGGCGCCGGCGGCCCGCTGCCCAACTGGCCCGGGCGGTAACGTCATCCGCATGAAATTCCTTGTGCGCGACCGTATTTTCGACATCGGCGACGACTACTGGATCGAGGACGAGAACGGCCACAAGGCCTATCTCGTCGACGGCAAGGTGATGCGCATCCGCGACACCCTTGAGCTCAAGGATCTCGACGGACAGGTGCTGATCACGCTCAAGGAGAAGCTGATCTCCATCAGCGACACGATGACCCTGAAGCGGGACGGCGAGGAACTGGCCACCGTCAGGAAGAAGAAGCTCACTCTGCTGCACGACCACTACCGCGTGAAGCTGGTCGACGGCACGGAGCTGGAGGTCAGCGGGAACATCCTGGACCGCGAGTTCGCGGTCGAGTACGAGAACGAGCTGCTGGCCGACATCTCGAAGAAGTGGTTCAGCGTGCGGGACGCGTACGCGGTGAACGTGGTCCGTGAGGACTCCGACCCCGCGCTGATGATCGCCATCGCGGTCTCCGTGATCCACATGCACGAGAAGGAGCACGAGAAGGAGCACGAGGGCTAGACCCCGGCTCCCCTGGGCGCGCTTGTCCGGACCACCGGGCCGGAGCACCCGGCCGGACCGTCAGGACCGGGCACCGGGCCGGGGCCCCCTTGTCGCGGGCCCCGGCCGGCGGTCGGACCGCACGGTCCCGGCCGTCGGTCAGACCGTCCGGCGCTTCAGTGCCCAGAAGGCCACGCCGACCGCGAGCGCGGTCAGGGCGAGCAGGACACCGCACTCCGTGAGCTGGCGGGGCCAGAAGTCCGGGGACGGGAGATAGGTGCGGGTGAAGCCGGTCACGTCGTGCTGGGCGAGGCACCGCACCTTGTCGTAGCACTCGGGGTCGGTGATCCGGGCGCCGGTGGACGTGATCGCCCGGCTGTGTACGGAGACGTCGGGCACCTGGTAGGCGCGCTGGAACGGCCACAGACCGCTGCGGATGGCGGTGACCACGTACTGGAGCACGGCGGCGACGGCCATGGCGGGCAGGGTGCGGCGCAGCAGCAGGCCGCAGAGCGCGCCGAGGGCGAGCGCGAGCAGCGGAGCGACGACAGCGGCGGGGCCGATCGAGAAGTACAGCTCGCGGGGCAGGTAGCCGGCGAGCAGCAGGTCGCTGCGGGAGGTCCACACCAGCCGGTAGAGCAGGATGAGCAGACCGGTGCCGACAGTGACGACCAGAGCCGGGACGGCGAGTTTGGCGGCGAGCCAGCGGGCCGGCGAGACGGACTGGGACCAGGCGAGCCTGGTGGTGCCGCTCTCCAGCTCGCGGGCGGTCAGCGGGCCGGCCGCGAAGAGGGCCACGCAGAAGGTGGCGATGCTGATCAGGGTGGCCGGGTCGTAGAAGAGGTTGTTGTAGGCGGACCAGAAGGTGTTGAACACCGGGCCCCGCCAGGCGTCCTGCTGCACCCCGGCGTAACCGAACTTGTCGAACAGCTTCTGTGTGGCGTTCGCGCCCGGACCGTCCAGCCAGAGCAGCAGCCCGGCGGTGACGACCACGAAGGCGATCCAGGACCACAGCGCTGCCCGGTGCAGGCGCAGTTCGGTCCGGAGCAGGTCCAGCCCCGAGGGGCGGAGCGGAGGTGTGGGGGTGGGCTGGTCCACGGAGGTGGCGGTCATGAGACGTCCTTGTGAGCGGCGGTGAGATCGTGGTGTGTGCGTGGGGGGAACGGGAAACGGGAGTGGTACGGCCGGGGCCGGGCGGGCTCCGGCGCGTGGGCGGGGCGGTCAGGCCGCCGCCGCGGAGCCCCCGCTCATCTCCGGGGTGAGGAACGCCGGGGAGCCGGATGCGCGGAGGTGGGCCAGCAGCAGCTCCTCCAGGGTGGGTTCCTGCGTCTGCCAGGTGTCGGCGAGCGGGCCCCGGGGGCGGATCAGAGCGGTGAGGCCGCGGCCGGTGGGGTGGGACTCGATGACCGTGTGCGGGGACAGGTCGGTGCCCCGGCCGGTGACCACGGTGTGCGCGGCGAGCAGTTCTTCGACGGAGCCGCCCAGTCGCATACGGCCGTCGTCGAGGAGCAGCAAGCGGTCGCAGGAGTAGGCGAGTTCGGAGACGATGTGGGAGGAGAGCAGGATGCTGGTGCCGTTCTCGGCGGCGTCGGCCAGCAGCAGGCCCATCAGCTGCTGACGGGCCAGGGGGTCGAGTTCGGCCATCGGTTCGTCCAGCAGCAGCAGGTCGGGCCGCTTGCCCAGGGTGAGGGCGAGTGCCACGCGGGTGCGCTGGCCGCCGGAGAGTCCGCGGATCCTGCGCCCGGGGTCGAGGCTGCCCTCTTCGACGATCCGGGCGGCGTAAGCGGCGTCCCAGCGGCCCGTGTTGAGGCGGGCCCCCAGATCCAGCGTGTCGGCGATGGAGAGATGCCCGTAGAGCGGCTGGGCCTGGTCCAGGTAGCCGACCCGGTCGCGGTGGGTGCCGGGCGCGGCACCCAGGACGTCGACGGCGCCGCCGTCCGGCCGGATCAGCCCGGCGACGATCCGCAGGAGCGTGGACTTGCCCGCGCCGTTGGGGCCGACCAGCGCGCAGACACTGCCCGCCGGGACCCGGAAAGAGCAGTCCTCCAGGGCGAGGGCCGCGCGGCGGCCACGCCCGTGGCGGTGGGTGAGTCCGGTCGTCTCCATCGCGGCCGGGGCGCTGCTGATGATGCTCACTGATCCCCCTTCGGGAAGTGCTCGTCCAGTACCGAGGTCAGAAGCGCGGCGGCGCTCTCCCGGCCGATGCCCGCGGCCCGGGCCCGCAGCGCCCAGCCGTCCAGCTCCGCCCGCAGGGGGGAGCCGGTGCCGGTGCCGTCGAGCGTCCTGAGGATGAACGTCCCCACGCCCCGCCGCGCCTCGACCAGGCCCGCGCGCTCCAGCTCCCGGTAGGCCTTGAGCACGGTGTTCGGATTGATGGCCGTGGCCTCGACGACCTCACGTGCCGTGGGGAGCTTGTCCCCCGGTTCGAGAAGGCCCATCCGCAGCGCCTGCTGGGTCTGCTGAACGATCTGGAGATACGTCGGGATGCCGCTGTGCCGGTCGATGCGGTACTCGACATGGTGATCGGCCACCAGCACCCCCTCTTTCACTAATTGACTAGTGAAAGTCTGCCCCGGCGGCGCGGGAGGCGTCAAGTCCGTGTTGACCCCGGACGACCCCGCGACCCGGTCCGGCGCCCCTCAGGAGCCCCCGCGCTCTCCCGCAGCGGCCCGGTGCCCCGCCGTCCCGCGCCCCCGCAGGAGCCCCCGCGGTCCGGCTCAGCGCCCCCTGGTCGCCTGGAGGTAAGCCTGCGGCTGCTTCTCCTGCGGGTCCGGCTCGCGCACCAGTTGGGCCCGCACGTCGAACCCGGCGTCGGCCAGCCACCCGGCGACCCGGCCCGGCGGCAGCCAGTGGACGTCGAGCGAGAGGTCATGGCCGTAGCCGTGGTCGAGGTGGCGGAGTTCGTCACCGGCCTTGAAGGCGAGCAGCAGCCGCCCGCCCGGCGCGAGCACCCGGTGGAACCCAGCGAAGACCGAGGGCAGCAGCTCCGGCGGGAGGTGGATGATCGAGTACCAGGCGACCAGGCCGCCGAGCGAGCCGTCCGCCAGGTCGAGGGCGGTCATCGACCCCACCTCGAACCGCAGGCCCGGATACGTCCGGCGGGCCACGTCGACCATCCCCGGCGAGAGGTCGATCCCGAACGCCTCCGCCCCCAGCCCGTCCAGATGCGCCGTCACCCGGCCCGGACCGCAGCCGACGTCGGCCACCGGTCCGCCGCCGTCCGTCCGCACCTGGTCGGCGAACGCGGCGAGCATCGCCCGGTCGTAGGGGCTGTTCGCGAGGTCGTCACGGACGCGTTCCTCGTAGGCGACCGCGACGGTGTCGTAGGACGCGCGGATGGTGCTCAGGCAGCCGGGTTCGGTCATGGCGGTGCTCTCCGTGCTCCGTGGTTCGCGGTCGGTGGTGCGGGGCGGCCGCGGTTCAGCGCGGCGGGGCCAGCCCGAGACGCCGGTCCTTCAGCGCGGCGGGGCCAGCCCGAGACGCCGGTCCTTCAGCGCGGCGGGGCCAGCCCGAGACGCCGGTCCTTCAGCGCGGGGAACTGCTCGCGGGTCCTGGCGACGAGCGCCGGGTCGAGTTCGACCGTCAGGACCTCTTCGTCCGGGCCCGCCTCGGCGAGCACCTCACCCCAGGGGTCGACCACGATGCTGTGACCCGCCTGTGGCACGTCCGCGTGCGTACCGGCGGACCCGCAGGCCAGCACGTACGCCTGGTTCTCCACCGCGCGCGCCTGCGCGAGCAGCGTCCAGTGCGAGCGGCGGCGCTCCGGCCAGCCCGCGGGGACGACCAGGAGGTGGGCGCCCGCGTCGGTCAGGCCGCGGAACAGTTCGGGGAAGCGCAGGTCGTAGCAGGTGGCCAGGCCGAGCGTGGTCTCCGGCAGGTCCACCGTCACCAGTGCGTCGCCCGCGCCCATCAGGACCGCCTCGCCCTTGTCGAAGCCGAAGCGGTGGATCTTGCGGTAGACGGCGGCCCGTTCGCCCTCGGGGGAGAAGACCAGGGAGGTGTTGTAGAGCGGCCCTTCGGGGTCCTGCTCCACGATCGAGCCGGCGTGCAGCCAGACCCCGGCGTCGCGGGCCGCCTTCGCCATCGCCTCGTGCGTGGGGCCGTCCAGCGGTTCGGCCTCGGCCGCGAAGGACTCGTACGCGAAGGCGCCCACGGGCCACAGTTCGGGCAGGACGACGAGATCCGCACCGGACTGGTCCCGTACGAGATCCGCCACGCGCAAACGGCGTGAAGCGGGCGATTCCGCAGGATTCACTGCGATCTGGAGGAGAGAGGCGCGCACAGTACCACCGTCCTGGCATTCGGGCCGTCAACGCGGGCCTACGATCGTCACACGAAAGCACTGCCGGGGTGCCACTGGGCAGCGTACTGTGCCTTCCGGGGGGATGCCCCCAGACCCCCAGCAGTGCCTCGAACACCAGCAGGTCTACGCCCGCCGTACCGCAGAACACCGCTCCGAGGGGTCCCGTGACAGTCCATCCAAGCCTTCAGACCTATGCCGACGCCTGGACCCACTCCGCAGAAGCCATATCCGAGCTGGTGAAGCCGCTCGTCGAAGGCGAGTGGAACCGCGGGACGCCCTGCCCCAACTGGTCGGTGCGCGACATCATCTCCCACATCATCGGCATGGAGAACGAACAGCTCGGGGACCCCCGGCCGATCCACACCCTGCCGCGCGACCTCTTCCACGTGAAGACGGAACACCAGCGGTACATGGAGATGCAGGTCGACGTCCGGCGCCACCACACCTCGCCGGAGATGACCGCCGACCTGGAGTACACGATCATCCGGCGCTCGCGGCAGCTGCGGAACGAGACCCGGCAGCCGGACACCCTGGTGCGCGCGCCGCTCAGCGCGGAACAGACGCTCGAAGTGGCGCTGCGGATGCGCGCGTTCGACGTCTGGGTGCATGAGCAGGATCTGCGCACCACCCTGGGCAGGCCGGGCAATCTGGACTCGCAGGGTGCCTATGTGGCCCGCGACGTCCTGGTGGAGGCGCTGCCGAAGGTCGTCGCCAAGGAGGCGGGCGCACCGCCGAACACCGCGGTCGTCTTCGACATCACCGGCACCGTCGAGTTCATGCGGACGGTCCGGGTGGACTCCGAGGGGCGCGGCACGGTCGACGGCTCGCCCTCGCTGGGTCCCGCCGTGACGATCGCGATGGACTGGGAGACGTACTTCCGGCTGGCCTGCGGGCGGGTCAGGCTGGCGTCGGTCTCGGACGAGATCAAGGCCGAGGGCGACCAGGAACTGGCCGCGGCGATCCTCCAGTCGTTCGCCGTGACGCCGTGACGTCATGACGCCGTAGCGCCATGACGCCGTAGCGGCGGGCCTCCCGGGATCGCGCGGGACGGATCACGTCGGGACGGATCACACCGGGACGTGCACGGCCTCCACCCGGCTGGTCACCAGCCGCTCGTTCTCGCGGCGCGCGCTGCGCCGGCGCAGCCGGAGGATCTGGGTGACGCCCAGCGCCTCCAGGACGAAGATGGAGCAGAAGGCGATCCGGTAGTTGTCGCCCGTCGCGTCCAGCAGGACTCCGACCGCGAGCAGGGTCACCATCGACGCGATGAAGCCGCCCATGTTGACGATGCCGGACGCGGTGCCCTGGCGCTCCGGAGGGTTGGCGGGCCGCGCGAAGTCGAAGCCGATCATCGAGGCCGGACCGCAGGCGCCGAGCACCGTGCACAGCGTCAGCAGCAGCCACATCGGCGCGTGGCCGCCCGGGCAGGCGAGGGTGCACGCCCAGAGCAGTGCGGTCGCACCCACCGTGGACAGGGCGATCGGGGCCCGGGCGCCCTGGTGCCGGGCGATGATCTGCCCGTAGACCAGGCCGACGACCATGTTCGAGAGCACGATCAGGGTGAGCAGTTCGCCCGCCGTGGCCCGGGACAGGCCCTGCGCCTCCACGAGGAACGGCATCCCCCACAGCAGCAGGAAGAACATCGCGGGGAACTGCGTGGTGAAGTGCACCCACATCCCGAGCCGGGTACCGGGTTCGCTCCAGGCCGCGGCGATCTGCCGGCGCACGGACGCGGCCCCCGGGTGCGGGGCGGGCGGCGGCTCGAACCCCTCGGGGTGGTCCTTCAGGAAGAGCAGCATCACCACCAGCACCAGCACCCCGGCGAGCGAGCTGCCCGCGAAGGTGGCGGTCCAGCCGAGGCCGTGCAGCGTACGGGAGATGACGATGGTCGAGACGAGGTTGCCGGCCATCCCGACCAGACCCGCGAGCTGGGCGACCATCGGCCCGCGCCGGGCGGGGAACCAGCGGCTGCCGAGCCGCAGCACGCTGATGAAGGTCATGGCGTCACCGCAGCCGAGCAGCGCACGGGAGGCGAGGGCCGTGCCGTACGTGGGGGAGAACGCGAAGCCGAGCTGTCCCAGCGTGAACAGCACCACCCCGAGGGTCAGCACCTTCTTGGTGCCGAGCCGGTCCACGAGCAGGCCGACGGGTATCTGCATCCCGGCGTAGACGAGCAGCTGGAGTATGGAGAACGTGGAGAGGGCGGAGGCGTTGACGTGGAAGCGGTCGGCGGCGTCCAGACCGGCCACGCCCAGGCTGGTACGGAAGACGATCGCCACGAAGTAGACGGCGACGCCGATCGACCACACGGTGACCGCACGCCGCCCTCCCGGCGGATCGCCGGGCAGCACGGCGCTCATCGGTCCTCCCCGCGGGCCAGGTTCCGGATCCGGGTGACATGCCGGCGGACGACGGCGACGGCGTCGTCGGCGTTCGCACCGCGCAGCGCTTCCAGGATCTCGCCGTGCTCGGCGAGAGTGAGGGCGGTGCGGTCGGGGTGCGCCTGGAGCACGGCGACGCCCATCCGCAACTGCCGGTCGCGCAGCTGGTCGTAGAGGCGGGAGAGGATCTCGTTCCCGGCGCTGCGGACGATCTCCGCGTGGAAGCAGCGGTCGCTGACGGCGGCTCCGGCGAGATCGCCGGACTCCACCTGTGCGGTCTGCTCGGCCAGCAGCTCGGCGAGCCGCTCGATGAGCTGGGGGGAGGCGGGCACGGCCTTCCGCGCGGCGAACTCCTCGACCAGCAGCCGGGTTTCCACCACGTCGTGGATCTCCTGCGCGGAGACGGCGAGGACCAGGGCGCCCTTCTTCGGGTAGAGCTTGATGAGCCCTTCGACCTCCAGCTTGAGCAGCGCCTCCCGTACGGGAGTCCGGGAGACCCCCACGGCATCGGCGAGCTCGCCCTCGGTGAGGAGCGTCCCGCCCTCGTAACGGCGGTCGAGTACGGCCTGTTTGACGTGGGCGTAGACGCGGTCGGCGGCGGGGGGCTGTTTCAGCGGGGCGACGGGCATGCGCACAGCATAGATACAACAGGGATGCGTCGGGGAGAGGCGTCCGCATGCCGGGACGCGAGCGGGCGGCGGCAGAGGCCGGCGAGCGGATGGCGGCGAGCGGATGGCGGCAGGGGCCGGCGAGCGGATCGTCCACGGCTCCCGCGCGCCGGGCACGCCTCTCCCGCTTGCCGCTCCTAGGGCTCCTAGGCTAAAACTAGGGTCCCTAGGAACGGATCCCGGGGAATGGCGTGAAGGGTGGGGCGCATGGTGCGGGCAGGGCTGACGGCGGAGCGGGTGACGGTCGCGGGCGCCGAACTGGCGGACGAGGCGGGGCTCGGCCAGGTGACCATGTCGCAGGTGGCGCGGCGGCTCGGAGTGAAGGACGCGAGTCTCTACACGCACGTCCGCGGCCTGGAGGACCTGCGCGGACGGATCGCGTTGCTGGCGGCGGACGAGAAGACCATCCGTATCGCGGAGGCGACCGCCGGACGGGCGGGCAAGGACGCGCTGGTCGCGTTCGCCAACGCCTGGCGGGAGTACGCCCACCGGCATCCGGGCCGCTACCTGGCGACGCAGACCCCGATCGAGATCGACCCGGAGCTGGCCGCCAAGGCACCCGGACCGCGGCGCGCGGTCGAGCTGACCTACGGAATGCTGCGCGGTTACGGACTGGCCGAGCCGGACCTGACCGACGCGGTCCGGTTGCTGCGCAGCACGTTCCACGGGTTCGTCGCCCTGGAGGCAGCGGGTGGTTTCGCACACCAGCGCTCGCCGCAGCAGTCCTGGCTCCGCGCCCTCGACGCCCTGCACACCCTCCTGGAGCACTGGCCGCCGTCCCGAGAAGGAGACTCCTCATGACCGCTCCTACCACTGGCAGCGTGCGCGTGAACGGCGCGACCCTGCACTACGAAGTACGCGGCCACGGCCCGCTCCTGCTGCTGATCCCCGGAGGGACGGGCGGCGCAGCCGCCTTCGACGACATCGCTGACGGCCTCGCCGCCGCGTACACGGTGGCCACCTACGACCCGCGCGGCATGTCCCGGAGCGCACTGGACGATCCCGAGGCCGAGCAGCACGTGGCCGAACACGCCGACGACGCACTCCGGATACTGGAACTGCTGTCGCCCGGCGAGCCCGCCCGGGTGTTCGGCGCCAGCTCGGGCGCGATCGTTGCCCTGCACCTGCTCACCACCCATCCCGAACGCGTCGAGCGCGTCGTGGCGCACGAGCCCCCGGCGGTCATGGTCCTGCCGGACGCCGCCGACCATCGCGAGCTCATCGCGCGGGTGCGGGAGACGTTCCGCACGCAAGGGCTCATGCCGGCCATGGCCGTGTTCGCCGCGGGCCTGAAGAAGGACGACGACGCCGGCGAACCGAAGACCGGGGCCGAGCTTCCTCCGCAGGCGGCTGCGCGGGCCGAACGGACGATGGCCGACCTGCCGTACTTCGTCGGGCGCATCGTGCCCGGCTTCATGTCCTACACCCCGGACCTCAACCGGCTCACGGCTCTGGCGGATCAGCTCGTGCTCGCCGCCGGCCAGGAGTCCCGTGGCGAACTCACCTACCGCCCGGCCGCCTTCCTGGCCGGCCATCTCGGCCTGGAACTCCGGCACTTCCCCGGCGGTCACATCGGCCTGACCACACATCCGGCCCAGTTCGGGGAACGGCTGCGTGCGGTATTCGGCGCCCAGTAGGCCGAGACACTCCCCGGCCCGTGACGGGCAGACGCCCCGAGGCGCCGGGAACCCGGACGGCTTCGGACGTGTCTACCGCAGTGCAACGCCAAACACCACCAAGGGTGCAACCAGTGTCCACCTTCCGTAAGTTGAGCGCGGCCACCTGCGCAACGGAGTGGGGCCGCCGTCCCCGCCGTCACTGCGCGACACCCGTCAACAGCCATCGCCGCACGGGGACTTCGAGCAGTACACGTCCTCCGCCCGGGCGGTGGGGGACCGTGACGTCCCATGCGTACTTCGCCGCGAACGCGGCCTTCACCTCGTCGGGAAACCCGTCGTGGCGGAGATGAACCTCTCCCTCCGCCACGACGGGGGACCGGCCGTCCTCCAGCGCCAGGGAGACCCGCGGATTCTCCCGGAGGTTGCGCACCTTGACCGAGCCGCTGTCCACGCCGATCCACCAGCTGCCCCGGAGAAAGACGAACCACACCGGCGTCACGTGGGGTGACCCGTCGGGACGGACCCCGCACAGCCAGACGGTGCGCTCGGCGGCCAGACGGTGCAGGACGGCGGGGTCAATCGGCGGCTCGGCGGTACTCATCCGCCCATTCCAGTCCATGCGTCCATCGCCCCGCATCGGCCCGCAGCCGCTGACACACCGGACTTTCGACCTACGCCTGCCCGGTCTGTCCACGGCGTGTACGGCGTGGACGTGCACGGCGTGTCTGCGCGGATGTCACATCGAGCCGAGCTGTTCCGTCGTATCCGTGTAGGCATCGATCACGACAGAGGAGTCCATCATGGGTCCCCGTATCAACATGTTCGAGAACGCGGTCGCGGGCAAGGTCTGGAAGCACATCATCGCGGCGAACAAGGCGATCGTCGCATCGTCGGCGCTGCCCGTCGCGACGCAGGAGCTGGTGAAGATCCGCGCGAGCCAGATCAACGGGTGCGGCGCCTGTCTCGACATGCACACCAAGGAGGCCACCGCGGCCGGTGAGACCGCGGACCGGCTCAATCTGATCGCCGCCTGGCGGGAGACCACGGTCTTCACCGAGGCCGAGCGCGCGGCTCTGGAGCTGGCGGAGCAGGGCACCCGCCTCGCCGACGCGGCCGGCGGCGTCACGGACGAGGCCTGGGCCGACGCCGCCAAGCACTACGACGAGGACCAGCTCGCCGCCCTGGTGTCCCAGATCGCCATCATCAACGCCTTCAACCGCGGCAACGTCATGATCAAGCAGCCCGGCGGCGGCTACGAGGTCGGCATGCTCGGATAATGCGGACCAATCGGCCGGGGGCCGGACACCGCCCCGTACCGGCGGCGCCAACCCGAGACGCCGCCGGTACGGGCGCACCCCTTGTCAACGGCTCTCAGAACATGACCGATCCGCAGCTTTTCCGATGTCATTCACTCGCAATCGTGAACCTCCCGCATTCGACTGGCATATGTCATTTGCACCCCTTTACCTTCCGCGTGGAGGTGGTCCACATGGACGAACAGAGCACACAGCCCGACGTGTGCAGGCGAACCGAGGCATTGGACATCAGCGACTTCGTCTACGGGGCGACGGGAACGCGCCTGCGAAGGCTGACCATGCCGGACGGATCCCACTGGTTCCCGGCGGTGGATGTCTGCCGGGAGCTCGGTTACAGCAACTCCAGGACTGCGGTGCGCGATCACGTCCCAGGGGGGCACCGAGACATTCTTGAGACCGTAGCTGGAGCCTACGGTCTCAAGATTCCCGCAGGTAGAGAGTGGCGTCGAGACCTGAATGTCATCGACCTACAGGGACTCGTCCTGCTCGTCAACGGGAGTACGAAGCCGTCGTGCCGGCCCTTCAAGGAATGGGTCTCGGAGGTTGTCCAGACCATCCAGCGCACCGGTTCCTACAGTCTCCCGACAGCAGAGATTCAGCCACCCGAACCGACGGCCCCAGTGGCGTACACCATGCCGGAACAGATGGTGGAAGCAATCATCCGCCTTGAGGAGCGCAACATACGGCTCGACGAAGAGTTCGCGTCCGCGCAGCGCGAACGCCTCGCCATGGAGCGGGAACATCTCGCACTCCAACGCGAATCCCTTTCGATACAGCGGGAGATGCTCGCCGCACAACAGACCACTGCCCGATCCGCCGAGCGGATCGCGGACCGGTTCGGCACCGTGCCCGCCAGTCCAGAGATCCCGGACGGGCGCCCCTCCCGCCCGACCACAGAGGCCGTACTGGCCGACTGGAAGACGCGCATGTCGGTGACCGAGGACGTCTGGGCGGTAGCCCTCACCATCGCCCCGCCGCTGGCGGACACCGGCGAGCTGCGACTGCCGCTGGAGTCCATCGCGACCAGGACCGGTCTCCCGGCGCACCGCGTCAACGAGTGCCTGCGGTTCATGCGCAAGCACGCGTGCATCCACCCCGTGGGGGCGGCGGCGGACGGAGCGCCGGTGTACGTGCTCAACCGCCCATGACCCGTCTCTGCGGGGAACGGCGAGAGCGGCTTCAGCGCGCCGTGAAGCCGCCCCGCGGGGCTCAGTGCCGGTCGATGACCGAGCGGATCCACTTGAGCTGCTGGGAGACCTGGCCGGCCCCCGCGAACTTCTCCCGGTCGGAGCCGAAGAAGACCCCGATGAGCGTCTCGCTGCCGCGCGGGCCGATGGTCATCACCGGGCCACCGGAGTCACCGCCGGCGGGAATCCCGGAGACCTTCTGCGCGCAGAAGTCCGTCCCGCCCGGCACGGCAAGTCCGTCGCACCCGGGTGCGTCCGACCGCAGAACACGCAGCTTCGACTGCTTGACCACAGGCGACTGGCAGGTGTTCTCGTCCCCCGTGCAGGTCGCACCCCACCCGTACTGCTGCACGAGCTGACCGGGGCGAGCCGCGACCGTGGCGAGCCGCGCCACCCGGACCTTCATCGGCGGCACTTTGATCAGCATCATGTCGGCCTTCGCACTGCCCACCCGGCTGCCCTTCACCGGGTGCACCGTGGTGCCCTTCCGCTCGTCGAGGTTGCCGACCCGGAACGAGATCCGGGAGTCGGCGACGGGCTCCGCCTGCTCGAAGAAGCAGTGCGAAGCGCTGATGATCCACTGCGACGAGATCGCCGTGCCGGTGCACTCCTGCTTACCGTCGACCACCATGCGCACCGCCCACGGTGCATAGGTGCTCACCGACCCTCCGATGACGGCGGAAGCCGGTGCGGCCGACATCAGACCGCCCGCCACCAGCAGCGAGACGGTCAGCAGAAGAACACGAATACGGTGCACCATCCGAAGCAACTCCCTTCTCCTGCGGGGCTCGCGGCCTCTGCGGCGCGGACCCCGCTCCAGCCATCTCAGGACCGGACGGCCTCACTGGTAAGACGCTGCCCGGAGACGATTCGCCCAGCTCCACTCGGAGCGACATCGAATCGAGACGGGGCGGGGACATCGCGGGTGCTCCCGCGTCACACCGCTGCCGCGGCAGCGGTGGAAAAGAGGATGCTCCTGCCCCGCGACATCCCGCCGTCTCACGTAGTCAAGGGGGTATGCACGGGGATCACGGCACAAGAGAACCGACGGGGGCCGAGTGAAATCAGCACAGGAGGATCAGTACCTGGAGTTCGTGGCCGAGAGAGCGAAGGCGCTGTACCGCTCGGCGTACGTCCTCGCGGCCGGTGACACACATCTCGCCGAGGACCTCGTCCAGGAGACCCTCAGCCGGGTGTACGTGCACTGGAAACGGGTGGCCAGAGCGGACAGCCCCGCGGCCTACGCCCAGACGATTCTGGTCCGCACCTCCCTCACCCTGCGGCGTCGGCGAAGCTCGGGCGAGCGCCCCACCGGACACCTGCCCGACAGCGCGGCGGCCGGCCCGGACGCCGCACTGCGGCTCACCCTGCTGGACGCGCTCGGCCAACTACCGCCCCGGGACCGTGCGGTGCTGCTGCTGCGCTACTGGGAGGACCGCAGCATCGAGGAGACCGCCAAGATGCTCAAGCTCAGCAGCGGGGCGGTCCGCTCCCAGGGCACCCGGGCACTCAACAGGGTGCGCGCGCTGCTCGGCGACAGCCTGTCCGACCTCGTTCCGCACTGAGCACCGGTGCACACAGGCCGAAACCATCGCGAGACCCCCATCAGTGACAGAAAAGGTGGCGCCAGCATGCCCTTCGAAGCAGACCTCGCACACGCCCTGAACCGCACGGCCGACTCCCTCGAACCCGATCTCACCGCGCTCACGAGCGGGGCCGTCGAGCGCGGACGGAGCCGCAGCCGGCGCCGGCGCAACGCCGGACTCATCGCCGGGGTCGGCGCCTGCGCCGCGATCGCGGCAGCCGGACTGGTGCTCCCCGGCGCGCTCGCCGGGGCTTCCGAAGGTTCCGACATGCAAGCGGTGGCGCTGGCGATGCCCCGTTCCGCGATCACCGGCACCCAGATGATCAACGCGGTGAAGAAGACGTTCCCCGGGAGCCGGTTCGCCCAGGAGCACGGACAGAGCAACAACCCGTCGGATCCGTCCGGCGGGTGGGTCGCCAACGGCGAAGTGGACGTCAACGACGGGCACGGCGCCGCCGGGGTCGGTGTCTCGGCCATGCGGCTCAAGCTGCCGCTCAAGGACGGCGAAGGGCTGAACTGCGACCAGACGGCCGGGCGCCGCAAGGCCGGTGACACCTGCAAGGTGAGCGAGCTGCCGAGCAGCGCCGCGCTTCCGGGCGGAGCCCTGGTGATGTCGGAGAAGATCGCGGAAAGGCAGCCGATCGGTGCCGACCCCGTCCCCGCCTCCGAGGTCGCTCACCGCTGGACGACGACGGTGACCCTGAAGTCGACCGGCGCCCAGCTCCAGCTGGTGCAGTGGAACACCACCGGCGAGTCCGGTGGAAACCGGCCGAAGCCGACCCGTGACACTCCCCCGCTCTCCCAGAAGCAGGCGGTGACCGCACTCACCGGTTCCGCCTGGGCACCGATCCTCGGTGCCGTCGGCTGACCCCTCGCATGGCCGAGAACGAGGGCAGAACCTCCATGACCTGCTGCGCCGGCAGGTCAGGGAGGTTCTTTCAGTACCGTCGTCCCGATCCGGTCAGGCCGGACCTGAAGGCGTCCCAGGCGGCGGAGTTGAGCAGAATGACGGGCCCCGCCGTGTCCTTCGAGTCCCGCACGGCCACCGTGCCGGGCACGTTCACAGCGACCTCCACGCACTCCTGTCCTGCATTGCCCCCGCTGAAGCTGGACTTGGCGAACTCGAACGGGGTCACGCGCTACAGCTCCTTGAGGATGCTCTCTACCAGCCTGATCGAATTGCGCTGAGCAAGGCCCAACCGAGTAATTCGCTCGAACAGTTGGCCGTGATGCGCGGAATCAGTATCGCCCTCCAACCACAGCGTGGTCGACGTGGTATCCATGTGCACCACGTCGAGCGCCCCCGGTTCGGCGAACGAAACGATCGTGAACGCGCTGGTCATCCCCGGATGAGCACCGGCGAGGTAAGGCACCACCTGCAACTTCACGTGGGGCTGCCGTGTCATTTCCAGCAAATGACCGAGCTGTTCGCGCATTACCTCCCGGCCTCCGACAAGTTGCCGCAGACAGCCCTCACCGACGACGGCCCACAGCTCCAGTGGATGTTCTCCCACCAGCCGCGCCTTGCGCGCCATGCGGGACTCGACGAACGGGTCGATCTCGTCGAGGTCGGACCACGAACCGTTGCCCACTGCCAGGGCGCGGGCGTAGTCGGCGGTCTGGAGCAGGCCCGGGATGACAGCAAGCTGCCAGGTGCGCACAAGGGTCGCGATGTCTTCCAGCGCCACGTACTCGCCCATCGCCTGGAGCTGCGGGTACTGGTTCCACCACCCATGCGCCTTGCGCCTCTCCCGGTCCGCCCTGGCAAGGGCCAGCAGCCGGTTGACGGCCTCAGGGTCATCATTGCCGTACAGATGGCACAACGCCCGGACGTCCGGATCGCGAACCGGCACAAGTCCGCGCTCTATCTTTGCGACCTTGGCGACGGACGCCGTCAGCGCTTCAGCCGCGTGCGACTGGCGAAGGTCCCTCACCTCACGCATACGTAGCAGCTCGCTCCCCAGGCGCCGCCCGAGGACGGTGGAGACCGTCCTGCCCCGGTCCGGACTCGTACCGGCCATGTGCCGTCCCTTCCCCGCAATTCGCTTCAGTCTGCTGTCGTCCCAGGCGCAACACAACAAGGGCAGAGAATTTTCTGTCCGAATAACTTGCTGCCCAGCGATTCACACCGCTACGGTCAGTACGCAACCGCTCGCACAGCGGCGCCAGTTGGCGGAAGTGCACCGCTCCGGCCTGCCCGGCGCGGTACTGCCACCGCCGCACTCGCACGAGGAGGCACGTGTCATGGCCGTACGGCACGACAAGGTCAACTACCCCCCGTACCCGCGCAGCGTGCCCCTGGCCCGCAGACGTGTCGCCTCGCTCGTCGCCGAGTGGGGGCACCCCGAACTCGCGGGCGACGCCGCACTCGTGGCGGGGGAGCTGTGCGGCAACGCCGTGCTGCACGGATGTCTGCGGGACCGGCTGTTCCGGGTCGAGGTCAGCCTGGACGGCAGGGCCGTACGGATCACGGTGACCGACCCGCGCGGGGAGCGGCTGCCCGTGCCGCGCAAGGCCGATCCGGACGACCAGTTCGGGCGCGGGCTGCTCATCGTGGACACGGTCGCGGCCCGCTGGGACGTACAGACCCTGACCGTGGGCAAAGCCGTCTGGGCCGAACTCGACGTGGCCCCCGCCCTCGTACGGACATAGCGCGGCCCCGGACGCACACCGTGTCCGGGGCCCGTTCCGTACGAACGCTCAGGCCGTCGCGCCCTCCGCGTCGGCCTTCACGCCCGCCAGTGTCGTCTCGATGCCGGTACGCAGCAGGGCCAGCCGCCCGTCGATGATCTGCTCCTCCCGGTCCGGGTGCTGGGCGATGAACGCCTGGAGCGGGCCTTCGGCGTTGCCGAGCCGCATGCCGTGCTGGAGGCGGGTGCGGGTGCCGTCCGCGAGCGGCTCCAGGGTGTATGTCCAGGTGGCCAGGGGGTTTCCGCTGCTCCGCTCCTTGTCGTAGACGACCTCCCACCGGAAGGTGCGGTGCTGGTCCAGCTCCGCGATCCGGCTGACGGTGCTCCACTCGCCCAGACCGTCATTGCGGTTGTGCCCGGCGAAGCACGCGCCGACGACCGGCCCCTCGGCTCCGTCGAGCCACTCCACTGACTGGAGTTCAGGGCTGTAACGGGCGGAGGTGGTGATGTCCGAGACCAGCTCCCACACCCGATCCGGTGCCACGGCGATCTCTATCGCACACTCCACATGGGGACCGTCGGCAAGACGCATCGCTCAACCTCTCTCAACTGGGTTGCCCGTCAGCGTAGTCGGGGCGGTCAGCGAACGGCCCCCGGACGCACATCGCGTCCAGGGGCCGTTCAGGCGGCAGTGCCCGGCTGCTACGCCCAGGTGATCAGCCGCTTCGGCTGCTCCAGGATCGCCGCGACATCCGCGAGCACCTTCGAGCCGAGTTCGCCGTCGACCAGGCGGTGATCGAAGGAGAGCGCCAGCGTGGTGACCTGGCGGGGCTTCACCTTGCCCTTGTGGACCCACGGCTGGAGCTTGATCGCGCCGACCGCGAGGATCGCGGACTCGCCCGGGTTGAGGATCGGCGTACCGGTGTCGATGCCGAAGACGCCGACGTTGGTGATGGTCACCGTCCCGCCCTGCATCGCCGCCGGGGACGTCTTGCCCTCACGGGCCGTGGTGACCAGTTCGCCCAGCGCACGGGCCAGTTCGGGCAGCGTCCTGGCGTGCGCGTCCTTGATGTTCGGGACGAGCAGACCGCGCGGGGTGGCCGCGGCGATGCCCAGGTTGACGTAGTGCTTCTGCACGATCTCCTGGTTGGCCTCGTCCCAGGCGGAGTTGACCTCCGGGTTCCGCTTGATCGCGACCAGCAGGGCCTTGGCGATCAGGAGCAGCGGGTTGGCCCGCAGCCCTTCGAACTCCTTGTCCGTCTTCAGCTCGGCGACGAGCTTCATGGTGCGGGTGACGTCCACCGTGACGAACTCGGTGACGTGCGGCGCCGTGAAGGCGCTGCCGACCATCGCCTGCGCGGTGGCCTTCCGTACGCCCTTGACGGGGATACGGGTCTCCCGCGCGTCCGGCGCGATGACGGGCACGGCCTCGGCGGCCGGCTCCCCCGCGGCCGCCGTGGGCTCCTGCGGGGCCGGGGCCACGGCCGCGTGGACGTCCTCGCGGGTGATGATCCCGTCCGGGCCCGACGGCGTGACCGCGGTCAGGTCGATACCGAGGTCCCTGGCGAGCTTGCGGACCGGCGGCTTGGCGAGCGGACGGGCCACGGTGTGGCCGTTGACCGGCGCGGC
Source organism: Streptomyces sp. NBC_01471 (assembly GCF_041438865.1). NCBI lineage: Bacteria > Bacillati > Actinomycetota > Actinomycetes > Kitasatosporales > Streptomycetaceae > Streptomyces > Streptomyces sp. NBC_01471. The sequence continues at coordinate 3,805,399 of NZ_CP109450.1, forward strand.
GGCCGGCGGCGCGGTGGGCGGCGCGTAGTACGTGCCCTCCGGCGCGGCATCCGGCTCCGGCGCCGCGCTCTTGCGCGCCCGGCGCTTGGTCGACGCCTCGGAGACCCCGTACCCGACCAGCACCGGCTGGCGGGCGGCGGGCTTCGCCTCCTGCGCGGAACCCTGAGCGGTCTCCTGCCCGGACTCCCGCGTCGACTCCTGCTCGGCGGGCTGCTCGATCTGCTGCGGGGCGGCGGCCTGTTCCGGCTCGGAACCCGGCGCTCCGCCGATCGTGATGATCACCTGGCCGACGTCGACCGTGGTGCCCTCCGGGAAGCGCAGCTCACGCACCACACCGTCGAACGGGATGGGCAGCTCGACGGCGGCCTTCGCGGTCTCGACCTCGCACACCACCTGGCCGTCGGTGACGGTGTCGCCGGGGGCGACGTACCACTTGAGGATCTCCGCCTCGGTGAGCCCCTCGCCCACGTCGGGCATCTTGAACTCTCGGACCGGGGTCGCGATATCAGTCATGGTCACGGCGCTCCTCAGTACGCAAGCGAGCGGTCGACGGCGTCGAGCACCCGGTCCAGGCCCGGCAGGTACTCGTCCTCCAGGCGCGCCGGCGGGTACGGCACGTGGTATCCGCCGACCCGCAGCACCGGCGCCTCCAGGTGGTAGAAGCTCCGCTCGGTGATCCGGGCGGCGATCTCCGCGCCCGTGCCGAGGAAGACCGGCGCCTCGTGCACCACGACCAGCCTGCGCGTCTTCTCCACCGAGGCCTGCACGCTGTCGAAGTCGATCGGGGACATCGACCGCAGGTCCACGACCTCCACGGACTTGCCCTCCTCGGCCGCCGCTGCCGCCGCCTCCAGGCAGACCTTCACCATCGGGCCGTACGCGGCGAGCGTCAGGTCGGAGCCCTCACGGGCCACCTTCGCCTTGTGCAGCGGGTGCGGGATCGCGTCGGTGTCGACGTCGCCCTTGTCCCAGTACCGCCGCTTCGGCTCGAAGAAGATCACGGGGTCGTCGCTCTGGATGGCCTGCTGCATCATCCAGTACGCGTCGGACGCGTTGGACGGCGATACGACCTTCAGCCCCGCCACGTGGGCGAAGAGCGCCTCGGGGGACTCGCTGTGGTGCTCGACCGCGCCGATGCCGCCGCCGTACGGGATCCGGACGACGACCGGCAGCTTGATCTTGCCGAGCGAGCGCGCGAACATCTTCGCCAGCTGCGTGACGATCTGGTCGTACGCCGGGAAGACGAAGCCGTCGAACTGGATCTCCACGACCGGCCGGTAGCCGCGCAGGGCCAGTCCGATCGCGGTGCCGACGATGCCGGACTCGGCGAGCGGGGTGTCGATGACCCGGCCCTCGCCGAAGTCCTTGTGCAGCCCGTCGGTGATGCGGAAGACGCCGCCGAGCTTGCCGACGTCCTCACCCATGATGAGGACCTTGGGGTCGGTGTCGAGCGCCTTGCGCAGCGACTCGTTGAGCGCCTTCGCGATGGTCATGCTTTTCGCGGCCATGATCAGTTGCCCTCCTCGGCGGAGTCCGCGAAGGACGCCTGGTAGGCGGCGAACTGCGCGCGCTCCTCGTCGACGAGCGCGTGGCCGTCGGCATGGGTGTTCTCGAACATGGCCATCGAGTCCGGATCGGGCATCGCGCGTACGACCTCCCGCACCCGCTTGCCGAGCGCCTCGCTCTCGCTCTCCAGCCCGGTGAAGAACGCCTCGTCGGCGAACTTCTGCTTCTCCAGGTACGTCTTCAGCCGCTGGATCGGGTCCTTGGCCTCCCACGCCTGCCGCTCGTCGTCCGTGCGGTACTTCGTGGGGTCGTCGGACGTGGTGTGGGCGCCCATCCGGTAGGTGTACGCCTCGACCAGCGTGGGGCCCTCGCCCCGGCGGGCCCGCTCCAGGGCCGACTTGGTGACGGCCAGACAGGCGAGTACGTCGTTGCCGTCGACCCGGACGCCCGGGAAGCCGAAGCCCTGGGCGCGCTGGTAGAGCGGCACCCGCATCTGCTTCTCGGTGGGCTCGGAGATCGCCCACTGGTTGTTCTGGCAGAAGAAGACCACCGGGGCGTTGTAGACCGCCGAGAAGGTGAACGCCTCGGCCACGTCGCCCTGGCTGGACGCGCCGTCGCCGAAGTAGGCGACGACCGCGGAGTCCGCGCCGTCCTTGACGATGCCCATCGCGTAACCGGTCGCGTGCAGCGTCTGCGAGCCGATGACGATGGTGTACAGGTGGAAGTTGTTGCTGTTGGGGTCCCAGCCGCCGTGGTTCACGCCGCGGAACATGCCCAGCAGATTGGTCGGGTCGACGCCGCGGCACCAGGCCACGCCGTGCTCCCGGTAGGTCGGGAAGACGTAGTCGTCGTCCCGCAGGGCCCGGCCCGATCCGATCTGGGCGGCCTCCTGGCCGAGCAGCGAGGCCCACAGGCCCAGCTCGCCCTGGCGCTGGAGTGCGGTGGCCTCCGCGTCGAAACGGCGGGTCAGGACCATGTCCCGGTACAGACCGCGCAGCTCTTCGGGCGTGAGATCCACTTCGTACTCGGGGTGCTCGATGCGCTCGCCCTCGGGCGTCAGCAGCTGTACGAGCTGGGGCTCGGACGCCTGCGGCGTCTTTGCGGCGCCGGCTCGCTTGCTGCTGCGTCGCGGCTTGCGCGTCGCGGCAGTGCTCTCCACGGTCACGTGCGTGCTCCTCCGTCGGTCCGGCCCCCGGGGTTGCCGGTAAGGCCAGTGCGGCTCGCCCGAATCCGGGTCCCCCGCACGGGGTGGGTGCGACGAACCGGGAACAGGCGTGACAGGTGCCCCGGCGAGCACCCTCTCAAAGGCACGTTACCCAGTGCTTCGCAGAACTGCGAAACCCCATTTGACCTGCGATTTTGCTTGGATTTCCAAGTAAATCGAGAAATGGGCGAACAATCACTGGTCACAGCCTTGCAGGCCGCCGGAACAGGGGCACGTTATACCGGGCACCCCGGGCACGGGAAGAGTTCGTATGGGAAACTGATTCCGTGCCCGAAGATGGAAAAATCAGCGTTTTTCTCCTTGACGACCATGAAGTAGTACGGCGCGGAGTTCATGAGCTTCTGGCCATGGAGGACGACATCGAGATCGTCGGTGAGGCGGGTACCGCCGCCGACGCCCTCGCCAGGATCCCGGCCACCCGGCCCGATGTCGCGGTCCTGGACGTCCGGCTGCCGGACGGCAGCGGGGTCGAGGTCTGCCGGGAGATCCGTTCGGCCGACGAGAACATCAAATGCCTCATGCTCACCTCGTTCTCCGACGACGAGGCGCTCTTCGACGCGATCATGGCGGGCGCCTCCGGCTATGTGCTGAAGGCGATCCGCGGCAGCGAGCTGCTGTCGGCCGTACGGGATGTCGCGGCCGGAAAGTCGCTGCTCGACCCGGTGGCCACGGCACGCGTCCTGGAGCGGCTGCGCGACGGTGGCACCAGCAAACGTGATGCCCGCCTGGCGAGTCTCACCGATCAGGAACGGAAGATTCTCGACCTGATCGGCGAGGGCCTGACCAACCGCGTCATCGGTGAACGACTGCATCTCGCCGAAAAGACGATCAAGAATTACGTCTCCAGCCTGCTCGCCAAACTGGGCATGGAGAGGCGCTCGCAGGCGGCCGCGTACGTGGCCCGGATCCAGGCCGGACAGGACCGGGGCGAGAGCTGACCGGGCGCCCCCGCGTCCGCCCGGAGTCGCACCCGGGCGGTCGCACCGGGGCGGACATTGCCCGGCCCGGAATGGTTTGAAATCCAGCTGAATGGCTTGTTCGGCCTTATTCGGGACCTACGTCCTCAATCATGGGGCAGCTGTCCCCTTACCGGCACGGTGCCCGGGGCGGACAGTGGAAGCCATGCCCATCGAGGAACAGCGCGCCATCGCCCTGCTCAGCCGAGTGTCGTACGGGCGAGTCGCCGCCAGCATGCGCGCGCTCCCCTTCCTGGCCATCGCCCGGCACATCGTCTCGGACGGATGCGTGATTCTGCGGATGCACGCGGGCCATGGGCACCACGAGGCCTGCGCGGGCAGCGTCGTCGCCTACGCGGCCGACAATCTGGCCTCCGAGGACGCACATCTGTGGTCGGTCCAGTTCACCGGCACCGCCGAGCTGACCGTCCCGGCCCCCGAGGAGCTGGCACAGTTCGAGACGGCCCCGGACGAGGTGAACGGCGAACCGTACGACGCGGTCTATCTCCGCATCAGGCCGCAGTTCGCCACGCTGGACCGGATGGAGTACACCGCTCCCGAAACAGCCGCCGCCTCCCGGTGATCTAACATCTGGCGAGTGCCGCGCTCATATGCAACACCGCCTGTAGGGGAGCTGCTGCGCCGCTATCGGTCCACCGGTGATGCGCTCTCCTGCGAGCCCGTCGCCCAGGGGCTGCTCAACCGCGGCTACCGGCTCGCCACCACCCGTGGCGACTACTTCCTCAAGCACCACCTCGACGGCGACCCGGCCGCGATCAGCCGCCAGCACCGCGCCACCCAGCGCCTCCAGGCGCTCGGGGTCCCCGTCGCGCCGCCGCTGGCCGACACCGACGGCGACACCGTCGCCGTGATCGGCGGCCGCTGCTACGCGCTGCACCCCTGGATCGACGGGCGCCACCGGGAAGGCGCCCAGCTCAGCACGGCGTGCTCCCGGCGGCTCGGCGCACTCCTCGGGCTGGTCCACACGGGTCTGGAACGGGTGATGGAGGCCGAGTCGGCGCCGCCCGAGCACGAGAGCGCCGACCCCGCCGACACCTTCGCGGTCATCGAGGAACTGCTCGGCAGGCTGGCCTGCCGGCAGTCCGGCCGCGACGCCTTCGACGAACTCGCCGAACACCGGCTGCGCGAGCGCCGCCGCCTCCTGGAACGCCATGCGCACCGGCGCCCGCCGGCGGGCGCCGCGGGCGGCTGGGTGCACGGCGACTTCCACCCGCTCAACCTGCTCTACCGGGGCGCCGAACCGGCCGCGATCATCGACTGGGACCGGCTGGGTGTGAAGCCGCGCGCCGAGGAGGCGGTCAGAGCGGCGGTGATCTTCTTCGTGCAGCCCACCGGCGAGCTGGAGCTGGCGAAGGTACGGGCCTACGCCCGCGCGTACCGGCGGGCCGCGTCGGCGGCGCCCGCCGAACTCGCCGCCGCCGTCCACCGGGTGTGGTGGGAGCGGCTCAACGACTTCTGGACGCTGCGCTGGCGCTACCAGCTGCACGACCGCAGGGCCGACCCGCTGTTCCCGGCGGCATCGGCCCTGGTGGTGTGGTGGACCCGCGAGTACGAGGCGGTCTGCGAGGCCTTCTCGGGGTGAATTTCCGGGAGGAAGTCCCGGTGGTGATTCCGCCTCCCGGCCGTCAGGCCGTCAGCCCCCGGTCGCGCCCGCCGCCGCGTCGCCCGCGGTCGTGCCCGCCGCGGTGCCCGCCGTGCTCGACCCGTCCGTGGTGGCGCCGCCGGCGGGGCCGCCGCCCGCCGTCGTCGAACCGTCCGTCGTCCCGCCGTTGTCCTGGTTGCCGCCGTTCGTCTTGCCTCCGGTGGACGAGGAACCGCCGTCCGACGACGTACCGCCGCTGTCACTGCCGCCGTTCGTCTTGCCGCCCGTGGACGAGGAACCGCCGTCCGACGACGTACCGCCGGAGGTGGACGGGGTCGGCGGGGGCGTCGAGGGCGGGTGGTTGGTCGGGCTGTCCGACGGGGTGTACGAGGGCCGGTTCGTGTACTGGCCGCCGCTGGACGTGCCGGGGTCGGTGCTGGTGTCCGGCGACGAGTCGTCCGTCGGGGTGTCGCTCGGCTTGTCGGTCTTGGAGTGGCTGGTCGACGGCGACTTGTCGGAGGTCGTCCCGCCCGATCCGCTGCCACTGTTCAGACCACCGTTCGCGAAGACGATGCCCGCGCCGATGGCGACCACCGCGAGCACGGCGACCACCCAGATCCAGCCGCGGCCGCCCCGGCTCCTGCCCCTGCCCTCGCCGTCGTACGAACCGTCGTCCGGGTTCATCGGCGGCAGGATCGGGCCCTGCGAGGTGTCACCGTGCTGCGGGTGGCTGAACGCCGTGGTGGCCGCCGTGCCCATCGCCGGGGTGGAGCCGCCCTCGTGCATCGTGACCGGGCCGGTGTTCCACGTACCCGTGTGGCCGCCCTGCTGCTGAAGCATCTGGAGCGAGTACGCGACCAGCGCCCGCATCTCCTCGGCGCTCTGGAACCGGTCGTCCGGGTCCTTCGCGAGGGAGCGCATCACGAGCCCGTCGAGCTCCGGAGGCACCGCTTCCGACACCTGCGACGGCGGGATCGGCATGTCCTGGACGTGCTGGTAGACCACGGAGAGCGGGGTCTCCCCGGTGAACGGGGGCCGCATGGCGAGCAGTTCGTACAGCAGGCAGCCGGTCGCGTACAGGTCGGAACGGTGGTCGACGGCCTTGCCGAGGGCCTGTTCAGGGGAGAGGTACTGGGGCGTCCCCATGACCATGCCGGTCTGGGTCATCGTCGACTGCGCGCCGTGCAGGGCACGGGCGATGCCGAAGTCCATCACCTTGACCGCGCCGCCGTCCGTGATGATCACGTTGGCGGGCTTGATGTCCCGGTGCACGATGCCGTGCTGGTGCGAGTAGGCGAGCGCCTCCAGCACACCGGAGACGATGATCAGCGCCTGCTCGGGCGGCGGGGCCTCGGCGTTGATCAGCAGATCGCGGATGGTGCGGCCCTCGACCAGCTCCATCACGATGTACGGGACGGTGTTGCCGCCCCAGTAGTCCTCGCCGGAGTCGTACACGGCGACCACGGCGTGGTGGTTGAGGCCCGCGACCGACTGTGCCTCGCGGGTGAACCGGGCCTTGGAGACCGGGTCCTCGGCGAGGTCGGACCTGAGCAGCTTCACGGCGACGGTGCGGCCGAGCCGCACGTCCTCGGCGGCGAACACCTCGGCCATGCCGCCGCGGCCGAGACGGTGGGTCAGCCGGTAACGGCCGTCGCCGACGAGTCCGCCGACGCCCCACGACTCCGGCACGTCCGACACCCCGCCGCCGCCTGCCTCGGATTCGGGTGCCATCAGTCCTCGCCGTCGTGTCGGTCCGCGTCAGCGGTGGTACGCGGGTGGTGCTCGGTGGGCTCGGTGGTCCTCGCGGCCCAGTGCCACGCCACGCTACAGGCTCCAGGAGAGGGCCCGGTCCGGCAATGACCGGCTATCAAACCCGGAATCGCGTCACCCATGCAAATCCTGCGTCCTTCCTGTAACGCTTGCGAGACGCTTGGTACGCGTACGGTCACGGAACGGGCCCCCGGCTTGACGTGTCGGTGCCCTCGGGCAGACTTTCCCCCGTAGGCCGGGGCCCGTGGGCCGGGGCCCGCAGGCAGTCCACGGCTGAGCAGTCCGCAGCTGAGAGGTCATGGAGCTCGGGTCCGCACGGACCGGTACGCACGAGCGCCGACCAGTACCGCGAGCACCACATCAGTAAGCAGAGCGCCATATCAGTGCGCCACAGGGGGAGCCACGCCATGAGCCAGGACGGCGCGCAGGGCCGCTATGCGGGAGATTCGGTTGCCGGAGGGCGCTATCAGCTCCGTGACCTGCTCGGCGAAGGCGGTATGGCGTCGGTGTACCTGGCGTACGACCAGGCGCTGGACCGGCAGGTCGCCATCAAGACGCTCCACACGGAACTGGGGCGCGAGCAGTCGTTCCGCGAGCGGTTCCGGCGTGAGGCGCAGGCGGTCGCCAAGCTGTCGCACACCAACATCGTCTCGGTCTTCGACACCGGCGAGGACACCCTCGGCGACGCGCTGATGCCGTACATCGTCATGGAGTACGTGGAGGGGCAGCCGCTCGGCTCCGTGCTCCAGGCGGACATCGCCCAGTACGGCGCGATGCCGGCCGACAAGGCGCTGAAGATCACCGCCGATGTGCTGGCCGCGCTGGACACCAGCCACGAGATGGGCCTGGTCCACCGCGACATCAAGCCCGGCAACGTGATGATGACCAAGCGCAACGTCGTGAAGGTCATGGACTTCGGCATCGCCCGCGCCATGCAGTCGGGCGTCACGTCGATGACACAGACCGGCATGGTCGTGGGCACTCCGCAGTACCTCTCGCCCGAGCAGGCGCTCGGCCGCGGGGTGGACGCGCGCTCCGACCTCTACTCGGTCGGCATCATGCTGTTCCAGCTGTTGACGGGCCGGCTGCCGTTCGACGCGGACTCGCCGCTGGCCATCGCGTACGCGCATGTACAGGAGGAGCCGGTCGCGCCCTCCTCGATCAACCGCTCCGTCACCCCGGCCGTCGACGCGCTGGTCGCCCGCGCGCTGAAGAAGAACCCGAACGAGCGGTTCCCGTCGGCCGAGTCCATGCGCGACGAGTGCCTGCGGGTCATGACGTCGGGCCACACCGGCGCCGCCCCGATGGTGGTCGGCGGCGCTCCCGCACCGAACAGCGGCTCGGGCGTCGGGTCGGCGGTCTTCCCGCCGGTGGACTCCTCGCTGCCGCAGAGCGGCCAGGTCCAGACGCCCTACCAGCCGGGCCCGTACGGCACACCGGCACAGGCGCCTTCGTACGGCTACCCGCAGCAGGGCGGCTACCAGACCCCGCCGCCGCAGAACGGCTACCAGACGCCCGCCGCGCAGCCGTACGCCTCGCAGCAGTACGGGGTGCAGACCCCGCCGTCGTACGGTGTCCCGCCCGCAGCGCCGTCCTCCCCGGCCCGGCAGGGCGGACCCGGCGGCGGCCGGCGGAACATGCCGCTGATCGCGGGGGCGGCCGTGGTGGCACTGCTGGCGATCGGCGGGGTGATCGCGGCGATGAACATGGGCGGCCCGGACGACAAGACCGGTGCGGACAGCAGGGCGGGCAGCAGGACGGACTCCGCCGGACCCGCGAAGGCCGGCCACAAGGGGCCCGAGCGGGACCGGACGATGGACGCCTCGGACTGCTCGGACGCGCAGCCGGGCACCACGGACCCGGACAAGATCGAGCTGCCGGACTTCACCTACAAGGACATCCGGTCGGTGAAGGCGTGCGCCCAGGCGGCAGGCTGGCACATCACGACGAAGAAGGAGCCCAGCGGGCAGTGGGGCCAGGACGTGGTGCTCGACCAGTACCCGCTGGCGAACACGGACGTGAGCCCCAAGGACCTCACCATCACGCTGGGGATCTCGACGGGCGACGCGAGCTGATGTCCCGCCCTCTGGCGCGGGTCGCTCGGACACAGGTCCCCCGGGCGTAGGCCCAGCGGGCTTGATCCCCCGGGCGTAGGCCCATCGGGCGGCAGGCCTCGTACACGTACGGCGTGTGCGGGGCCTTTTGCCATGTCCGAGATGCCGAAATTGTGATGAGATGTGACGCTAGATGCGCACTTCTTCGCTCTTTCATTCTTTTTTCTTTCGTTCTGCTTTCTTTCTGCTTTCGTTCTTCGTTACTTCTGCTTTCTGCCGCCGGGCGGGTCCGGCAGGAATGAGGGGGGCATTCAGTGATCGGTCTGGTGGCGGTTGCGGTGATGCTGTCCCCGGTGTCGGTGGACGCGGAGGCGTCGCCACCGGCAGCCGGGGTCGCGGTCACACAGGGCGTGTCCCCGGGTGGCACCCCGGCCGGTGGACCGGGTGCGGACGCGGGGGCCGCCGACGAGGCCCCGGCCGGAACCACGGACACCACGGGCGCGGCGGACAGCGCGGCCACGGAGACCCCCGGGGCGGGCGTCGGGCCGGGTGCGGCCGGAACGACCGGCGACGCGGCGACCGGCGACGGGAGCGGCGCCGGGGGGAGCGCCGACGCCCCGGACACGGACCTCGGCACCGGCCTCGGTGCGGGCTTCGGTACGGGATTCGGCGCGGGCGGGCCGAAACCGTCCGGCACCGCCTCCGGCAGTACGGCCGCGCACCCCTCGACGCACGCCTCACTGGCGGGCGGTCCCGCCGGACAGGGGCGCCAACGGCCGGGCAGGCCCCCCGGAGCCTCCCTCTCCCCCTCCGGCGTACCGAGCCTCCCCGCCCACCCGCGCGCCACCGCGCACGCGGCCCACCCCTCCCTGCCCGTACGGTCCCCCCACCGGCCGGCCCCCCGGCACCAGCCGTCGTGGGCGCCGGGGAACGACGAGGACACCGGGCGGGCAACGCAGTCCGCACCGCACAGCCCCGCCCCCAGCGCCAAGGGCATGGAAGCGGCGGGCAGGCGCACCACGCGGCAGCCCCTTGCGCGCACCTCGTCCCTTCCGCTCCAAGTGGGCGCACTGGGCGCCGGACTTGCCCTGGTCGGTCTCGGTCTGGGCTTCCTGGGACTGCGCCTGCGCCGACCGTAGGAACTTGCGTTCGGCGACATACTCGGTATACATACTGAGTATGTCGATCCGCCACGGGCTCCTGGCCCTTCTGGAGCACGGCCCCCGCTACGGCTCCCAGCTCCGCACCGAGTTCGAGTCCCGGACCGGCTCCACCTGGCCGCTCAACGTCGGGCAGGTCTATACGACGCTCTCCCGCCTGGAGCGCGACGGCATGGTGGTGCAGGACTCCGAGGACGGCGCGGGCCACGCGCTGTACGCCATCACCGACGAGGGCCGGGAGGAGCTGCACAGCTGGTACGGGGCCCCGGTCGACCGCACCAGCCCGGCCCGCGACGAGCTGGCCATCAAGCTGGCGATGGCCGTCGGGGCACCCGACGTGGACATCCGCGCGGTGATCCAGTCGCAGCGCCGCCACACGGTGAAGGCGATGCAGGACTACACGCGGCTCAAGGCACAGGCCCTGGACACCACCCCGGCCAACCGCGACGAGGTGGCCTGGCTGCTCGTACTGGAACAGCTGATCTTCCAGGCGGAGGCGGAGGCCCGCTGGCTCGACCACTGCGAGTCCCGCCTGGTCCGCCTGGCAGCGGCAGCGCGGACGGACCCCGCCCCCGCCCCCGCCCCCGCAACAGCGCGGAAAACTCGCACAAAGACCCGCCGCTGAGCGGGAACTGACGGGCCGTTCGGGCATCGGACAGGCCCGTTCGGGCACCCGTCCGGCACCGACTGGGCACGTGTCCGGCCCGAACGGCCCCCTTTTCGGCCCGCCCAGGCACCGACCCGACTCGTCCAGCCATCCGAGCGGGTCCGTTCGGGCACCTGCCCGGGCCCGCTCGGGCAGGTGCCGGACCCGTACCACCACGTGCCCGGCCCATCCGGCCACCCACCGAGCCCGTCCGGCACCTGAGGACGGAAACCCCGGCCCACCATGCCCGCCCGGCCCCCCGCTCGGCCCGTCCGCCACCTGAGAACAGGGGCCTGAGGACTGGGGCTTGAGGGCAGCGTCCGGGCCGGGCCGACGCCGAACACCCAGCCGACCGACCACCCGTTCCCAGGGGGACCCATGCCCGCGCAGACCACCGCACCACCCGTACTGGAGCTCAGGAGCCTCACCCGTACCCACGGCAGCGGCATAGCCGAGGTGCACGCACTCCGCAGTGTGGACCTCACCGTCCGGGCGGGTGAACTCGTCGCCATCATGGGCCCGTCGGGCTCCGGCAAGTCCACCCTGCTCACGCTGGCCGGCGGCCTGGACACCGCGAGCACCGGGCAGGTGATCATCGAGGGCCAGGACATCGCCGTCCTCAGCCGCAAACGGCTCGCCGCCCTGCGCCGCCGCAGCGTCGGGTACGTCTTCCAGGACTACAACCTCATCCCCGCGCTCACCGCGGCCGAGAACATCGCCCTGCCCCGCGAACTGGACGGCGTATCCGTACGCAAGGCCCGCAAGGAGGCCAGGGAAGCGCTCGACGGGATGAAGCTGGCCGAGGTCGCGGACCGCTTCCCGGACGAGATGTCCGGCGGTCAGCAGCAGCGCGTGGCCATCGCCCGCGCCCTCGTGGGCGACCGGCGGCTCGTACTCGCCGACGAACCGACCGGCGCCCTGGACTCCGAGACCGGCGAAGCGGTGCTGGCCCTGCTGCGCACCCGCTGCGACGCGGGCGCGGCGGCTGTCATGGTCACCCACGAACCCCGGCACGCGGCCTGGGCGGACCGGGTGGTGTTCCTGCGGGACGGTTCGGTCGTCGACCAGACGATCAGCACGGGCCCCCATTCGCTGCTCGCAGCCGAGGGCGCCAAGTGAGCGTGTTCACGGGCTGGCGCGCCGCCCTCCGCATCGCCCGCAGGGACGCGCTGCGGGCCAAGGGCCGCAGCGCCCTGGTCGTTGCCATGATCGCGCTGCCGGTGCTGGGCGTCACGGCGGCGGACGTCACGTACCGCAGTTCGGTCTCGACGCAGGCCGAGGAGCTGACCGCCTCGATGGGCACGGCGGATGCGCTGTTCAGCGATCCGGGCCTCGGCGGCGGCCCGATCGCACAGATGCCGCAGGGCGACTCGTACCAGCAGGCCGGCGCGGAGGACGAGGGCGAGTCCGGCACGGCGACCGGCTCCGCGTCCGGCTCAGCCTCCAACTCCGCGTCCGACTCAGCGTCCGGCGGTAAGGCCGGACCGCACACCGGCCCGCCGGATCTGAAAGCCGCGCTCCCCAGGGGCGCACGGGCCATCACCCGGCAGGACGTGCTGGCGACCGTCACCACCGCGTACGGCATCACGGCCAAAACCATCACCGAACTGGACACCGCCGACCCGCTGGTCCGTGGAATGGTCAAGCTGGTGCGCGGTGCGTACCCGAAGACCGACCGCGACATCGTCGCCAACGACACCTTCCTGAAGTCGGCCGGGCTGCACGTCGGTTCGCACACCACGGTCCGGGGCATCGACAAGACCTTCACGATCACCGGCGCCGTCGAAGTACCCACCGATCTCAAGACCGGGTTCCTGTACGTGCGGCCGGGCGCCCTCATCAAGCCCTGGCAGCGGGCGGCCGCCGCCGACCACACTCTCGCGCAGCCCACTCCCGGCGGCCGGTCCCTCTTCGTCAAGGCCGCCGGAGGGTCGGGGGTGAGCTGGCAGGACGTCCTCGCGGCCAACAAGCACGGCGTGCTCGTCGAGTCCCGCAGCGTCGTCCTCGACCCGCCGCCGGACTCCGAGGTGCCGATGGCCTCCCAGTTCAGCGGCAGTGACACCGGCTCGGGTCCGGGGCTCAGGCTGACCGCGGCACTGGCGACCGTCGTCACCATGGCGGTGCTGGAGATCGTGCTGCTGGCCGGCCCGGCCTTCGCGGTCGGTGCGCGCCGCTCGCGCCGCCAGCTCGGCCTGGTCGGCACCTGCGGCGGCGACCGGCGGCACATCCGCGCCGCGGTGCTCGCCGGGGGAGCGGTGCTGGGCGGTGCGGGCGCGGTGGCCGGTACCGCCGCCGGGCTCGTCCTGACGGTCGCGCTGCGCCCCGTGATCGAGGGGTGGACGGGCACGCGGTTCGGCGGCATCGAGATCCATCCCTGGGAGCTGCTGGGTATCACGGCGATCGGCCTGGTCACCGGGGTGCTGGCGGCGCTGGTGCCGGCCCTCGTGGCGGGCCGGCAACCGGTCGTCGAATCGCTCACGGGCCGGCGCGGGGTGCGCCGCTCGTCGCGGGTGATGCCGGTGCTCGGGACCGTCGCCATCGTGCTCGGAGGCGCTGCCGCCGTCCTGGGCGGGCTCAAGGGCCGCGCGATGCCGGTCGCCGCCGGCTCGGTCCTCGCGGAGCTCGGCGTGCTCGCCTGCATCCCGGTGATCGTCGGGTCGCTCGGGCGGCTGGGACGCTTCTTCCCGCTCGCCCCGCGGCTCGCCCTGCGCGACGCGGCCCGCAATCGGGGGCGTACAGCACCGGCCGTCGCCGCGGTGATGGCCGCGGTCGCGGGCACGGTGGCCATCTCGACGTACACCGCGAGCACCCAGGCGGAACAGGCGTACGACATCCATCGCACCCTGCCGCCCGGCGTTCTCTCGATCCACGCCGACACCTATGGGGAGCACGCCGACCCGGCGAGGGCGCTGGGACTGGCCCGGGGGCTCGCCCGGCGCGACCTGCCGGTGGAGGGCTCGCCCGCCACCGTCAGCCGGGTGTGGGCGGGCAGCGACTGCGACCGGTTCGACGACGCGGACACCGATGCGTGCGGTTCGCTCACCATGCCCAAGCCGAAGGCCAACATCTGCCCGCTGCAGGCGGCCGGTGGCAAGGACCTGGCGGCCAGGCTCTCCGCGGACGGGCACAAGCAGCTGATGAACTCGCCGAAGTGCAGGGACGCGGAGTACGCCGACGCCAACTTCGGCGGTGACTCGGAGATCGTCGTCGGTGACAGCGCGGCTCTGCGCGTCTATGCCGGCCTGAAGGACCCGGCCGCCGCCAGGGCGCTGGCCGCGGGCACGCCCGTACTCCTCAACAACGCGTACGCCGGGGCGGACGGCAAGATCACCCTGAAAGCCGTCCACCGCTATGTCGCCGAGGACAAGGCGAACCGCGAACGGCACCCCGGGAAGGCCAGGACGACCGTCAGTCACCTCTCGGTCTACCGCGCGGCCGACCGGTACGCGGCCACCCCCGGGATCCGCATGATCATGCCGCAGGCCACCGCCGAGCGCATCGGACTGCACACGAGTCCGGTCGCCGTCGTCTACCGCGTCACGCGCCAGCCGACCGACGCGGAGGAACAGCGCTTCGACGACGGGATGTCGCTGGCCAACGGCGGTGCCTCTCTCTGGCAGGACCAGAAGCCGGACAACAGCGACGCCACCCTGCTGATCCTCGCGCTGTTCTCGGGCGTGGTGACGCTGGGCGCGGCCGCCATCACCACCGGCCTGGCGAAGGCGGACGCGGAGGCCGACCTGACGACCCTGAGCGCGATCGGCGCCCCGCCCGGCGTACGGCGCACGCTCAGCGGCTTCCAGTGCGCGGTGGTCGCGGGAACGGGCGTGCTGCTCGGTACCGCGGCGGGTGCGGTGCCCGCTGTCGCGGTGCGGCTCACGGACCTCAAGAGGGCGCTGGACCAGATGAAGCTGCATCCGATGGACTCCGCGTACACGCCGATCGTGCTGCCGTGGGAGACCATCGGCATCCTCGCCGTGGCCGTACCGGTCCTGGCCGGTCTGCTGGCCGCAGGCTTCACCCGGTCCCGCCTGGTCCTGGCCAGGCGTGCCGACTGATGCGGGCCGACTGTCGCGACCCGTCGCGGTGGACGCGGCGTGCTCCGGTGGACGTGGCGTGCTCCGTGGACGCGGTAGACGCCGTGGACGCGGTGGCCTCCGTGTACGCGGCAAACGCCGCGGATGCGGTGGATCAGCCCGGATCGGGGGCACAACCCCTCATGGAGTACGTGTGCGAGACAATGGCGGCATGGAGATGCCGAGGAGTGAACGGTCGGAACAGCCGGAGGAGCACCCCAAGGTCCTCATCGTGGGACAGGACGGGATGGCGCTCGGCGGCGGGGCCGGCGGTGACGACGAGTCGCGCGAGGTCCCAGTGACAGAAATGGTGGAACAGCCCGCCAAGGTCATGCGCATCGGCAGCATGATCAAACAGCTCCTGGAGGAGGTCAGGGCAGCCCCTCTCGACGAGGCGAGCCGGGTCCGTCTCAAGGACATCCACGCCTCGTCCGTGAAGGAGCTGGAGGACGGCCTGGCCCCCGAGCTGGTGGAGGAGCTGGAACGCCTCTCGCTCCCGTTCACCAACGAGGCCATCCCGTCGGAGGCGGAACTGCGCATCGCGCAGGCGCAGTTGGTGGGCTGGCTGGAGGGTCTGTTCCACGGCATCCAGACTGCGCTGTTCGCCCAGCAGATGGCGGCGAGGGCCCAGCTGGAGCAGATGCGCCGGGCGCTTCCTCCCGGCGCGGCCGGCCCGGAGGAGGAAGACGGGGAAGGCGGCCACGGAGCGATCCGTTCCGGCCCGTACCTCTGATCCCTGCCTCCGATCCCTGCCTCTGATTTCTGCCTCTGATTTCTGCCTTCGGCCCCTCTCGCACCGCTTCACCGGCCCCAGCCCGGAGCCCAGGGGCCGGCGTCCTGCGGCGAGCGGGGCGCCGTTGGTCCGTTCGCCCCGTCGAGTTGATGCTCGGCGGGGCGAAGTGCTGTCGGGCGGAGGTGCGGATCCGGGCTCTGGGCCAGACGCGCCGGACCGGCCGATCGTCTCCGCGGTGTGACGGTTGTCACCGTCCGGTCACAGCCGACGGCCGGTGAAACCCTTGTCTGCCGTCCGCTGTCTCCCTTGGTGCCAGCAGATCTTCGTCGCAGAGGATGTCCATGAACCACCGTTACGTCTCCGCCGCAGTCGTCCTCGCCTCCGCCGCCGCGCTCGTCGCCACCGCGTGTGGGTCTTCCGGCGCCAGCCCGCGCACAGCGGCGAGCGCCCCGATCGTGTCCATCAAGGCCGATTCGGCCACCGGCGGTCCGGCTACGGCCACCGTCGCCGACGCGCAGGCCAGGACCACGGGGGCCACGGGCGCCACGGCCTGGAAGCCGTGCCACCTGCCCGCCGGATACAAGCACTTCTTCAAGCTGGACTCCGCCAAGAACGTCCGGGGCAAAACCGTCGTGCGCGTCACCCCGGAGACGTGCAAGGTCAACACGGTGAACGACGAGGACGTCATCTACACCGCGAGCGGAGCGGCCAAGTCACTCGTCGTCGCCTCGGGCGCCTCCGTCAAGGTCCTCAGCGACACCACGACCGTGAAGGTCACCCCGAAGTGGCTGGTGAACCACAAGCTCGCCAACAGCCCGTACTTCTACTACCGCGTCAACGGCCAGAACCAGATCACCGCCATGCAGGAGATCTACCACCCGTAGGACCGTCCGTTTCCGGCACCGGCGTACCGGCTCACCGGCGCCCGGCACCGCCGTGAGCCCCACCCGCATCGCCGCCCGATGCACCGACCCACCCCGGGCGCCTACCCGCACCCGTCCCCCGGCAGCGCTTTGCCCCGCCGCACAGCGGCGGGGCAAAGCGCTCAGGCCGAGCGATCGGGCCGAGCGATCGGGCCACGCAATCAGGGCCGAGCAGTCAGGGCCGAATCAACCAGCAGCGTCCTCGCAGGAGAACCGACCGTCCCGGGGCCTACGCCCGCAGCAGGACCTTCCCCACGTGCACCCCGGAGTCCAGGACCCGGTGACCCTCGGCTGCGAGAGCCATCGGCAGCTCCTGGTCCACCACCGGCCGCACCCGGCCGCCTGAAATCAGCGGCCAGACATGCTCACGGACCGCTGCGACGATCGCCGCCTTCTCACCCAGCGGCCGCGCACGCAACGACGTGGCCGTAACGGCACCCCGCTTGCCCAGCAGTGTCGCGAGGTTCAGCTCGCCCTTCGCACCGCCCTGCATGCCGATCACCGCCAGCCGCCCACTGGTCGCCAGCGCCTCCACGTTCCGGTCCAGGTACTTCGCACCGACGATGTCGAGAATGACGTCGGCACCGGCCCCGCCGGTCGCCTTCCGGATCTCCTCGACGAAGTCCTGCTCGCGGTAGTTGATCAGTACGTCGGCGCCCAGCTCCGCACAGCGGGCCAGTTTCTCGGGGCTGCCCGCGGTCACGGCAACCCGTGCGCCCACCGCCTTGCCCAGCTGGATCGCCATCGTGCCGATCCCGCTCGACCCGCCATGCACCAGAAGCATCTCGCCGGGCCGCAGATGGGCGACCATGAAGACATTCGACCAGACGGTGCAGGTCACTTCCGGCAGCCCCGCTGCCGTGACGAGATCGATCCCGTCCGGTACGGGCAGCAGCTGCCCCACCGGTACGGCGACCTTCTCCGCGTACCCCCCGCCGCCCAGCAGTGCGCACACCTCGTCGCCGACGGCCCACCCGGACACCCCCGGCCCGAGGGCCGTGATCCGCCCGGAGCATTCCAGGCCGGGGTACGGCGACGCCCCGGGAGGCGGGTTGTAGAAGCCCTGGCGCTGCAGGACATCGGCGCGGTTGACGGCGGACGCCACGACCTCGACGAGGACTTCGCCCTCGCCGGGGACGGGGTCGGGTACTTCGGCCCAGACAAGCGCCTCGGGACCGCCGGATTCGGGGATCGTGATCGCATGCATGATCGCGAGGCTACTCCGCGCCGGCTCCGGCCGCCTTGGGGGAAACCCGGACGATCGCGATCACCCGGTCGGTGAGCTGAAGCGGGCTGGCATCGGGGTCGTCGTACCCGATCAGCCGGTGCCCGCGCTTCACGGTGACGACCAGATCGTTCGCGTCCCGGACGCTCCGTCCCACCTCTGCCTTTATGACCGGCCGTTCGACCAGGTCGAGGCCACTGCCCTGCTGGATCAGGTCCTCCATCACGGTTCCCGCGCTCGGGCTGAGCACGGAGAGGCCGAGGAGCCGTCCCGCCGCACTGGCGCTCGTGATCACCGCGTCCGCACCGGACTGGCGCAGCAGCGGAGCGTTCTCCTCCTCTCGCACCGCGGCGACGATCTTCGCGCCGCGGTTGAGCTGCCGCGCGGTCAGCGTGACCAGCACGGCGGTGTCGTCGCGCTGGGTGGCGATGACGATCTGCCGGGCACGCTGCAACTCGGCGCGAAGCAGTACGTCACTGCGGGTCGCGTCCCCGATGACGCCCGCGAAGCCCTCCGCGTTGGCGGCCTCGATGACTTTGCTGTTGGGGTCGACGACGACGATCTGCTCCCGCTTCAGACCGGTCGCACACAGCGTCTGCATCGCGGAGCGGCCCTTCGTACCGAATCCGATGACGACGGTGTGGTCACGCAAGCGGAGCCTCCAGCGGTTCAGCCGCCACTCCTCCCGGGTGCGCTCGGTGAGCACTTCGAGAGTGGTGCCGACCAGGATGATCAGGAACAGCACGCGCAGCGGCGTGACAACGAGGATGTTGGTGAGTCTGGCACCGTCGCTGTACGGGACGATGTCGCCGTAACCCGTGGTGGAGAGGGTGACCGTGGCGTAGTAGAAGGAGTCGAGCAGGTCGACCTTGCTGTCCGCGTTGTCGTGGTACCCGTCGCGGTCGAACCAGACGATGAGCGCCGTCACGGCCAGCACCAGCAGCGCGATCAGGACCCGCCTGCCGACCTGCCGGAGCGGCCGCTCGACCACCCGGCGGGGCAGTTTCACCCGCCGGGTGACCAGCTTCTCCCCCACCTGCCGGTCGAGGGCATCGTGACCGGGCAGTTTCACGTGAAACACTCCCCCGCCCACGGCAGATCGAGGATCTCCAGCAGCTGCCCGGCCCGCGCACCTCCGGACGGTACGACGGCGAGCCCATCCGCGGCAGCGATACCGCGGAGCATCGCCGGTCCATGGAAATGCAGCGGAACCACCTCATCTGTCCGGTGCACCACTGGCACGAGTCGGGTGTCGTACGGGTGGCCGTGCACCTCTTCGGTTACGGGCATGGCGTAAGCCTCCACGACAGCGCGCCCGGCGAGCCCGCGCAGCAGTGGATCGGCGAGCGTCAGCAGCCCGGATACGGCGGCCAGTGGGTTCCCGGGGAGCCCGACGAGATGGCGTCCGTCAGCCAGCCGGGCCAGCAGCATCGGGTGTCCGGGGCGCACGGCGACGCTGTCGACCAGCAGCTCGGCACCGAGCTTGTGCAGGATCGGATGGACATGGTCGACGGGCCCGGCGGCGGTGCCCCCGGTGGTGATGACCAGATCGGCCCCGGAGCCCGCGATGGCCTGCCGGAGCACGTCGGCATCGTCACCGAGCCACCGCGTTGCCAGGACCTCGGCGCCGAGGGTCCGCAGCCAGGGCCCGATCATCGGCCCCAGAGCGTCCCGGATCAGTCCGTCGTGCGGGAGCCCATCGGCCAGCAACTCATCGCCCAGGACCAGCACTTCCACCCGGGGGCGGGGGAGGACCGGCAGCTCGTCGTAACCTGCCGCGGCTGCCAGACCGAGCACCGCGGGGGTCACCAGACCTCCGGTGGGCAGAAGCTGGTCGCCTGTGCGGCATTCCTGCCCCCGGGGCCTGATGTCCTGTCCGGTGACGACGTGACGCTGCGCGTGCAGCTGCCCGGTACGGCCGTCCGTCCGGGCGTGTTCGGTGCGGACGACGGCGGTCGCGTCACGCGGGATCCGGGCACCGGTGGCGATCCGTACGGCATCGCCGTCGGCGAGCGGCTCGGGCTCGGCGTGACCGGCGAGGATGCCGTCCCCGTCGCTGACCCGCCAGGGCCCCGGCCCGGAGACCGCCCAGCCGTCCATGGCCGAGGTGTCGAAGGACGGCAGATCGGTGAGCGCGGTCAGCGGCCCGGCGAGGATCAGGCCCAGTGCCCGGTCCAGCGGTGCCCGCCGCGCGGATACGGGCACCGCACGTCCCGCCCTCGCGGCACGGTCGCGGGCATCGGCCCAGGGCGCGGCGCGGTGCTTCTCCGCCGCGGCGCGGTGCTCCTCCGGTGCGGGAGGCTGCTTCCCGGATGCAGCGTGGTGGCCGTGGTGGCCGTGACGGTTCTCCGATGCGGCGGGCTGCGGCACGGCCGGTGGCTCCCTGCCGACGAGCGCGAGCGCTTCGTCCAGGTCGCGGTCCTGCTGTCCGGTCATCCGGCGTCGGTCCCCTTGGCCTCTCCGGCTTCGTCCGCCCACCGGTTGGCGAGCGCGGCGGCCTTGCGCGAGGCCGTGGCAACAGCCTCGGGCCCGTCCTGTTCCGCTTTCGCCGCGGCATAACCGACGAGAAAGGTCGTCAGCGGTGCGGCCGGCCTGGCCACGCCGTGTGCGGCATCGCGGGCCAGGTCGAGGAGGACGCCGGTGTCGACATCGAGCTCGATGCCCAGCTCGGCCTTGACTGCGGTGATCCATTCATCAAGCACGTACCCATGCTCCCTGATACGGGCGCGCGCCGACGCCACGTCCTGCCAGGTGTCGCAGTCGAACGAGGCCAGGGGGTCCGCGGCGATCCGGACGAGGTCGAGTCCGGCGGTCAGCAGCCGCAGGGGCAGCCCGGTGAGCGAGCCGTGCTCGGTGGCGAGCAGCGCGAGTCCGCGGCGCAGTGCGTCGGTGCGGTAGGCGGCGACGAGAGGCTGGTCCCGGCCGCCCGGATCGGTGAGCAACACCCCTTCGCGGGGCCCCGTTCCAAGGGCGGCGAGCAGCGCCGGCACGGTGGCCTCCCCCAGAAAGGGCAGGTCCGCGGAGAGTACGAGCACGGTTCCGGCCGACACTCCGCGTACCCCGGCTCCGAGCGCCGCCAGCGGCCCACCGCCGGGCGGCTCCTCGCGGGCCCAGGCCACGGGCCGCACGGTCTCCCGCCGCCCCCCGACGACAACGGTGGTCCCGGCACCTCGACAGGCTCCGAGCACCCGGTCGAGCAGTGTCAGCCCTCCCACGGTGAGGCCGGGTTTGTCGGCACCGCCGAGCCGCTTGGCGGCCCCTCCGGCGAGCACCACGGCGTCATACAAGGTCATCCCGCGAGTATGGGCCGCGACAGCGCTCCGCGATATGGCACCGGGGGGTGGGCCCGGCGGGTCGGCTCGGGAGGTGGGCCCGGGAGGGGTGGCCCCGGGCCCAGGGAGGCTGGCCCGGGACGTCGGGGCCCGGGGAGGTCGGCCAAGTCGGGGCCCGGCAGGTCGGCCCGGCAAGTCGGCCCGGCAGATGGGCCCGGGGGGTCAGCCCGGGAGGTCGGGGCCCGGGGAGGTCGGCCAAGTCGGGGCCCCGGCAGATGGGCCCGGGAGGTCGGCCCGGCAGATGGGCCCGGGAGGTCAGCCCGGGAGGTCAGCCCGGCAGGTCGGCCCGGGGGGATGCCGCCGTGCAGCAATGACAGCACCCAGGGCCGGCCCGCCCTTCCACCGCTGCGCGGCCCTAGACCCCCCGCAGCAGCACCGCCGGCTGCTCCACGCAGTCCGCCACGTAGCGCAAGAAGCCTCCCGCCGTCCCGCCGTCGCACACCCTGTGGTCGAACGTGAGGGACAGCTGCACCACCTGCCGCACAGCGAGCTCCCCCTCGTGCACCCAGGGCTTGGGCACGATCCTGCCGACGCCCAGCATCGCCGCCTCGGGGTGGTTGATGATCGGTGTGGAGCCGTCGACCCCGAACACCCCGTAGTTGTTCAGCGTGAACGTGCCGCCCGTCAGCTCCGCCGGGGTCAGTGCCCCGCTCCTGGCCGCCTCCGTCAGCCGTATGAACTCGTCGTTGAGTGACTCCGTCGTGCGCCCGTCGGCCTCGCGCACCACCGGCACCACCAGCCCGCGCTCCGTCTGTGCGGCGAAGCCGAGGTGTACGGACGGCAGGCGCACGATCTCCCGTGCCTCCGTGTCCACCGTCGAGTTCAGCTCGGGAAAACGCGCCAGGGCCGCCGTGCAGACCCGGGCCAGCAACGCCAGCACCGAGATCTTCGGAACTGTCGGGCCGGCCGCCGCGTTCATGGCCGTCCGCGCGGCCATGAACGCGGTGGCGTCCGCGTCGACCCAGCACGTCGCGTCGGGTATCTCGCGACGGCTGCGGGCGAGCTTGTCCGCGACGGCACCACGCATCCCCCGCAGCGGAACCCGGCTCCCCGCCACCGCAGCGACCGGCGCAGCCTCGGCCGGTTCCGGGGCCCGGCCCGCCTCCACTCGCGCGGGCCGGTCGGTCACATCGGCGGCAGGTGTACGTATCGCCTGCTCCACATCCGAGCGCAGAATCAGTCCGTCCGGGCCGCTGCCCGCCAGCCCTCTCAGGTCCAGGCCGTGTTCGCGGGCCAGCCGCCGTACCAGCGGAGAAATCACCGGAACAGGGCCGGGCCGGAGCGTGGAGGACGGGACGGGATCCAGCCGGGTGCCACCCGTCACCCGTACACGCCGCCGCCGCGCGGCCACCGCACCGCTCGTCCCGTACCCCACAAGCACGTTCCCCGACGAATCGTCATCACCCGCCGGAGCCCCCACGGAACCGGCAGCGCCAGCAGCCCCGGCAGCGCTCCCACCGCTTCCACGGTCGGCATCACTGGAGCTGCCACCGGCCCCCGCGCCGACCTCCGGCCCCACCGTCACCGTCAGCAGCGGGGACCCGACCGGCAGTTCGGCGCCCTCCTCACCGAACCGGGCGGTCACCATGCCCGCGTACGGACAGGGCACCTCCACCAGCGCCTTCGCCGTCTCGACCTCGACGACCGGCTGGTCGACCGCGACGACATCGCCGATCTCCACCAGCCACCGCACGATCTCGGCCTCGGTCAGCCCTTCCCCAAGGTCCGGCAGCTTGAATTCCAGGCAGTTCACATCAGACGCGTCAGAAGCATCAGAAACAATGGCCATCAGCTCTGTGCCTCCCACTGCAATCGTGCGACCGCGTCCAGCACCCGGTCCACACCCGGCAGATGATGCCGTTCCAGCATGGGCGGCGGATACGGGATGTCGAACCCGGCGACCCGCAGCACCGGCGCCTCCAGATGGTGGAAGCAGCGCTCCGTCACCCGGGCGGCGATCTCCCCGCCGGGCCCGCCGAATCCGGCCGACTCATGCACAACGACCGCCCGGCCCGTACGCCGGACCGAAGCACACACCGTGGCGTCGTCGAACGGCACCAGCGAGCGCAGATCCACGACCTCCAGGTCCCAGCCCTCGTCACGGGCAGCCTCCGCCGCCTCCAGGCAGACCGGCACCGACGGCCCGTACGTCAGGAGAGTGGCACTGCTGCCCGCGCGCCGGACCACGGCCCGGCCTATCGGCTCCACGGCGGCAGGCGCGTCGGGCGACCACTCGGCCTTCGACCAGTAGAGCCGCTTCGGCTCCAGGAAGATGACCGGGTCGTCGGAGGCGATGGCGGCGCGCAGCAGCCCGTACGCGTCGGGGACCGTGGACGGCGTGACGACATGGAGCCCCGGAGTGGCCATGTAGTACGCCTCCGACGAGTCACTGTGGTGCTCGACCCCGCCGATCCCGCCGCCGTACGGCACCCGCACCACGATCGGCATCGGCAGCGCCCCCCGGGTGCGGTTGCGCATCCGCGACACGTGGCTGACGAGCTGCTCGAACGCCGGGTAGGCGAAGGCGTCGAACTGCATCTCCACCACAGGCCGCAGCCCGTACATCGCCATACCGACCGCCGCCCCGAGGATACCCGCCTCAGCGAGCGGCGTGTCCGTACAGCGGTCCTCGCCGAACTCCTTCGCGAGGCCGTCGGTGACCCGGAACACCCCGCCGAGTGTCCCGACGTCCTCCCCCATGACATGCACGGCGGGGTCCTCGGCCATCGCATCGCGCATAGCCCTCTGCAGTGCCTGCGCCATGGTGGCCGGCTTCACCGCGGCTGTGGTCACCGTCGTGGTCACCGGCCGGCCTCCGCTTCCAGCTCGGCGCGCAGCTGCTCCGACTGCTCGCGCAGCTGCGGCGTCGGTACGTCGTAGATCTGCGCGAAGAGGTCCATGGGATCGAGCAGCGGATCGGCGTTCATCCGTCCTCGGAGATCCGCCGCCATCGCCTCGGCGGCCTCGGCAGCCGCGCCTCTGCGCTCTTCGTCGAGAAGCCCGCGCCCGGTCAGCTCGCCCTCCAGGAGCCGGACCGGGTCGTGCGCCCGCCAGGCCTCCACCTCGGCGTCCGCGCGGTACCGCGTGGCGTCGTCGGCGTTCGTATGCGCGTCCATCCGGTAGGTCACCGCTTCGATCAGCGTCGGACCGCCGCCGGTCCGCGCCCGTCGGACCGCTTCGGAGAGCACCTGGTGCATCGCCGCCGCGTCGTTCCCGTCGACGAGCCGGCCCGGCATGCCGTATCCCACGGCCTTGTGGGCCAAGGAGGGGGCGGCGGTCTGCTTGGCGAGGGGCACGGAGATCGCGAAGCCGTTGTTCTGCACGAGGAAGACGACAGGAGCGCGCCACACGGCGGCGAAGTTCAGCGCCTCGTGGAAGTCGCCCTCGCTCGTCCCGCCGTCGCCGACCATCGCCAGCGCGACCACGTCGTCCCCGGCCAGACGGGCGGCGTGCGCCAGGCCGACCGCGTGCGGAAGCTGGGTGGCCAGTGGTGTGGAGAGCGGGGCGATCCGGCTCTCACGCGGGTCGTACCCGGTGTGCCAGTCGCCGCGCAGGAGCGTCAGGGCCTCGACCGGGTCCAGCCCGCGGGCCACGGCCGCGAGGGTGTCGCGGTAGCTGGGGAAGAGCCAGTCCCGCTCCTCCAGGACCAGCGCGGCGGCCACCTCGGACGCCTCCTGGCCGGTGGACGACGGATAGACGGCGAGCCTGCCCTGCTTGGTGAGGGCCGTCGCCTGCGTGTTGAAACGGCGGCCGTGCACCAGGGCGTCGTACAGCCGGAGCAGCAGCTCCCTGTCGAGCCCGGCAGCGGCCTCCGTACCGAGCACCCGGTACGGCTCCGGGTCGGGGAGCAGCGGTGCGGGATCGGTGCGGAGCTTCCATGCCGGGTAGGCAGTAGCACCGGGCAGCTCTTGGACCGTCATGCCAGACACCTCCTCGTGGGAGCGGGAGGGCGCACCGTCGTGTGATGCGCCTCACCTACCGATTGTTCGGTCGAAAGCGCATTTTGGCTACTGACCCCTTCAGCCTGTGGACAAACGGTTCTCCACAGCCTGGGATAGGAGCAGGTCGTCCATGGCGGAGAGGCGGGGGCAGGTGGCAGCTGAACAATTGGCCGACGAGGGCGGGCGCCCTCCCGCCCGCCCGCTGGACGCCATCGACCGCGACATCCTGCGGATCCTCCAGCAGGACGGCCGCGCGTCGATACGGTCCGTCTCCGATCGCGTCCATGTGTCGCGCGCCAATGCGTACGCCCGTATCAACAGGCTGATCGAGGACGGCGTGATCCGCGGGTTCAGCGCCCGGGTCGACCATGAGCGCGCCGGCCAGGGATCTTCCGCGTACATCACTCTCAAGATCGTCCAGAACTCCTGGCGCACGGTCCGCCAGCAGCTCACCGAGCTGCCGGGCACCGCGCACATCGCGCTGGTCAGCGGTGATTTCGATGTACTCCTGCTGGTGCACAGCGCCGACAACAGGGCGCTGCGTGAGCTGGTCCTGACGAAGATCCAGGCGATCCCCGAAGTGCTCTCGACCCGGACTCTGCTGGTCTTCGAGGAAACGGACCTGGACCCGGCCAAGCCGTCCGACGGGTGAGACCGAGGTCCGGCGCCCGTGCCGGATGCAGGTTCGCAGGGGCTTGGACCAGCCAGATGAGAAGGGGCTGGGCGCGGCCGTCCCGTCAGCTTCGAGGGGCCGGGCGCGGCCGTCCGTCAGCTTCGAGGGGGCTGGTCGCGGCCGTCCCGTCAGCGGGCCGGAGCCGTGCGCAGCCCTTCGAACGCCAGCTGTACGACGGTCTCGGCCAGCTGATCCGCGTCAGGACCTGCGCCCTGCGCCGGGCGGATCCACTCGACCAGCGAGTTGATCATCCCGAAGAGCAGCCGGGTCGCCAGCCGGATGTCCACGTCGGAGCGGAGATCGCCCTCGGCCACCGCCGCCTTCAGCAGATCGGCCACCCGCTGGTCGAATTCCCGGCGCCGTTCCATCGCCCAGCGCTCGGTCTTCGTGTTGCCGCGCACCCGCAGCAGGAGGGTCACGTAAGGGAGTTCCGCCATCAGCACGTCGACCGTACGGCGCGTGACGTACTCGACCTGCTGGATCGCGCGCCCCCGCGCCGCCCCCGGCTCGTCCAGGACACCGAAGAGCCCGTCGATGGCGCGGCTGACCGCTCGTCGCAACAGCTCCTCCTTGCCCGCGACATGGTGGTAGATCGACGACTTGGAGATACCCGCGGCCCTGGAGAGGTGCTCCATGGACGTGCCGTCGTAGCCACGCTCGTTGAAGACCCGCACGGCGACCGTCAGCAGGGTCTCCGGTGTGTACGTGTCCCGCTTGGGGGTGCTCATCAGACCGTCCCGCCCTTCTCCGGATGGACGTACGACTGCCGGTACAGCGCCAGCGAGGGCGCATAGCGGCCGCCGGGCACGCGCGCGTGGAGCTCGTCCAGCAGTTCGTGCGCCCAGGCGCGGCCGAGCCTGCGCCCCCATTCGACCGGTCCCAGCGGGTAGTTCACGCCGAGCCGCATCGCCGTGTCGATGTCCTGCGCGGACGCGACGCCCCTGGCCAGGGCGTCCGCCGCGAGGTCCACCATCATCGCGACCGTACGGGCGACGATCATGCCGGGGACGTCCCCGATGACGCTGACCTTCTTGCCGAGGGACTGGAAGAGCCCGATCGACTGGCGCAGGGTCTCCCAGCCGGTGACCTCGGATGCCGACAGCGCGATGCGGGTGGCGGACCGGTAGTCGAGCGCCAGGTCGAAGTAGACGACATCACGGAACTCGGCGGACGTCTGCCCGTCGGCGAGCACCAGCTGGCCCCCGCTGGGCAGCACGATCCTGCACCCCTGGTCCTCCTCGTCCTCGCGCACCGCGATCCCGGCCTCGCGGGCCATCGCGACCAGCTCGGCCGCGGGCCCGAGATCGCCCTCCACGGTGATTCCGGACGGGGCCTCGGTGGCCGGGGCGGTGTGCGGCTCGGGCCGGACAGCGTCCTCCCCGTACGCGTACCAGCCGCGGCCGCTCTTCCGGCCCAGCCGCCCGGACTCGACGAGCCGCTGCTGGGCCAGCGAAGGACGGAATTTGGGGTCCTGGAAGAAGGACTCCCAGACCGAGCGGGTGACCGCTTCGTTGACGTCCTGGCCGATCAGGTCGGTCAGCTCGAAGGGACCCATCCGGAAGCCGCCGGACTCCCTCAGCACCGCGTCGATGGTGGCCGGGTCGGCGCCCCTCTCCTCGTGCACCGCGAAGGCCTCGGCGTAGAAGGGGCGGGCGATGCGGTTGACGATGAAGCCGGGGGTGTCGGTACAGCGGACCGGGGTCTTGCCCCAGGCCTTCGCCGTCGCCGACGCGCACGCGGCGCTCGATTCGTCGGTCGCGAAGCCGCTGACGACCTCGACGAGCGGGAGCAGCGGCGCCGGGTTGAAGAAGTGCATCCCGACGAAACGGCCGGGGTGCGTCAGCGCGCCCGCGATGGCGGTCACGGAGAGGGACGAGGTGTTGGTCGCGAGCAGACAGTCCTCGGCGACGATCTCCTCAAGAGTGGTGAAGAGTTCCTGTTTGACCGGGAGTTGTTCGAGGATCGCCTCGATCACGAGCGCGGCGTCGGCGAGCTCGGACGGATCCGCGGCGGGCAGCAGCCGGTCCCGGGCGGCGTCGCGCTGCGGCGCGTCCATGCGCCCCTTCTCGACCAGCCGGTCCAGCCGGGCGGTGATGGCTTCGGCGGCCTTCTCCGCGCGGCCCGGCAGCGCGTCGTAGAGGCGCACCGGGTGTCCGGCGACCAGGGCGACCTGGGCTATCCCCTGGCCCATGGTGCCGGTGCCGACTACTGCGACGGTGCGGCTCGGCGCGAGGGCGGACAGGTGTGCGGTGGCGGTCATGGGCCGATCTTCCCGTACTGAGTTATCCACAGTCTGAGCGGACCCCCTTGTCCCGACCGATCGTTCGGTTACTCTAACTCTGTCCACCTGTCCTGCGCAGCTCGACGAGGAGTTGTCCCGCGATGCAGCTGACCGAGCTGTCCCAGACCCATCGGCCCACGCTCGACCAGGCCCTCGAAGCGATCCGTACGCGTGCGTACTGGACGCCCCACCCCGAGCACCCCAAGGCATACAGCGGTGACGGAAAAGCGGCCTTCGACGCCCTGCTGGGCGGGCGCATCGATCTGGGCCAGCCAGGCACCGACGACTGGACGGGCGGCGAAGTATCGCCGTACGGAGTCGAGTTGGGCATCACCTATCCGCACCCCGACCTGGACGTCCTGCTGCCGGCGATGAGCGCGGGAACGGCGGCGTGGCGCGCCGCCGGCCCCGAGACCCGGGCCGTGGTCTGCCTGGAGATCCTGGCGCGGATCAGCGCCCGCACACCGGAATTCGCCCACGCGGTCATGCACACCAGTGGCCAGGCGTTCATGATGGCCTTCCAGGCGGGCGGCCCGCACGCCCAGGACCGCGGCCTGGAGGCCGTCGCGTACGCCTATGCCGAGCAGGTCAGGACGCCGTCGTCGGCTGACTGGTCCAAGCCGCAGGGCAAGCGCGACCCACTGGAACTGCGGAAGTCCTTCACCGCGGTCGGCCGCGGCATCTCCCTGCTGATCGGCTGCAACACCTTCCCCACCTGGAACGGCTATCCGGGCCTGTTCGCCTCCCTGGCCACCGGAAACCCGGTCCTGGTCAAGCCGCACCCGCGCGCGGTGCTGCCGCTCGCCCTCACCGTCCAGGTGGCCCGCGACGTCCTCTCCGAGGCCGGGTTCGACGCGAATCTGGTCGCGCTGGCCGCCGAGCGGCCCGGCGAGGGAATCGCCAAGTCCCTCGCCGTCCGCCCGGAGGTCAGGATCATCGACTACACCGGTTCGACCGCCTTCGGCGACTGGCTGGAGGCCAACGCCCGCCAGGCGCAGGTCTACACGGAGAAGGCCGGGGTCAACACGGTCGTCATCGACTCCACGGACGACTACAAGGGCATGCTCTCCAATCTGGCCTTCTCGCTCTCCCTGTACAGCGGCCAGATGTGCACCACTCCGCAGAATCTGCTGATCCCGTCCGACGGCATCAGCACGGACGCAGGCCACAAGACGTACGACGAGGTGGTCACCGACCTCGCAGCGGCGGTGTCGGGGCTCCTGGGCGACGACGCCCGGGCGAACGCGTTGCTGGGCGCGCTGGTCAACCCTGATGTACGGGCCCGCCTCGAAGCAGCTGCGGGACTCGGCGAAGTGGCCCTCGCGTCACGGGAGATCATCCACCCCGACTTCCCGGACGCCGTGGTCCGTACGCCCGCGATCGTCAAGCTGGACGGCGCGCGGAAGCACTGGGACACGGCGGACGCCGACGCGGCCTATCTGTCCGAGTGCTTCGGCCCTGTCTCGTTCGCGGTGGCCGTCGAATCGACCGGGTCCGCACTCGACCTGCTCCGCCGCACGATCCACGACAAGGGAGCGATGACGGTGGGCGCGTACACCACATCGACCGAGGTGGAGCAGGCCGTGGAGGAGGTCTGTCTGGAGGAGTGCGCCCAGCTCTCCCTGAATCTGACGGGCGGCGTCTACGTCAACCAGACCGCCGCCTTCTCGGACTTCCACGGCTCGGGCGGCAACCCCGCGGCGAACGCGGCGCTGTGCGACGGGGCGTTCGTGGCCAACAGGTTCCGGACGGTGGAGGTCCGCCGCCAGGCGTGAGACGCCGGGGCAGCAGCCCTGCGGCCCGGGGTCGCCCACAAGGGGCCTCGGGCCGGGTCGGCCGTGGGCGGTTGTCCGGCCTTGAGCCCCTGGCCGCAGGGCCGTTGGCCCCCGGGCGGGGCAGCTTGCCGCGGGCCGGGGCCCACCGCTTGCGACAGTACGGGGGTGGGGCCGGTCAGTCGATCTCTGCGTACCGCTGCACCCAGGCATGCATGGCGATCGCGGCGGCCGCACCCGCGTTGATCGACCGCGTCGAGCCGAACTGAGCGATCGAGCAGACCCGCTCCGCGTGGTTCCTCGCATCCTCCGTCAGTCCGGGGCCCTCCTGCCCGAACAGCAGCACACACCGCCGCGGCAGCTCGGTCCGCTCCAGTGGAACCGCTCCCGGCAGGTTGTCGATCCCGATGATCGGCAAGCCCTCGGCCGCAGCCCACGCCGTGAGCGACTCCGTGTCCGGGTGGTGACGCACATGCTGGTAGCGGTCGGTGACCATGGCCCCACGCCTGTTCCAGCGCCGCCGCCCCACGATATGGATCTCCTTGGCGAGAAAGGCATTGGCGGTGCGGACGACCGACCCGATGTTGAAGTCGTGGCTCCAGTTCTCGACGGCGACATGGAAGTCGTGCCGCCTGGTGTCCAGGTCGGCGACGATCGCCTCCCGCGTCCAGTACCGATAGGCGTCGACCACATTGCGGCGGTCCCCTGCGGCCAGCAGTTCCTGGTCGTACTGCGCACCCTCGGGCCACGGCAGCGGGTGCGGTCCGACACCGATTTCGGATACGAAGGCATCGTCGTACTGAGTCGGCTCGCCGGAAAGCACCTGCTGCGCGGCCGTGTCCGGCCTTGCGGTCGCTCCGGGCTCTACAGGTGCTTCGGGTGCTTCGGGTGCTTCGGGTGCTTCGGGGGAAGGCTCGCTGGTCACCCCACGAGCGTACGGGGCTGTTCGCCCTGCTCGCCCTCGGCCGTGGGGTGATCACCCGGCGCCCTCTTCCGCGCGCCTGCTCGCGTGCGTGCGGTGACCATCGCGGCGCGGCCGCCCAGCCAGAGCAGAAAACCGGTCGGCAGGAAGACCGCGTCGGCCGCGATCATCGCCATCGAGAAGAACGGCAGCCCCAGCAGCACCGCGATGCCGCCGTGCTCAAGGATCATCGCAACCAGCAGCACGTTCTTGACGCGCCGGTTGAAGAGGGTGAAGGGGAAGGCCACCTGAACGATGACCGTGCCGTACGTCAGCAGCATCACCAGCACGCCACTGGTGGCAAGCAGCGAGGACAGTCCGGGCCAGGGCGAGAAGTAATGCAGATTGAGCGGGTAGTAGAGGGCCGTCCCGTCCTCCCAGCGGGAGCCCTGGATCTTGTACCAGCCGGCCGTCGAGTAGATCAGACAGACCTCGGCCATGATCACGACGAGGCCGGCGTTGTGCGCGAGGTTGGCGACCACGTCGAGGAAGGTGCGGGGCTCACCCGGCGCGATACGGCACACGACCCACCACACGCCCTGGACCAGCCACATCGCCCAGAAGATCAGTTCCCAGCCGCCGCTCGTCTTTCCGAGCAGCGTGATGACGGCGAGTGCGATGCCGAGCAGGGACCAGAGAAGGGGCCCGACCCGGTCCCGGGAGGGGCCGGTGCCGGCGGCGCCACTGCCGTCGCCGGCCTTCGCGGCGCCGGTGCCCTTCGCGGCATCGGCAGCCTTCGCGGTGCGGGCCGCTCGGCGTGCATCCAGCGACCAGACCTGTGAACAGCGCGTCACCAGCAGGTAGATCGCCATGATGTGGATGACGTTGTCGCCGCCGTCGCCCACGAAGATGGACCGATTCTGCAGGGACAGAACGCCGACCATGAACAGCGCGGAGGCGAAGCGCGTGTGCCAGCCGAGCAGCAGCAGCACGCTGGACAGCACGGCGAGGGCGTAGACCACCTCGAACCACACCGTGGAGTCCGACCACATCAGCACGGTGAACGCGTGATTGCCGTCGATGAGCTGCTTCGCCATGCCCCAGTCCCACGGGGAATGCGGCCCGTACAGCTCGCGGCGGTGCGGCAGCTCCCGCAGGAGGAAGAGCAGCCAGGTGACGGAGAACCCGATCCGGACCACGGCGCTTTGATAGCGGCCCAACGGGGCTTCGGTGATGCGCTGGATACCGCGGGCGATCATGGTGCTGACGTTGCTGAGGGTGCCGTTCTTGTTGCTGTAACCGGTATCGGTGTTGTTGCTGGTGCCGGCGCTGTTACCGGTGCCGGTGCCGGTGTTGTTGTTGGTGCTGCTGGCTGAGCTCACCGGTCGCCCTCCGTACGGTCCGCAGGGACAACCGCCCACCAGGGCAGGACCCGGTAGGAGGCCCGTGTGTCGATCTTCTCGCGACTCCACGGGGGCGCCTTCACCGAAGACGTCGCCGAGCGCACCTGTATCCGCTCAACCGTGGAACCGCTCTGCTGTCCGTCGCTCATCCGCATGACGACGATGCGGCGGATGTAGCGCTCGGACAGGTCACCCCGCAGCCCGATCGGCTGGTTGTCGTTGTTGTGCGAGCCGGTGAAGAAATCCCAGGCCCGGCGGAGCTCGTTCTGGTCGACGTGGCTGGGGAGAGGGTTGTGGTGGAGGGCTGCCCCGTCCTCGGCCGACAGATCGGTCCAGCCGGTGGTGGTGATCCCTCCGCCCTTCGTCCGTATCTCGGCACGGGCCTGAACGTCGATGTTCTGCTGAAGCGGATTGGGCGCGAAGAGCTTCCAGTTCTGCTCGAACTCGGGATAGATCCAGTCGTCCACCGCCTTGCCGTACTGCTTGCTCACGGTGTTCGACGGCGCGACATGCAGAAAGACCATCGAGAGGTGCACGGCGGTCAGCACCCCGATCAGCCCGAGCGCGATGGCCGCGGCCACCTGGTACGGGAAGGAGAGGGCGAGGATCCCACGGGACGCCCCAGTAGCGGCGCCAGGGGACTCGCGGTCGCGGACAGCCTCCCGGGGCCCGGGGGCGCCGTCGGGCTCGGGGGCGCCATGGGACCCGGCCGTCTCACGCGGCCCCGGAACCTTCAGGGGCTCTCGTGGCACAGATGGAGCTCCTGGCCCGCTCGCTCCGGGCTCCCCACTGTCGTACGAATCCATCCCGCCCCGATCCCCTTTGGTGCCCGCCGGTCTTCAGGCCAGTTATCCACAGGGTTGACACCCTAAGGGCCCTCGCCCCACCATTGAAGTCCATGAACCGAACGATCGGTCGGTAGGGGGCACGCGATGGCGACAGTGGCGTACGGGACGGACGGGGCACCACGGCCCTCGGCGGCCTCAGGCCCCTCGGCGGGGGCCGTGGCAGGACCCGAACAGGCGAGGCAGGCCGCCTTCGACGCCGCGGTGGCCGCGGACGAGCGGATCGAGCCACGGGACTGGA
Source organism: Streptomyces sp. NBC_01471 (assembly GCF_041438865.1). Taxonomy (NCBI): domain Bacteria; kingdom Bacillati; phylum Actinomycetota; class Actinomycetes; order Kitasatosporales; family Streptomycetaceae; genus Streptomyces; species Streptomyces sp. NBC_01471. Next base: position 3,838,665 of record NZ_CP109450.1, read on the forward strand.
TGCCGGACGCCTACCGCGCCTCGCTCGTCCGCCAGATGGCCCAGCACGCCCACTCCGAAATCATCGGGATGCAGCCCGAGGCCAACTGGATCACTCGAGCCCCCTCACTGCGCCGTAAAGCGATCCTGATGGCGAAGGTCCAGGACGAGGCAGGACACGGCCTGTATCTGTACAGCGCGGCCGAGACCCTGGGCACGAGCCGCGAAGAGCTGCTCGACAAGCTCCACTCCGGGCGCCAGAAATACTCGTCGATCTTCAACTACCCCACGCTGACCTGGGCCGATGTCGGCGCGGTCGGCTGGTTGGTGGACGGCGCGGCGATCACCAACCAGGTGCCGCTCTGCCGCTGCTCCTACGGCCCGTACGCCCGGGCCATGGTCCGGGTCTGCAAGGAGGAGTCCTTCCACCAGCGCCAGGGCTTCGAGCTGCTGCTCACCCTCAGCCGCGGCACGCCGGAGCAGCACGCGATGGCCCAGGACGCCGTGGACCGCTGGTGGTGGCCGTCGCTGATGATGTTCGGCCCCCCTGACGACGAGTCCGCCCACTCCGCGCAGTCCATGACCTGGAAGATCAAGCGGCATTCGAACGACGACCTGCGCCAGCGCTTCGTGGATATCTGCGTCCCCCAGGCCGAGGCCTTGGGGCTCACCCTTCCCGACCCCGATCTCCGGTGGAACGAGGAGCGGGGCCAGCACGACTTCGGCAGCATCGACTGGGCCGAGTTCAAGGAAATCCTCAAGGGCAACGGCCCCTGCAACGAACAGCGGATCAGCCAGCGCCGCCGGGCCCACGAGGAGGGCGCCTGGGTCAGGGAGGCGGCGACCGTGTACGCCGCGAAGACAGCAGCCGGCGCGGCGAAGAGCGCCGGCGCAGCAGAGCAAGGGAAGGCGCGCGCATGACCGCCACATCCGAGAACAGCCCGGCCGCCGGGGACTGGCCGCTGTGGGAAGTGTTCGTGCGTTCGCGGCGCGGGCTGGCCCACACGCACTGCGGCAGCCTGCACGCGCCGGACGCGGAGATGGCTCTGCATCACGCCCGCGATCTCTACACCCGCCGGAACGAGGGCGTCTCGATCTGGGTGGTCCCCTCCACCGCTGTGACCGCGTCTTCGCCCGACGAGAAGGACTCGTTTTTCGAACCGGCCGGTGACAAGCCCTACCGGCACCCCACGTTCTACGAGATCCCGGAAGGGGTGCAGCACCTATGACGGCGGCTCTCGCCCTCGGCGACGACGCACTGGTCCTCTCGCACCGGCTGGGCGAGTGGGCAGGTCACGCGCCGGTCCTGGAGGAGGAGGTGGCACTCGCCAACATCGCTCTCGACCTGCTGGGCCAGGCGCGGGTCCTGCTGTCCCTGGTGGGGGACGAGGACGAGCTCGCGTACCTTCGTGAGGAGCGCGCCTTCCACAACCTCCAGCTGGTCGAGCAGGAGAACGGCGACTTCGCGCACACCATCGCCCGGCAGCTCTTCTTCTCCACCTACCAGCACCTGCTGTACGACGGGCTGGCCGGCGGGAACGGCCCGCTCGCGCCGCTCGCCGCGAAGGCGGTCAAGGAGGTCGCCTACCACCAGGACCACGCCGAGCAGTGGACGCTGCGGCTGGGCGACGGGACGGCCGAGAGCCATGAGCGGATACAGCGGGGGCTGAACGCGCTGTGGCGCTTCACCGGCGAGATGTTCCAGCCGGTCGAAGGGGTGGACGTGGACTGGGCCGGCCTGGAGGACAACTGGTCCGAATCGGTGACGGTGCTGCTGTCGCGGGCCACGCTGTCCGTGCCGGACGGAGCGCGGGCCGGGGCCTGGTCCGCGGGGGCGGGCAGGCAGGGACTGCACACCGAACCGTTCGGACGGATGCTCGCCGAGATGCAGCATCTGCACCGCAGTCATCCGGGGGCGACATGGTGACCACCACACCTCTCGAAGCCGAACTGCGCCGCCTCGCGGGAGCGGTCCCCGACCCCGAACTCCCGGTCGTGACACTGGAGGAGCTGGGAGTGCTGCGCGGCGTGGAGATCCTCGGACCCGGACGGGTCGCGGTCGAGCTCACCCCGACCTACACGGGTTGCCCGGCCATCGAGTCGATGTCGTCCGACATAGAACGGGTCCTCCACGAACACGGAATACCGGACGTCTCGGTGCGCACGGTGCTGTCACCGGCCTGGTCGACGGACGACATCAGCGCGGAGGGCCGGCGCAAGCTGGCCGAGTTCGGGATAGCTCCCCCGCGCCCGACCGGTCCTGTCGCACTTGCCCTGTCCATCCGCTGCCCCCACTGCGGATCGACCGACACCGAGCTGCTGAGCCGGTTCTCCTCCACGGCCTGCAAGGCGCTGCGCCGCTGCACCTCCTGCCACGAACCCTTCGACCACTTCAAGGAGTTGTAGATGTTCCATCCGCTCCGGGTCAGCGCGGTCGAACAGCTCACGGACGACGCCGTGGCCATCACCTTCGCCATCCCCGCGGAGCTCCGTGACGCGTTCCGCCACACGCCCGGCCAGCATGTGGCCCTGCGCCGCATCGTGGGCGGAGCGGAGATCCGCCGTACGTACTCGATCTGCACCCCGGCAGCCGAAGCCCCCGACGAGCCGGTCGTACAGGTCGGGGTGCGGCTGGTGGAGGGCGGCGAGTTCTCCACGTACGCGCTCAAGGAGCTGAGCGTCGGGGACACCGTCGAGGTCATGGCTCCGATGGGCCGCTTCGCCTTCCAGCCTCGTCCGGGCCGGTTCGCGGCGATCGTGGGAGGCAGCGGCATCACACCGGTGCTCTCCATTGCTGCGACGCTGCTGGCCCGCGAGCCGGATGCGCGGTTCTGTCTGATCCGCAGCGACCGCACCGCTGCCTCCACGATGTTCCTCGACGAGGTCGCCGATCTGAAGGACCGCTGGCCGGACCGCTTTCAGCTGGTGACCGCGCTCTCCCGGGAGGAGCAGCAGTCCGGCCTGCCCTCCGGTCGGCTCGACCACGAGCGGCTGACGGGACTGCTGCCGGAGCTTCTGCCGGTCGCGGATGTGGACGGGTGGTTCCTCTGTGGCCCGTTCGGACTGGTGCAGGGTGCCGAACGGGCGCTGCACGGCCTCGGAGTGGACAGGACCCGTATCCATCAGGAGATCTTCCATGTCGACGACGGGACGTCCCCCGCCGCGGCATCCGCCGGTCCGGCGTCGACTGCCGCTCCGGCACACAGCACGCTGACCGCCACGCTCGACGGACGCTCGGGCAACTGGCCGGTACGGGAAGGGGATTCGCTTCTCGAGACGGTTCTGCGGAGCCGTTCCGACGCACCGTATGCCTGCAAGGGAGGCGTCTGCGGGACATGCAGGGCGTTCCTGGTCTCGGGTGAGGTACGGATGGACCGCAACTACGCGCTGGAGCCGGACGAGACCGAAGCGGGTTATGTGCTGGCCTGTCAGTCGCACCCGCTGACGCCGGAAGTGGAGCTGGATTTCGACCGCTGAGGTCAATCCGGATCCCTGCGTCACCGGTGTTCCCCATCACGGCCCGTTGCCCTAATCTGACGCCGCATCAGAAATGCTGGACAGGCGAAGCAGGTCGGCGCGGGAGGACATGGCTGTGGACTTCACCTTCACCGAGGAGCAGCAGGCGGCCGTAGAGGCGGCAAAGGCAGTCTTCTCGGGCGTCGCGCCCGACGGGGTACCCAGCCCCGCACTTACCGCGGGCGCCGTGGCCGATGACTTCGACCGGGCCCTGTGGGGGAAGCTGGCGGAGGCGGATCTGCTGAGCCTGGTCGTGGCGCCCGAGCACGGCGGGGCCGGGCTGGGGCCGATCGCACTCTGTCTGGTCCTGCGCGAGTCGGCTCGGGTGCTGGCCCGGGTACCGCTACTGGAGACCAGCGCGGTCGCGATGGCCGTACAGCGTTACGGCAGCGCGGAGTTGAGTGACACGATTCTGCCGGCTGTGGGACGCGGCGAGCTGGTCCTCACCGTCGGCGCCAACGGTCGCACGGGCCACGATCCCGCCGAACTCGCTGTCAGCGCACGGCGCGACGGGGACGGCTGGGTTCTCGACGGGATGCAGACCGGTGTGCCCTGGGCGCAGACGTCGGACCGGATCGCGGTACCGGCCCACACGCCCACGGGAAGCTGCGTGCTCGCACTGATCTCCCGCGAGCAGCAGGAAGCCACTGGGCCAAGTGGCAGCAGCACCAATGAGACTGCTGGTACTGCTGATAACGGTGGAGCTGCTGATGCTGCTGGAACTGCGGCCGCAACCGCCGGTACGGCTGGGCTCGCTCTGGCCGAGCAGATCTCCACGAATGGAGAGCGCTTCGCGGAAGTGCGACTCGACTCGGTACGCCTCGCGGACCGCGATGTCATCGAGGCCGACGGTGCTTGGGAGTTCCTGCGGGACCTGCTGACCACCGGGACCTGCGCGCTCGCTCTGGGCCTGGGCGAGGGGGTGCTGACGATGACCAGTTCCTATACGAGCAAGCGGGAACAGTTCGGCTTCCCGGTCGCCACCTTCCAGTCGGTCGCCGTCCAGGCCGCTGACCGCTACATCGACCTGCGCGCCATGGAAGTGACGCTCTGGCAGGCGGCCTGGCGCCTCTCCACCAGTGCGGGCGGCCCGCTTCCCGCGGCCGGGGACATCGCCGTGGCCAAGATCTGGGCTTCCGAGGGCGTACGCCGTGTCGTCCAGACCGCACAGCATCTGCACGGCGGCTTCGGGGCGGACACCGACTACCCGCTGCACCGGTACCACGCCTGGGCCAAGCAGTTGGAACTCTCACTCGGCCCGGCCGCGGCCCACGAGGAAGCACTCGGCGACCTGCTGGCCACCCACCCACTGGGCTGAGCAGGCCAGCCGGCACGATGGCGTGGTCACCGGCGGCGAAATCCAGTGGAATTCGGGGGAATTCAGCGGAAATTCAGGGCGGGGTTGCCGGGCGTAGAGCCCGGCGGGATGTCAGTCAGAGGACGTACGCCGGGTCCCCGCCGTCCGTCACCATCGGCCGCCCCGCGCCTTCCCAGGCGAGCATGCCACCGTCGACGTTCACCGCGTCGATGCCCTGCTGCACCAAGTACTGGGTGACCTGGGCGGAACGGCCGCCGACCCGGCAGATCACGAACGCCTGCCCGCCCTCGGCCACCGCCTCGGTCACCTCACCGAAGCGCGCAACGAACTCGCTCATCGGAATGTGCAGCGCCCCCTCCGCATGCCCGGCCGCCCATTCGTTGTCCTCCCGGACATCGAGCAGCAGACCGTCGGCCGGTACTGCCGCGATATCCACCTGGGGCAGCGGGGCGAAATTCATGGATCATGCCTTCTCTCGTAGACACACGGCAGGGGTCACCGGGGAACGCTACTGCACCATCTCCGCCAGCTCGGCCTCCCGCTCGGAGACCTGGGCGAGCAGCTGCTCGGCGATCTCCTCCAGCAGCCGGTCGGGGTCGTCGGGCGCCATCCGGAGCATCGCGCCGATCGCGCTCTCCTCCAGCTCGTGAGCGACCAGGGACAGCAGTTCCTTGCGCTGGGAGAGCCACTCCAGCCTGGCGTAGAGCTCGTCGCTCTCACTCGGCTCGGCAGCCTCCTGGACCGGACCGGCGGCCCACTCCTCGCCCAGCTCCCGCAGCCCGGCCTCGTCCCCCCGCGCATAGGCGGCGTTGACGCGCGTGATGAACTCGTCACGCCGATCCCGTTCCGCATCGTCCTGCGCCAGGTCGGGGTGCGCCTCCCGGACCAGCTCGCGGTAGAGCTTGCGGGCCTCCTCGCTGGGCCGTACCCGCTTCGGCGGCTGCACCGGCTGCTCGTTCAGCATGGCCTGCGCCTCGGGCGGCAGCCCCTCCGAGTCGATCCAGTCGTGGAACAGCTCGTCGACACCGGGCATGGGCATCACCATGGCCCGTGCCTCCTGAGCCTTGACCAGGTCCTCCGGGTCACCGCTGCGTGCGGCTCTGGCCTCGGCGAGCTGCGCGTCGAGCTCATCCAGGCGCGCGTACATCGGGCCGAGTCTCTGGTGGTGCAGCCGGGAGAAGTTCTCCACCTCCACCCGGAACGTCTCCACCGCGATCTCGAACTCGATCAGTGCCTGCTCGGCGGCGCGTACAGCCTTCTCCAGCCGCGCCTCCGGCCGCTGCTCGCCCATGGGCTGCCCGCTCTGGTCGTCGTCGTTCCGGGTGGTCGTGCCCCCGGTGGCATCCTCCGTCACCCGTCCAGCCTACGGGCGCCCCGGACCTCACCGGTCACACTCCCGGCTCGGCGGCCATCCGCCCGCACCGCACCGCTGCCACCAGATCCGCGTGATCCGCCTCCGTACGGTCGGCGTAGGCCACAGCGAACGCGGCCACCGACTCGTCCAGCTCCTCGCTCTTCCCGCAGTACCCGGCTATCAGCCGTGGGTCCGCGCTGTGCGCATGGGCCCGGGCCAGCAGCGCGCCGGTCATCCGGCCGTAGTCGTCGATCTGGTCGGCCGCCAGTGCCGCCGGGTCCACGCTGCCCTTGCGGTTCCTGAACTGCCGCACCTGGTACGGCCTCCCCTCAACCGTCGTCCAGCCCAGCAGGCTGTCGCTGACCACCTGCATTCGCTGCTGCCCGAGCACAACCCGGCGCCCGTGGTGCTCCGCCCGCCCGGACGGGAAACCGGCCGCGGGCAGATACGGCAGCAGTGCCGAGGCCCGCGCCTCCTTCACCTGAAGCACCAGTGGCTCACCCCGGTGATCGAGCAGCAGCACCACATACGAGCGAGTGCCCACGCTGCCCGTGCCCACCACCCGGAACGCCACGTCGTGGATCGCGTACCGCGCCAGCAGCGGAAGCCGGTCGTGCGGCAGGGAACCGAGATACTCCGCGAGCGAGCCGGCCACCGCTGCCGCCTCCGCGTCCGGCACCCGGCGCAGCACCGGGGAAGCGTCCACGAAGCGCCGACGGCCGTCGCCGCACTCCTCCGTCGCCTTGGCGGCGAAGCGCGCACTCGTGTTGCTGCGGGCCTTCCCGGAGACCCGCTCGAGCGTCCCCGCGAGATCGTGCGCGTCCGCGTGCGAGACCAGCTCCTCGTCGGCTATCGCGTTCCACGCGTCGAGCACCGGCAGCTTCGCCAGCAGCCGCATGGTGCGCCGGTAGGCCCCCACCGTGTCGAAAGCCGCGGCCCGGCAGGTGTCCTCGTCGGCTCCGGCCTGCCGTCCGGCCAGCACCAAGGAGGTCGTCAGCCTCTTGAGGTCCCACTCCCACGGGCCCCTCTCGGTCTCGTCGAAATCGTTCAGGTCCATGACGAGGCGGCCCCGCGCGTCGCCGTAAAGACCGAAGTTGGCCGCGTGCGCATCACCGCATATCTGCGCGGCCACGCCCGTGACCGGCGTATCCGCGAGGTCGTGCGCCATCAACCCGGCGGCACCGCGCAGGAAGGCGAAAGGGGTGGCGGACATCCGGCCCACCCGTATCGGTACCAGGCCGGGCACCCTGCCCCGGTTGGACGCCTCAACCGCCTGCACCGCGTCCGGGCGTCTCCCGTCCGGGGCGAGTGCACCGTGGGAGGACCGGGGGACGCGGGCCCGTAACTCCTTGCCCGCGCCCTTCGGCGAACGCGACTGCGGCGGCTGATGCGGACCAGGCGGAGCACCGGCCTCGCGTCGCGCGAATCCGACCACCGCCGGGATACGTACCTGCTCGTCCATGGAGCCCCCTCCAACCTCGACCGATCCCTCGACCGACGCTCGACCGATCCCTTGATCAGCCCCTCGACCGATCCCTCGTTCAGCACCGACTGCGGACGACCGTACCGCCGCCTGCCGGAACCCGTTCGAGCCTGTGGACAACTACCCGGTTGTGGACAACTCCGCTGTACAGCAGAGCCGTTCAGGCACGGCCGGAGGTCCCCGGCTCGGCCATGCCCGGAAGCCCCGGCGTCGAGGCCCCTGCCCGGAGCCCACTCACACACCCACCGCCAGCTCCTCTTCCTCGGCCTCCTCTTCGGCCCGTTCTGCCATCGCTTCTGCTGTCGCTTCTTCGGTCTCGTCTGTTGCCCGCTTTTCGGCGGGCTGCCGGGTCTCCGCTACGGCTGCCGTCCGCGTGACCTCCCGCGCGGCCGACTTCCGGCGGCCCGCCTCGACCAGCCCCGCAACGCCCATCACGACCAGCCCCGCCAGCAGCCAGAAGGCCAGGACCAGCACATTGCCGCCGAGGGCGTGGCCACCGAAGTACACATGGCTGCGCACACCCTCCACAAAGCCCGCGCCGTTCCAGAAGGCGTGCAGGGCGCCGAAGAATCCGGGCTGCAGTTCGGGCCGGAAGATCCCGCCGGAACTCGTGAAGTTGAGCATCACGAACAGCACCATCACGCCGAGCGTCGTCCACCGCTTCAGGAAGGTGTGCAGCCCCACGCCGACGAGCAGAATGCCTGCCGAGTAGATCCACGCCATGGCCCAGACCCCGAGGAGTCCATGGTCGACCAGATGGAACACCGGCCCGGCGAAAGCGGCACCGATCGCGCTGACCACCAGTGAAGTCCCGAGCGCCAGCAGCGCCCTGATCCGCAGCGGAAGCACTCCGCCGGCTCCGCCGATCACCGCGACCGAGGCGTACGAGCCGATGCTCAGGGCGACCAGGAGGAAGAAAATGCCCTGCCCGGTCGGGTCGCCGCTCGCTGTCGGCGCCACGTCGGTCACCTCGAGCGGTTCGCCCTGCTGGGCCGCGACCTGCGTGAACACCTTCTCCACCGCGGTGGCCGTGGTGTCGGACGACGCGGACGCCACGACCAGTTCGGGGCTCTTGCCGTTCGGCACGAAGGCGCCGTACACGTCCTGGTCCTTCAGCTGCTCGACCGCGGTGCCGCGGTCCGGGACCGTACGGACGTCCAGCGCACCGTCCCCCTTGTCGTGCAGCGTCTGCGCCAGCACCTGGGCGCTCGGCCCGGAGCCGACCACCGCGACCCGCAGTTCATGCGGCTGCGGAGAATGGAATGCCCCCAGATACGCGAGCCCCATCCCGACGCACATCAGCAGGGGCGTGACGAGATGGCCGAGGACATGGCGCAGAGCAGCCCCCGTACTGACGGCACCGTTCGTGGAACCTGCGGACATCGGACACCTCTCCTGCTGGTCAATGCTAGTTGGCTTTTACAACTTCCATTTGAGTTGTACTATACAACTAATAACTAGGAGGGCAAAACATGACCGGCACAGACCCCCGGGGCCACGACGCGTCCGTCGACACCATCCAGCGCGAGCTGACGGCGTTCGCCCGGCGCGCCCGCGCTACGGCCGCCCGCCTCCACCCCGAGCTGCCCCTGGTCTCGTACACCCTGCTCGCGCACATCGACGACAGCCAGGGCTGCCGCGCGACCGATCTCGCGGCGCACTACATGCTGGACAAATCCACGGTCAGCCGTCAGCTCGCGGTACTGGAGAAACTCGGCCTGGTCGAGCGGCGCCCCGCCGCCGACGACCAGCGGGTGCAGGTGCTCCACCCCACCGAAGCCGGCACGAGGAAACTCGCCGCGTCCCAGGGCAGCCGGCGCGCGGCCGTTCGCAACCGGCTGGCGGACTGGAGCGAAGAGGACCTCGACCGCTTCGCGACCTACCTGCTGCGGTACAACTCGGCGGAGTTGAGCTGACCTACTGCGGTGCAACTCGGCGGAGTTGAGCTGAGAGCCGTCCCGCCTCCCGCAGGCCACCCCGCACCCCTGCACCTTCCGCGCGCCACTCGCACCTTCTGCACCGGGGCCTTCGAGCAGCCCCGGCCCAGAACCCGGTGCACCTGGTCACGCCTGGTCAGCAGGGTCCGCCGGCGTCCGGGAGGTACACCTCCGCCCACTGCCCGAGCTCCTTGAGGGCGGGCTCCAGCGCCCTGCCCGCCTCGGTCAGCCGGTAGGAGACCCGCAGCGGAGGCCCTTCATCCACCTCGCGCACGAGCAGGCCTGCTGCCGCGAGCTCGGTCAGCCGGTCGGAGAGCATCCGCTCGCTGATACCGGGAATGGCCCGCCGGAGATCGGCGAAGTACACCGGCTGCTGCATCAGAACAGCCACGATCAGACCCGTCCAGCGCTTGCCCAGCAGCTCGAAGACGCGCGTGATCGCCCCGCCGACCTGTTTGCACGCCCGCTCGCCGTGTTCCGCCATGCCCTCAGGGTACTGAGTACGGACCCTTCGTGAGTAGCTGCGGAAAAGTAAGTGACTATGCTTAACATAGGTACGCATAGTTTTCCGGATCACGCCCCCACTCACGCTTCATGGAGAACGACATGGCCACACTTCTGCACATCGACTCCGCTGTCTTCCCGCAGGGTTCCGCGTCCCGTGACGTCACCGCCGCTTTTGTGAACGCCTGGCGGGATCAGCACCCCGAGGGCGTGGTCGTCTACCGCGACCTTGCCGCTCATCCCCTGCCGCACCTGGACGCCGCTGCCGCGGTCGCGGGCACCGAGTCACCGCTCCGCGCGGAGCTTGCCAACGAGCTCGCCGAGGCGGACGCGGTACTGATCGGCGCCCCGATGTACAACTTCTCGATTCCCTCGACCCTCAAGGCCTGGCTCGATCACGCGATCATCGTCGGCTACAACGCCGGCGGCGCGGAGAGCCCGCTGGCCGGTACCCCGTTCACGGTCGTAGCCAGCCGCGGCGGCTCCTACGCTCCCGGAACTCCCCGGGAGAGCTTCGAATTCGTCCAGAACTACCTGGAGAAGCTGCTGACCGGGATGTTCGGCGCCAAGGTCGACTTCATCGTCCCCGAACTGACCCTGGCAGCCTCCCAGCCCGCCATGGCCGAGCTCATCCCGCTCGCCGAGACCTCCCGCGCCAAGGCGCTGGAAGAGGCGGCGTCAAAGGCCAAGGCACTTGCCGCGCGTCTCGCGGCCTGAACCGCCAGACGCAGAAACCCAGACGCAGAAACCCAGACACAGCCAACCCAGACGCAGAACCCCCCGCGCAGCTCCCATCGGCCCGCGCGGGGGTTTCACGTGAAACCCGAATCCGGACCTCGTAGCCGGAATCAAGACCTCCCAGGCGAAAGCCGCGCCTCGTAGCCGGAAGCCGGACCCGGTACCCGGCCCCGAAGCCGTAGCCCGAAGCCCGGAGTCCTTAGGTCGGACCAGGTCAGGGTGATCCCGCAACGCGACGTACCGCGGATCAAGGGCACGATCCCGAGCAAGGCCGATGCCGATCAGGCGGGCCGGCCACCCTCGCAGCCGAGTCAACAACCCTGCGGATCAGTACACCTGGACGCCCTGCGCCGTCCACCGACGCCGGTCCACGCGTCGATCAGACCGCCTTTGGCGCCTGCTGAACGCCGGAAGGCATCGGCTCCGACGCCGGAGTCACATCCGACTGCTCCATCAACCCCACCGAATGCGCCGCGCCCGCAGCCGCTTCGGGCTCGGAGGCCGGAGCGGCCTGAGCGGCTGGGGAAGCAGGGCCGGCCGGCCCGTCCTCCTTCATCGCCTTCGCCTCGCTCTTGAGAATGCGCATCGACTTGCCCAGCGCGCGGGCGGTGTCGGGCAGCTTTTTCGATCCGAACATCACCATGACCACGATCGCCACGATGAGCAGGTGCCAGGGCTCCAGGCCGTTGCGGAGCATGTCCACCCCACCCTTCTTCTCGTCGGCCGACGGTCAGTACCGCCGGAAGCGTCTCCAGAAAAGCTTGCTACATTGCGCAACTGTACAACCATGGGATGGGGCCGTTCGTCCCCTCTGTACGGACGGACGAATGAAAGCGCGCAGATGAAAACGAGCGATCGGACGACACGCGGCAACGAGCGGGTCCCCCGGCCCACGAGCAGAGGGAAGAGGAACGGCGAGCAGAACAGCGCGAACCACGGGACAGCGGGATACGGGACAGCGGGCCACGGCCCGCCCCAGCAGGGACCGCACGACACCCACAGCACCCACGGCACGGCCCGGGGCCCCAAGCGCCGGAAACGCCAGAAGCGCAGTCGCGCACGGCTCGTGCTCGCCATAGCCGTGGCCCTTCTGGTGCTGGCCACAGCGGGCGCCGGATGGGTCTACCTCCGGCTGAACGGAAACATCAACTCCTTCAGCTCGGACGGCATCTCGGCGGACCGCCCCACGGCCTCGGCCAAGGGCCAGAACGTGCTGGTCATCGGCTCGGACACGCGGACCGGCGGCAACAGCGCCCTGGGCGGCGGCGACAAGAACGACGTGGGCCGCTCCGACACGGCATTCGTCCTGCACATCTACGCCGACCACAAACACGCGATCGCCGTCTCCATCCCCCGCGACACCCTCGTCACCATCCCGTCCTGCAAACTGCCCGACGGCAGCTGGACCAAGCCGCAGCCCCACACGATGTTCAACGCGGCCTACTCCGTCGGCCAGACCGCAAAGGGCAATCCCGCCTGTACCCAGAACACGGTGGAGAAGCTCACCGGTCTGCGCATCGACCACACGGTCGTCGTCGACTTCGAGGGCTTCTCGAAGCTGACCGGCGTCGTCGGCGGCGTACAGGTATGCCTGCCGCAGAACATCTACCAGCGGGATCTCGATCCGAACCGCACCACCCGCGGCAAGCTCCTCTTCACCAAGGGCAAGCAGAGCGTGTCCGGGCAGAAGGCGCTCGACTACGTACGGATCAGGCACGGAATCGGTGACGGCTCGGACATCGGACGGATCAAACGCCAGCAGGCCTTCGTCTCCTCCTTGATCAAGAAGGTGAAGGACGACGGATTCACCCCCACCAAGCTGCTGCCGCTCGCCGACGCGGCCACTCACTCGCTGACCGTCGATCCGGGGCTCTCGACCGCCGACAAGCTGCTCTCCTTCGTGATGTCGCTGAAGAGCATCGATCTGCACAACACCAAGTTCGTCACCGTCCCCTGGCGGTACGAGGGTGCCCGCGTCGCCATGGTCGAGCCGGCCGCGAGCGCCCTCTGGTCCGATCTGCGGGGTGACCGGACGATCGACGGCAAGGACGCCAGCGGCAAGGACCGCAAGAACGGCACGTCCGCACCCCCGGCCCCCTCCTCGAAACCGGCCCCCGCAGGGCCCGTATCCGGTGCCGGGATCGCCGTCAGCGTCCAGAACGGCACCACCGTCACCGGTCTCGCGGCCCGCGCCGCACAGACCCTCAGGGACCATGGCTTCACCGTCAACGGCACGGCGACGGCCCCCACCCAGGACCACACGTCCACCGTGATCACCTACGGGCCGGGCCAGCAGAGCAGGGCGGAGACCGTGGCGCGGCTCTTCGTGGGAGCGACCCTCCAGGAGGCGGGCGCCTCTGCCGGTACGCAGACCACCGGCATCACCGTGACCCTGGGCCAGGTCTACGCCGACAACCCCTCGGCGACACCGGACAGCAACCCCGCACCGGCGGCCTCCCCGTCCTCCTCGCTGCCCGCCTCCGTGGCATCCGGCGCCCGCTCCGGGGACGACGGACCGTGCAGCGACGTGTCTTACGGATGAACGGAGCGAGGTGTCTTATGGATGAGCGGAGCGACGTGCCCTACGGATGAGCAGACCCGGCCGCCGACGTGGACAGTCCAGTCCCGACAGCCGTCAACCCGCTTGCGTACGGCGGCTGTCGTACCGGCGCCGGGCCGCCGCGAGCCCCACCGCGTACAGGCCGAGCACCACCAGGAGCAGCGGATAGTAGAGCCCTGGAAGCGCCGCCATCCCCAGCAGCGGCCCCAGCGGGGAGAGCGGGAGCAGCAGTCCCACGGTGGCGAGGGCGGCCGCGGACCAGCGGACCGGACTGGTCCCTTCCGCAGCCCGCCGTCCCGTGCGCAGCAGGAGCATCACCAGCGACTGGGTCAGCAGGTTCTCCACGAACCAGCCGGAGTGGAACACCGTCTCGCTGTCCGGGCCTCCGGGGCCGTGCACGGCGAGCGCCAGCACCCCGAACGTCGCGAGGTCGGCGACCGCGTTGAGCGCGCCGAAACCGGTGATGAAACGGAGGAAGTGGCGTGACCGCAGGGTGGCGGGGCGGCTCAGCGCACCGGGGGCCGGTCGGTCGTAGGCGAACGCGAGCTGCGCCGCGTCGAAGCAGAGGTTCTGCACCAGCACCTGGGCCGGAAGCATCGGCAGGAACGGCAGCAGCAGACCGGCGGCGAGCATCGCGATGACGTTGCCGAGGTTGGACGAGAGCGTGATGCGCAGGTACGTCGCGATGTTGCCGCTGCTGTGGCGTCCGGCCGTCAGCGCGTGTTCGACGGCCGAGAGGTCCTTCGCGTGCTCAGCGAGCACCACATCCGCGCCCTCCCGCGCCACGTCCACCGCATCGCGCGGGCAGATCCCGACATCCGCCGCGTACAGGGCGGGCAGGTCGTTGACCCCGTCCCCGAGGAACCCGCAGACGCGGCCGTCGGCCCGCAGCGCCCGGACGATCCGCGCCTTGTGCTCGGGGGTGCAGCGGGCGAAGACGACCGTGTCGCGTACCGCCGCGGCCAGTTGGCCGTCCGTGAGGGCGTCCACGTCCCGCGCGGTCAGCACGTCTCCCGGTTCGAGCCCCAGCTCCTGGCAGGCGCGGGCGGCCGTACCGGGGTGGTCACCCGTGACGACCTTCACCGCGACGCCCATCCCGGCGAGTGCGGGCAGCGCCTCGGCTGCGCTCGGCACCAGCGCGTCGCGCAGGGTCACGAAGCCGCGGAAACTGAGGCCGCGCTCGTCGGCAGCGGTGTACGCCCGCTTGCGCGCCGGGCGCTCGGCGGTCGCGACGGCCAGCAGCCGGGCCCCGTTCCGTACGTGGTCCCCGGCCGCCGCGAGGAGCCGCTCCCGCTCCGCACCGTCGAGCGCGCACCGCTCCAGCACGTTCTCGACGGCGCCCTTCACCACGAGGGTGTCGACGCCCAGCCGGCCGGGACGGCGTACGACGGCGGTCGCCATGCGGCGCACCGGATCGAAGGGCAGCGCCGCGATCCCCTCGTACGGCAGGAACTCCTCGCCGTCCGACGCGTCGAGCAGCGCTTCATCGAGCGGGTCGGGGGCGGGCAGGTCGGCCAGCTGGAGGGTCCACCAGGCATTGACCGCGGCCCAGTGCAGCACGTCGCGGTCGTCCGCGCCGTCCGCGTCCAGCGCCCGGTCGACAACGGGCAGATCCTGGGTGAGCGTCCCCGTCTTGTCCAGGCACAGCACGTCCACCGCGCCCAGATCGTGCAGCGCGGGCAGCCGCTTGACGATCACCCCGTGGTGGCGGGCGAGGAGGGAGGCGCCCCGCGCCAGACAGCTGGTGACGATCACCGGGAGCATCTCGGGCGTCAGTCCGACCGCCACCGCGACGGCGAACGGCAGCGTCTCCAGACCCCGCCCGCGGAGCGCCGCGTTCGCCATCAGCACCAGTGGCGGAGTGAGCAGCATGAACCGGATGAGGATCCACGAAATACCGTGCACCGACCGGTCGAAGGCGCTCGGCCCGCGCGGCCCGGCCGCCCCCTGTCCGGCGGCGAACCTCGTCCGCGCCCCCGTCGCCAGCACGACGGCGCTGCCGCTGCCCGAGGCGACACTGCTGCCCTGGAAGCAGAGGTGTGCGCGGTCGAACCCGGCGTCACCGGACGCCGGTACGGGAACATCGGCAGCCGACTTGGTGACCGCCGCCGACTCCCCGGTGAGCACCGCCTGGTTCACGCTCAGTCCGACGGCCCGCAGCAGCCGCACATCGGCGGGCACCAGATCGCCCGGGCCGAGCCGGACCACGTCGCCGGGCACCAGCTGGTCGACCGGCACCTCACGGGCCACCGGAACCGCGTCGTCCGCGGACCGCCGGAGCACCGTCGCCGTACTGGCCACCAGCTCCCGCAGCGCGCCCATCGAGCGGTCGGCGCGGTGCTCCCCCGCGGAGCGCAGCGCACAGCTCACCACCACGAGCGCGGTGATCACACAGGCGGTGCCCCATGCCGCCACCAGCGACGACACCACACCGAGACAGAGCAGCACGGCGGTGAAGGGGTCCCGGACGCTGCGCAGGAACCGTACGAGCCACGGAACGGGCCGCCGGGCGGGCAGCGTGTTCTCGCCGAACCGCCGCAGCCGTGCGTCGGCCACCACGTCCGTCAGCCCGCGCGGGCCGCTGTCCAGGGCGCGCAGCACCTGGAGCGAGGTCAGCGCACCCAGGTCCGGCACGGCGCCGTCGGCCGCCGGAACACCCTCCGCCACCCGCACGGCCCGGACGGAGGCCCCGGAACCGGGCTCCGGGGCCGCGGCGGCCTCAGGTGCCTGTCCCACGGAGGTGACCCAGCCGGGGAGCCCCGGCATCGGCCCGGTCGGCCAGCTGGCCGACCACGAGCCGTACGACAGTCACGACATCGGGATCGTCGACGAAGTACACCTGCCGCCGCCCCTCCCGCCGGGAGCGCACCAGACCGGCCAGTTTCAGTTTCGTCAGGTGCTGGCTCACCGCGGGGAGCGCTCCGCCCACCCGCTCGGCCAGACCGCTCACGTCGCTCTCGCCCTGTGCCAGCGCCCACACGATGTGCAGCCGGGCCGACGAGGCGAGCAGACCGAACGCGGCCGCCGCTTCCGCGAGCACCTCGGCGGAAGGATCCGGGAATCTCTCGACGCCTGCCGCCACTTCGCCTTCCCCCACCGCTGGACCATCCTCCGGACGGCACCAGTCTAGGACGCGCGGGCGCGGCCCGTTTGCGTTCGGATGCCGGGAGCACCTAGCTTATCGGTACGAAACTGTTTCGTTTTACTGGAGTGGGTATGCCGCAGCCCGAGTCCCGAAGAACACGGCTGTCGACCGAGCGGGAGGCGGAGATCTTCACCGTCACCCTCGACCTGATCCGCGAGGTCGGCTACGAAGCCGCCCGCCTCGACACCGTCGCGCAGCGCTCCCAGTGCAGCAAGGCCACGCTGTACCGGCGCTGGCAGGGCAAGCCCCGGCTGGTGTCGGAGGCGCTGCGGCACGGCAAGCCGTTCACCCTGTCCGGGCTGGACACCGGCTCCCTGCGAGGGGATCTGTACGAGATGACCTCCCGCATCGGGAAGGCCAGAAAGGACCACGCCCTGATGCGCGGCATCGCCCTGGCCGTCCGGCAGGACTCCGCGCTGGCGGAGGCGATGCACGAGACGCTGGTGCGGCCCGACCTGGAGGCGGCCCGCGGGATCGTGGACCGCGCCATCGCACGCGGAGAGGTCGATCCGGCGAACCCGGCCCTCGCCTTCTTCCCCCACCTCATCCAGGGCGCGGGCTTCGCCCGGCTGGTCTTCGATCAGCGCGAGCCCGACGCCGACTACCTGCGCCGCTACGTCGACGCCGTCGCCCTGCCCGTGCTGCTCCGGGAGATCGACGGCAGCGCCACGGATACCACCTGAGGAGTACATGATGAGTTCCGCACCCGCCGACGCGGCCGTCGGCACCATATCCCCGGCCGCCGCGCCACCGACTCCATCGGCATCACCACCCCCGTCACACCGCTGGTGGGCCCTCGTGGTCATCGGCCTCGCGCAGCTGATGGTGGTGCTGGACGCCACCATCGTGAACATCGCACTGCCCTCGGCCCAGCAGGACCTGGGATTCTCGAACGACGACCGGCAGTGGGTCGTCACCGCCTACTCACTGGCCTTCGGCAGTCTGCTGCTGCTCGGCGGGCGGCTGGCCGACCTCTTCGGCCGCAAGACCACCCTGCTGATCGGGCTGATCGGTTTCGCCGCCTCCTCCGCGCTGGCCGGAGCCGCGGGCGGTTTCGACTTGCTGGTGGTGGGGCGTGCGCTCCAGGGCGCGTTCGGCGCGATGCTCGCGCCGTCGGCCCTCTCGCTGCTGACGACGACCTTCACCGACCCGAAGGAACGCGGCCGTGCCTTCGGGGTGTTCGGGGCGATCGCCGGTTCCGGTGGCGCGGTCGGACTGCTCCTCGGCGGGGTGCTCACCGAGCACCTGAACTGGCGCTGGACGCTGTACGTCAACCTCGTCATCGCCGTACTCGCGGTGGCCGGGGCACTGCTGTTCATCCGCCGGCCGGCACCCGCCCAGCGCCCCAAGCTGGACCTGCTGGGCACCCTGCTGGTCTCCAGCGGGCTCTTCTGCATCGTCTTCGGCTTCTCCAACGCGGAGACGTACGCCTGGAGCGACCCGATGTGCTGGGGCTTCCTGGCCGGCGGTGTCGCACTGCTGCTCGCCTTCACCGGCTGGCAGACCAGGGCCGTGCACCCGCTGCTGCCGCTGCGGGTCTTCGCCGACCGCAACCGCAGCGCCTCGTACCTGATGGTGTTCGCCACCGGCGCCGGAATGTTCGGGATCTTCCTCTTCCTGACCTACTACCTCCAGCAGATCCTCGGCTACACACCGGTGAAGACCGGGCTCGCCTTCCTGCCGATGATCCTGATGCTGATGGTGCTGGCCCAGCTGTCCATCAACGTGCTCATGCCGAGGATCGGCCCCAAGATCATGGTGCCGATCGGCACCCTGCTCGCCGCGGGCGGCCTGGTCTGGCTGACCAAGCTCGACCTGTCCAGCAGCTACTCGGCGGACATCCTGCCGCCCCTGCTGCTCATCGGCGCCGGTATCGGCATGGTGATGCCCCCGGCGATGTCACTGGCGACGCTCGGCATCGCACCCGCCGACCAGGGGGTCGCGTCCGCGACCGTCAACACCATGCAGCAGGTGGGCGGTTCCATCGGCACCGCGCTGTTCTCCACCATGGCGACCACCGCGGCGGGCGACTACGTGAAGGACCACGGCACCTCCAAGCCGGCCCTCGCCGAGGCCGCCGTGCACAGCTACGCCACCGTCTACTGGTGGGCCGCCGGCCTGTTCGCGGTCGGCTTCGTCATCGCGATCTTCCTCTACCGCACGGGCCGTCCGCTGGCGGCCGCCCCGGCACCGGCCGGTGCGCAGGCCAACGGGGCCACCGAGGGCGCGGCCGCCGTGACCCCGCAGGACCGGCCCACCGCGGAACTGCCGGCCACCGGGGTGCCCGCGGGCCCGCCGCAGGCGAGCGTGCGGGGACGGGTGCTCGGTGAGCACGGCGCTCCGGTGGCATCGGCCGTGACGCTCATCGACCAGGGCGGCCGCCAGGTCGCACGGGCCGTACCCGCGCCGGACGGCTCGTACGCGCTGTCAGCGCCGCACGGCAGGTACGTCCTGGTCGCATCGGCGCCGGACTGCCGGCCCAGGATCAGCGAACTCGTCCTGGGCACGGAGCCCGTCGACCACAACGTCCAGCTCGCCGGGACCGGCGGACTCTTCGGCACCGTCAGCGGGACGGCCGGGCCCCTCGAAGGTGCGCTGCTCGTCGTGACGGACGCGGAAGGCAGTGTGGTCGACTCGACCGTGTCGGCCGCGGACGGCGGCTATCGGCTGCCCTCGCTGCCGCCGGCCGCGTACACCCTCACCGCCGGTGCGGAGGGCCACCAGCCCTACGCCGCCCTGGTCACGGTGACCGGCTCCGCGCCCACCCGCCACGACGCGGCCCTCACGGCCGCGGCGACGGTGCGGGGCACGGTGCACGGACCGCAGGGTGCCCCGGTGAACGACGCCCTGGTCACCCTGCTCGACGCGGCGGGCAACGTCGTCGCCCGGCACACCACGGGTCCGGACGGCGTGTACACGTTCACGGGCCTCACCGGCCTCGACTACACACTGATCGCCGCGGGCTACCCGCCCGCCGCGTCCCAGCTCACCGTTCCCTCGGACGCCCAGAACGGCTTCGACGTGCTGCTGGGGCACTCGGACTGAACCGGATCCGGGGCGGCGGCACGGCCCCCGTGCCGCCGCCCCGGCCAACCGTCCCGAGACATGTGACATGAGACAGAGAAACGGCCCGCACCATGATCATGGTGCGGGCCGTTTCTCTGGTGATACTGAACACCTTCACCGGTGTCCGATGATGGTGCGCGAGGGGGGATTTGAACCCCCACGTCCCTAAGGACACTGGCACCTGAAGCCAGCGCGTCTGCCGTTCCGCCACTCGCGCAAGTGGTGTATCCGAGACTCTCTCACTGGTTTGTGCGAGCGCCTGGCGACATCCGGAAGATTAGCACGCTGGACAGGGTGGATTCACATCCGTTCTCCGGGGGAGACGACCGGTGCCCCGCCCCGTGGAACGAGCCCCTTCCTCCACGGAACGGGCTCCCCGTCCCCCCACTCCTCCTCAGTGCGCGCCGAGTGCGGGACACTGTTCGGGAGCCACCTCTACGATCCGTGTGAGAGGTGACACTTATCCACAGGGGAGACAAGGGGAACCAGCCGTTTTCCCCGTGCGTGGATACGATCAGTAAGCAGTACGAGGACGACAACGTCGGAGGAGGTGCCTCATGGGAGTCATGAAGAAGTTCGAGCAGCGTCTCGAAGGTCTGGTCAACGGCACCTTCGCGAAGGTGTTCAAGTCCGAGGTCCAGCCCGTCGAGATCGCCGGTGCGCTCCAGCGCGAGTGCGACAACAACGCAACGATCTGGAACCGCGAGCGGACGGTCGTCCCCAACGACTTCATCGTCGAACTGAGCACACCGGACTACGAGCGCCTCAGCCCGTACTCGGGACAGCTCGGCGACGAACTCTCCGGGCTGGTCCGTGACTACGCCAAGCAGCAGCGGTACGCCTTCATGGGCCCGATCAAGGTCCACCTGGAGAAGGCGGAGGACCTGGACACCGGTCTCTACCGCGTCCGCAGCCGCACCCTCGCATCGAGCACCAGCCAGCAGGGCGCCGACCACGGCCCCGCCGCACCGGCCCCCCAGCGGGACGCCGGCGGTTACGGGTATCCACCGGCCGCGGCCCCGCCCATGCCCGCATCACCTCCGCCCGGAGGCAACCGCCCGGCACCCGGCCGCGCGCCCGCTCCGGGACCCATGCCGAGCACCCAGATCCGGCGCTGGATCGAGGTCAACGGCACCCGCCATCAGATCTCGCGCGCCACCCTGGTCCTCGGCCGCAGCACCGAAGCCGACGTGCGTATCGACGACCCCGGCGTATCCCGCCGGCACTGTGAGATCCGCGCCGGTTCCCCCTCGACGATCCAGGATCTCGGTTCCACCAACGGCATCGTGGTAGACGGACAGCACACCACCCGCGCTACGCTCCGCGACGGCTCGCGGATCGTCGTGGGCAATTCCACCATCGTTTACCGGCAAGCCGAAGGGTGAAGCGGGGGCAATGTCAGAGCTGACCCTGACGGTCATGCGGCTAGGTTTCCTAGCTGTTCTGTGGCTGTTCGTGATCGTGGCCGTCCAGGTCATCCGCAGCGATCTGTTCGGAACGCGCGTCACGCAGCGCGGCTCACGCCGCAACGCGGACTCCCGTCCTCAGCAGACCGCGCGCCAGGCCGCCGCGCCGCCGCAACAGCGCCAGCAGCCGGCCGCCGGCCGCCAGCGCCGGGGCGCACCCACCAAACTCGTCGTGTCCGAGGGCACCCTCACCGGCACCACGGTCGCCCTCCAGGGCCAGACCGTCACGCTCGGCCGGGCACATGATTCAACAATCGTGCTGGACGACGACTACGCGTCGAGCAGGCATGCCAGGATCTACCCCGACCGAGACGGCCAGTGGATCGTCGAGGATCTCGGGTCCACCAACGGCACGTATCTCGACCGGACCCGGCTGACCACCCCGACACCGATCCCGCTGGGCGCACCGATCCGCATCGGCAAGACCGTCATCGAGCTGCGGAAGTAGTCACGACAATGAGCGAGCGGAGCGAGCGAGCCGCAGCGGTTCCGGCAACGGACCGGGGCGCGCTCCCGACCGGAGGGTGGGCAGTGTGGCTCGAGACCGGTTGTACCCGGAGCCGACAGGCGAGGTGCGCATGAGTCTGTCCCTGCGCTTCGCCGCCGGATCGCACAAGGGCATGATCCGCGAGGGGAACGAGGACTCCGGCTACGCCGGGCCCCGGCTCCTCGCCATCGCCGACGGAATGGGCGGCCAGGCCGCCGGCGAGGTAGCCAGCTCCGAGGTCATCTCCACGCTCGTCACCCTTGACGACGACGTCCCCGGTTCCGACATCCTGACCTCGCTCGGCACGGCCGTACAGCGGGCCAACGACCAGCTCCGCATGATGGTCGAGGAGGACCCCCAGCTCGAAGGCATGGGCACCACGCTCACCGCCCTCCTCTGGACCGGTCAGCGCCTCGGCCTCGTGCATGTCGGCGACTCGCGCGCCTATCTGCTGCGGGACGGTGTCCTGACGCAGATCACCCAGGACCACACCTGGGTGCAGCGCCTGGTCGACGAGGGCCGCATCACCGAGGAGGAAGCCACCACCCACCCGCAGCGCTCCCTGCTGATGCGCGCGCTGGGCAGTGGCGAACACGTCGAACCCGACCTCTCCATCCGCGAGGTGCGGGCCGGCGACCGCTACATGATCTGTTCCGACGGGCTCTCCGGCGTCGTCTCCCACCAGACGATGGAGGAGACACTCGCCAGCTACCAGGGCCCCCAGGAGACGATCCAGGATCTGATCCAGCTCGCCCTGCGCGGCGGCGGCCCCGACAACATCACCTGCATCGTGGCCGATGTCGTCGACGTCGACTCCAACGACACCCTGGCCGAGCAGCTCAACGACACCCCGGTCGTCGTCGGCGCGGTCGCCGAGAACCAGGCCGCTCAGCACGACGGCGGGGCCATGCAGACCCCGGCGGGCCGGGCGTCCGGCCTCGGCCGCCAGGTCCCGCCACCCACGCCGGGCGGCTTCGGCCCGCCCGGAAGCGGGGACGGATACGGCGCGGCCCCCGACGGCTCGTTCGGCGCGTACAGCGACGAGGACTTCGTCAAGCCGTCCGGCGGGCGCAGGTGGATCAAGCGGTCGCTGTTCACCGTGCTCGTCCTCGCCGTCATCGGCGGCGGCCTGTACGGCGGCTACCGCTGGACCCAGACGCAGTACTACGTCGGATCCAACGACCAGAACGTCGCGCTGTACCAGGGCATCAGCCAGAACCTCGCCTGGGTCTCGCTCTCGAAGGTCGACACGGACCACCCCGAGATCGAACTCAAGTACCTCCCGCCGTACCAGCGCAAGCAGGTCGACGCGACGATCACCGAAGGCAGCCTCAGCGAGGCGAAGCGCAAGGTCAGCGAACTCGCCGAACAGGCAAACGCCTGCAAGAAGGACGCGGAGCGCCGCAAGGTCGAGGACGAGATCAAGCCGAAGCCGGACGCGGGCAAGACCCCCGGCACCGATAGCCCTCTCTCTTCCTCCAAGAGCGGTACCACCGCAAAGCCCAAGCCCAGTGCCACACCCACGCCCGGCCCCAGCCTCTCGGAGGATGAGCAGAAGCTGGTCCCGCTGTGCGGTAAGCAGTAGAGCCGTAGGGGGCCTTTCACCACCATGAGCGTTGTCACCAACACGACCACCATCGGCGCGATCGAAGCACCGAGCCGCCGCAACACCGAGCTGATGCTGCTCGTATTCGCCGTCGCCATCTCGGTGTTCGGGTACGCCAACGTCGGCCTCGCGATCAACGGTTCGCTGCCTTCGGGCATCCTCGGCTACGGAACGGGCCTCACGCTGCTCGCGGCCGTCGGCCACATCGTGGTCCGTAAGTTCGCACCGTACGCGGATCCGCTGCTGCTGCCGCTGGCCACCCTGCTGAACGGCATCGGGCTGGCCATCATCTGGCGGCTCGACCAGTCGCCGCTGCTCCAGCAGGCCGACCACTATGCGCCCGCCGCTCCCAACCAGCTGATGTACTCCGCAGTGGGCGTCGCCCTCTTCGTCGGTGTCCTCCTGCTGCTCAAGGACCACCGGATCCTCCAGCGGTACACCTACATCTCCATGGTGGTGGCCATGCTGCTGCTGGTCGCGCCGATGTTCTTCCCCGCCAAGTTCGGCGCCCGGATCTGGATCAACATCGCCGGTTTCTCCATCCAGCCCGGTGAGTTCGCCAAGATCGCTATCGCGGTCTTCTTCTCCGGCTACCTCATGGTGAAGCGCGACGCCCTGGCCCTGGCCAGCCGCCGCTTCATGGGGCTGTATCTGCCGCGCGGCCGTGACCTCGGACCGATCCTCGTCATCTGGTTGATGTCGATCCTCATCCTGGTCTTCGAGACGGACCTCGGGACCTCGCTGCTCTTCTTCGGCCTCTTCGTCGTCATGCTGTACGTGGCGACGGAGCGCACCAGCTGGATCGTCTTCGGTCTGATCATGTCCGCGGCCGGCGCCGTCGGCGTGGCCACGTTCGAACCCCACGTCCAGCAGCGTGTGGACGCCTGGCTCGCCCCCTTCTCCAAGGCCACCCTGGCGCAGAGCGACCAGGTCGCGAAGTCCCTGATGTCCTTCGGTGCCGGCGGGACCATGGGCACCGGACTCGGCCAGGGACACTCGGACCTCATCGGCTTCGCCGCCAACTCCGACTTCATCCTCGCCACCGTCGGCGAGGAGCTCGGCCTGGCCGGCACCATGGCCATCCTGGTGATCTACGGACTGATCGTAGAGCGCGGCGTGCGGACCGCGCTGGCCGCCCGCGACCCCTTCGGGAAGCTGCTCGCCATCGGGCTCTCCGGTGCCTTCGCCATCCAGGTCTTCGTCGTAGCCGGTGGTGTCATGGGTCTCATCCCGCTGACCGGTATGACCATGCCCTTCATGGCGCAGGGTGGCTCATCCGTGATCGCCAACTGGGCCCTGATCGGCATCCTGATCCGGATCAGCGACACCGCGCGACGCCCGGCCCCGTCCCCCGCCCCGTCCCCCGACGCCGAGATGACCCAGGTGGTCCGACCGTGAACAAGCCCCTGCGCCGAATCGCGATCTTCTGCGGTCTCCTCGTCGTCGCCCTGCTGCTGCGCGACAACTGGATCCAGTACGTCACGGCCGACAGCCTCAACTCCCGCAAGGAGAACCGCCGCGTCGAGATCGAGCGCTACGCCCACCAGCGCGGTGACATCATCGTCGACGGCAAAGCGGTCACCGGCTCGACCGTGACCAAGGGCAGCATGTACAAGTACAAGCGCACCTGGAAGGACGGCCCCATGTGGGCGCCCGTCACCGGGTACGCCTCGCAGGCGTTCGGCGCGACGCAGCTGGAGAATCTGAACGACTCCATCCTCACCGGCAACGACGACCGGCTCTTCTTCGACCGGACAGCCTCCATGTTCACGGGTGAGAAGAAGCAGGGCGGCAACGTCGTCACCACGCTGAACGCCGACGCCCAGAAGGCCGCTTTCAAGGGACTCGGCGACAAGAAGGGCGCCGTGGCCGCCCTCGACCCGAAGACCGGCGCGATCCTCGCCATGGCCTCGACGCCCTCGTACGACCCCTCGACGTTCGCGGGCAACTCCACGGGCAGCGACACGAAGAACTACACGAAGCTCAAGGACGACAAGAACGAGCCGCTGCTCAACCGGGCGCTGCGCCAGACGTACCCGCCCGGCTCCGCCTTCAAGGTGGTCACCGCGTCGGCCGCCCTGGAGAACGGCCTGTACGACAGCGTCGACACCCCGACCAGGTCCCCGCTGCCCTGGCGGCTGCCGCTTTCGAGCAAGGACCTGCCCAACGAGGGCAATCTGCCCTGCAAGAACGCGACACTGGTTGAGGCCCTGCGGGTGTCCTGCAACACCGTCTTCGGCAAGATCGGAGCCGACCTCGGGAACGACAAGATGCGCGCGGAGGCCGAGAAGTTCGGCTTCAACAGCGAGCAGTTCACGCCCGTCCGCTCCAACGCCAGTGTCTTCTCCAAGGGCATGGACAAGGCGCAGACCGCGCTCTCCTCGATCGGCCAGTTCAACACCGCGGCCACCCCGCTCCAGATGGCCATGGTCGCTTCCGCGGTCGCCAACGACGGCACGCTGATGAAGCCCTACATGGTCGACCGCCTCACCGCGCCGAACCTGGACACCGTCGCCAAGACCGACCCGGAGAAGCAGAGCGAGCCCCTGACGAAGGAGCACGCGCAGATGGTCCAGAAGATGATGGAAGCGGTCGTCACGAGGGGTACCGGCGGGAAGGCGCAGATCCCCGGCGTCACTGTCGGCGGCAAGACCGGTACCGCGCAGAACGGCGTCAACAACAGCGGCAACCCGTACGCCTGGTTCATCTCGTACGCCAAGACCGACCAGGGTTCGCCGGTCGCCGTGGCCGTCGTCGTCGAGGACTCCAACGCCTCCCGCCAGGACATCTCCGGTGGCGGTCTCGCCGGTCCGATCGCCAAGGACGTCATGTCCGCCGTCATCAACAGCAAGAAGTGACGACCATGGCCAGGGACGCACAGGACCTGCCCGGTACCGGTCCGATATCAGCTGATGGTCACGGGCCGATCATCCATCCGTGGCCGGTAGCGTATCCGCGAACAGCACACCGCCGGACCACCCCAGGGTGCGGTCGGGACATACGGAGAGGGCTGGATTAGCTATGGAAGAGCCGCGTCGCCTCGGCGGCCGGTACGAGCTGGGCTCGGTGCTCGGCCGTGGTGGCATGGCCGAGGTCTACCTCGCGCATGACACCCGGCTCGGCCGCACCGTCGCCGTGAAGACGCTGCGGGCGGACCTCGCCCGCGACCCGTCCTTCCAGGCCCGGTTCCGCCGTGAGGCCCAGTCGGCCGCCTCGCTCAACCACCCCGCGATCGTCGCTGTCTACGACACCGGCGAGGACTATGTGGACAACATCTCCATCCCGTACATCGTGATGGAGTACGTCGACGGGTCCACCCTCAGGGAGCTCCTGCACTCCGGCCGCAAGCTGCTGCCCGAGCGCACCCTGGAAATGACCATCGGCATCCTGCAGGCGCTGGAGTACTCGCACCGCAACGGCATCGTCCACCGTGACATCAAACCGGCCAACGTCATGCTGACGCGCACCGGCCAGGTGAAGGTCATGGACTTCGGCATCGCGCGCGCCATGGGCGACTCCGGGATGACCATGACGCAGACGTCCGCGGTGATCGGCACGGCCCAGTACCTCTCCCCCGAGCAGGCCAAGGGGGAGCAGGTCGACGCCCGCTCGGACCTGTACTCGACGGGCTGCCTGCTCTACGAGCTGCTGACGGTCCGGCCGCCGTTCATCGGTGACTCGCCGGTCGCGGTCGCCTATCAGCATGTACGCGAAGAGCCGCAGACCCCCAGCAACTTCGACGCCGAGATCACGCCCGAGATGGACGCCATCGTCCTCAAGGCCCTGGTCAAGGACCCGGACTACCGCTACCAGTCGGCCGACGAGATGCGCGCCGACATCGAGGCGTGCCTCGACGGCCAGCCGGTCGCCGCGACCGCGGCGATGGGCGCGGCCGGCTACGGCGGGTACGACGCGGAGCAGCCCACGACCGCCATACGGCAGCAGGACCAGGCCGCAGGACAGACGTCCATGCTGCCCCCGGTCAACCCGGACGACGGTTACGGCTACGACGACCGCCCCGACCGCCGGCGGGGCCGCCCCCAGAAGAAGTCGAACACGTCGACGATCCTGCTCATCGTGGCAGGTGTCCTGGTGCTGGTCGGTGCGATCCTCATCGGGAAGTCGCTGTTCAGCAACAAGGGCAGCGACTCGGGCGAGGTCACCGTGCCGCAGCTCGTCGGCCAGTCCCTGAACCGCGCGAAGGGCTCGGTCGCCAACTCGGGGCTGAAGCTGACCGTCTCCGAGCGGAAGCCCTGCGACAACGCGGCCAAGGGGCAGGTCTGCAGCCAGGACCCGAAGTTCGGCAGTACCAAGCTCAAGCAGGGCGAGACCGTCTCGGTGGTCGTGTCCACCGGCGCCCCCAAGGTCGAGGTGCCCAACGTCAACGGTGAGACCGAGGACGACGCCACCCGGGACCTTGAGGGCAAGGGGTTCAAGGTGAACCCGCAGCAGGTCGAGTCCGACTCGGAAGAGGGCAAGGTCTTCGACCAGTCCCCGAAGGGCAACACCACGGCCCAGAAGGGCTCCGAAATCACGATCAAGATCGCGAAGTCGACCAAGATCCCGGTTCCGGACGTCAAGGGCCGCACCTTCGAGGACGCGTCCAAGCAGCTGACCGACGCGGGCTTCCAGGTGTCCCGGGCCGCCGACCAGGAGTCGGACCAGCCGGCCGGCTCGGTGATCAGCCAGGACCCGGCCGGCGGCGAGGCCGCGAAGGGCGCCACGATCACGCTGACGGTGGCCAAGGCCAAGGCGTCGCCGACGCAGACGGCCATCCCCGAGATCAGAGCCAAGAAGCTGTCCGAGGCGAAGCAGATCCTCAACCAGGCCGGCTTCACCAACATCCAGATCGCGGGCGGCAGCAGCGGCGACGACAACGCGATCGTCACCGGCGCGGACCCCGCGGTCGGCACCCAGGAGGATGACCCGGGCAGCACCACGGTCACGCTCACCACGATGGGCGGCGGCGGCAACGGGAACAACGGCGGCGGGAATCACCACGGCGGAAACGACGACGGCGGCGGCATCTTCGACGGCTGGAACTGACCCACGGGTCACCGGCCCTGGCCGCAGAACACCGCAGCACCGCGCACGGGCGAAGCCCCGGCCCCCGGCCGGACTCCTGAGGAGTCCGGCCACTGGGGACCGGGGCTTCGCCCGTAGTACAGGCCCGTCGCAGTACAAGCCCGTATCAGCGCAGTTCGGCCGGCGGGGTGCGCTTGGCGTCGACCTTCTCCGTGCGCTCCAGCTCGCCCCACACGACGTACCGGTACCGGGATGTGTAGACCGGGGTACAGGTCGTCAGCGTGATGTAGCGGCCCGGCTTCTTCTTGCCCGACTCCTTGGGCACCGGCTGGAGGACGTGGACGTTGTACTTCGACGTCTGCCGGAGCTCCTTGAACACCTTGTAGATGTACCAGGTGTCCTTGGTCTCGAAGACGACCGGATCACCGGTCTTGACCTTGTCGATGTTGTGGAACTTCGCGCCGTGCCCGTCGCGGTGCGCGGCCAGCGCGAAGTTGCCCGTCTTGTCGGACGGGAGCCCCGCCTTGACCGGCTTCACGTAGTACCCGGCGACACCCTCGTTGAGAATGCCGGTGCTGGTGCCCCGCCTGACCAGCACCTCGCCGTTCTTCATCGACGGCACATGGAGGAATCCGATGCCGTCCTTGGTGTCGAGGGCGCCGGGGCCGGTGCTGCCGTGCGACCAGTTGTCACGGATCTTGTGTCCCTGCGCCGCCGCGTGCCGGTCGGCCACGACGTTCGTCCACCACAGCGAGTAGACGACGAAGAGTCCGAGCACCAGCCCCGCTGTGATGAGCAGTTCACCGAAGACGCTGACCGCGGTCGCGATCGGTCCCCGGCCGCCGCGGCGCGCACGGGGCGTGGTTGTCTGCTCGTCCTGCTCGGTCGTCGATGCCACCGCACCTGTCCCCTGTAGTCCGTACCGTTCAGCCTGCGGTCAGGGCTTCGGGCATCCCCTTGCTCCGTGGCCGTTCATCAACCATCTTGCCCCACACGACCATTCGGTACGTACTGGTGAACTCGGGGGTGCACGTCGTCAGCGTGATGTAGCGGCCCGGCCGGGTGAAGCCGGATCCCACCGGCACCGGCTGGATCACCGATACGTTCGACGGGGACGTCTGAGCCAGGTGACTCGTCACCTCGTAGGTGTAGTAGTCGTCCTGTGTCTCGACGACGACCTTGTCGCCGTCCTTGAGCTTGTTGATGTAGCGGAACGGCTCGCCGTGGGTGTTGCGGTGGCCCGCCAGCGCGAAGTTGCCCGTCTTCGCCGACGGCATCGCCGTCTTGAGCTTGCCCTCGCTGTAGTGGCCGACCATCCCGCGGTCGAGCACCTTGGTCTTGCTGACGCCCTCCGCGATCGGCACGACCACGTCCAGCTTGGGGATGTGGATGATCGCGAAACCCTGTCCGGGCTCGAAGGCACCGGGGTCGTTCTTGTCGCCGCCCTTGGCCCAGTTGTCCTGGAGGCTGTGGGCCGTGCCGTTGGCCTCCTGGTGGGCGCGTACGTTCGTCCACCAGAGCTGGTACGTGACGAACAGCAGCATCAGCACACCGAGGCTGATGAAGATCTCACCGATCGCCCGGCTGGCGATGACCGCGGGGCTGTCCTTGAGGGCGCGCGCCGCGAGGCGCGCCTCCATCCGGGTGCGGGGGATGGCCGGGATGACCGGTTCGGCGGGCGCGGCGCTCTTCCGGCCCCGGCCCTTGGCGGCCTTGCGGCGCTCGGCGCGTCCGCCGGTCGGCACGGGGGGCTGGTCCGCGGCCGCGGACCGCGTGGGTGTGGCTCCGGTGACCCGGAGGCCCACGGTCTCGTCGTCCCGCACGACGGGGAAAACGGCCGTGCTCCGCTCATCCGTCCCCGCGGCCGGACCCGACTTCGGGAACGGTTCCGGCGCAGGCGGCTGTACGGGTGCCGGTACTGAGGCGGGCGTGGGCTCATTGGCTGCGGACGCGGGCGTGGACGCGGGCGTGTGGGCCGGGGCCGCGGGCGTGGGCGTGGGCGCAGGCGCGGACGGGCGCGCGGGCGTGGCTATCGGCTCGTACACCGCCTCGCGCCCGTACCAGTCCTGCGGCGGATTCCGCACGGCCGGCTCCGGGGCCATGTTCTCCGCCCGGAACCACGGCGAACCGTGCCTGCCGGTCGGCAGGGGGTCCGTCAGCGGGTCGTACTCCCGGCCGGGGTGACCGGGACCGGCGGCCCCGTCACGCCGTGCGGCGGGCCCGTCCCCTCCCGCTGATTCCGACGCCCCCGTTGGTTCCGACGCCCCCGCCGGCCCCGAGCCGTCCTGTTCGGGGCGCAGTGCCGTCACGCCGCGGCCTTGCCCACCACCGGCGCGAGTCCCGCCGACCGTCCGACCGCGCCCACGTCGCCGCACTGGACCAGCCAGTTGGCGAGCATCAGGTGGCCGTGCTCGGTGAGTACCGACTCGGGGTGGAACTGCACGCCCTCGACCGGGAGTTCCCGGTGGCGCAGCCCCATGATGATGCCGTCGGCGGTCCACGCGGTGACGGCCAGCTCGGCCGGTACTGTCCGGGGCTCGGCGGCCAGTGAGTGGTAGCGCGTCGCGGTGAAGGGCGAAGGCAGACCGGCGAAGACACCGGCCCCCTCGTGCGTCACCGGCGAGGTCTTGCCGTGCAGCAGCTCGGGCGCCCGGTCCACCACACCGCCGTACGCCACGGCCATCGACTGCATGCCCAGGCAGACTCCGAAGACGGGGACCCCGGTGTCGGCGCAGTGCCGCACCATGTCCACGCAGACACCCGCGTGTTCGGGCGTTCCGGGTCCGGGGGAGAGCAGCACGCCGTCGAAGCCGTCCTGCGCGTGCGCGAGGGTGACCTCGTCGTTCCGCACGACTTCGCACTCGGCGCCCAGCTGGTACAGGTACTGGACCAGGTTGAAGACAAAGCTGTCGTAGTTGTCGACGACGAGGATGCGGGCGCTCATCGCACGGCCCCCATTCCCTGGTCGACCGTCACGTCGTTGAACGGAAGCAGCGGCTCCGCCCACGGGAAGACGTACTGGAAGAGCAGGTAGACGAGAGCGAGCACGAGCACGAGCGAGATGACCGCCCGGAGCCATACGTTGCCCGGCAGATGCCGCCAGATCCAGCCGTACATGCTGTCCCTTCCGTTCGTGGTACGGCACCAGAGTAGAGGGCTGTGGCAGGCGC
The DNA here is from genome assembly GCF_041438865.1 of Streptomyces sp. NBC_01471. Lineage (NCBI taxonomy): Bacteria > Bacillati > Actinomycetota > Actinomycetes > Kitasatosporales > Streptomycetaceae > Streptomyces > Streptomyces sp. NBC_01471. The sequence continues at coordinate 3,870,018 of NZ_CP109450.1, forward strand.
TTGTGGGTCACCCGCGCAAAGCGGCCGGCTTGCCCTGCGTCACGGGCTGCGTGGAGTCGAGATGTCCCCAGGCGATGAGCCGGTGGCTGCTGCCCCATTCCGGGTCGCACGTGGTGAGTGTCAGATAGCGGCCGGCCCCCTGAAAACCCGACTTCACCGGCACCGGGGCGATGACCCCGGTGTCGGACGGCACGGTCAGATAGGGCTTCTTGTCGATGCGGTACGTGAACCAGGTCGTCCCGTCCGTGAGCACCACCGCGTCGCCGGGCCGGAGTTTCGGGAAGTCCTTGAACGGGTCGCCGTACGTACGCCGGTGTCCGGCGACCGCGAAGTTTCCCGTGGCGCCGAGCCGCGCGGTGCCCGCGTAGTGGCCGAGCCCCCGCTGGAGCGTCCCGACGGCCGTGTTCTGCAGCACAGGCCTGCTCCAGCTCCCGCCGAGGCGCGGGATGTACATCACGGCGAAGGGCTTGCCCGCGTGGTACGCGACGGGGGCGGGGGGCGCGGCGGGCTTCGGTTTCGACGGCGCCGTGGCACCGGATCCGGGTGCGGGGCCAGGGGTGGCGGCCGCGCTGCGCGCCCACTGGTGGTGGAGGTCGTCGATCTGGTGGTCGGCCGCGTTGTCCGCTTTGACGCCCGTCCAGAACAGCAGGTACGCGACGAACAGCACGATCAACGCACCGACGGTGATGCAGAGTTCGCTGAAGCTCCTGACGATCAGTCGCACCGTCACAGCTGTCCGCCTCCCCGGGACTACCCCACAGGTCCTGCGTAATGGAGATCCACTGTGCCCGAGTAGCCGGGAAGAGTCACCGCCCGGTAGTCATCGACTTTCCAGCCGAGCCCGTACGCCTTCACGTACTGCAGGTAGTTCTGGATCGCCGGGGAGGCCGTGAGCGCCTTTTTCAGCTTGCCGGGGTTGCCGACGGCCGTCACCTTGTACGGAGGGGAGTACACGCGGCCCTGAAGGAGCAGGGTGTTGCCGACGCAGCGCACCGCGCTGGTGGAGATCAGCCGCTGGTCCATCACCTTGATGCCCTTGGCACCGCCCTGCCACAGGGCGTTCACCACCGCCTGGAGGTCCTGCTGGTGGATGACCAGGTCGTTGGGCTGCGGTTCGGGGTAGCCGGGGTTGGCGGTGGTGTTCGGCGGGGCGTCGTCGAGCGTGACCGAGACCGCGGCCCCGCTGAGCTTCTGCGTACCGGCGGACTTCTCCAGGGCGTTGAGGCCGGCGTCCTCCTTCTTCGTGGCGCCTCCGTCACGCTGCGCGAGCGCGTCGACGTCGCGGCGGACGGCAGCGGTGGAGTCGCCGAGCTCCTTGTTCTTGCCGTTGCGCTCCTGGATGAGGTCCGAGAGTTTCAGCATCGACGCATCGGTGCGGATATCGGTGCCCTTGGCGGTATTGAAACTGGTCACGAAGATGAGTCCGGCGAGCGCGAAAACCGCGGCGGTGAGGACCCGGACCGGCCGCCAGACGCGATGACGGGCGGCGCCTGTGGGAGAGTCGTCAGAATTACTCAACGTACCCTTATCTCCTTCCACACCCCGGAAGCACTACGCTAACGGACGCCCGGGGGAGGCAATGCGCCCCGTCGCATCCCGCTCCCGGCACTTCCTACACAGTTCCCCCTGCGCGGTCACGCAGCGCATCGACAGGAGAGCCCCTCGTGCCGAAGTCACGTATCCGCAAGAAGGCCGATTTCACGCCGCCGCCCGCGACGAAGCAGGCGACCGCCATAAAACTGACGAACCGCAGCTGGGTGGCGCCGGTGATGCTGGCGTTCTTCTTGATCGGTCTCGCCTGGATTGTCGTCTTTTACGTAACGGACGGCGATATGCCCATCAAGGCGTTCGGGAACTGGAACATCGTGGTCGGCTTCGGCTTCATCGCGGGCGGCTTCGGCGTCTCGACCCAGTGGAAGTAGCTCGCCCGACTCCCACATGCCCGCGTGACCGTCAAGCCCTGCCCTGAGTTATCCACAGCGCTATCCACAGCCGGGGAAAACTCAGAAGATCTGTGGATAACTTTCGGGCGTTGACGCCGGTGTGACTACTCGGCGCCATACCACAACAGTGGCCCGCCCCTTGCCCTTCCTGGGGAAACCCAGGTCAGCGGCAAGGGGCGCTGCCGTTCCCCACAGGATGCACAAGATCCGCCACTCGCTGTGGACAACTGGACCTGAACAGGGCTGCGGCGGGCCTGTCGCACGTTCGGCCACAGGCCTGCCAGACGTCTGCCGCAGCTCCCTCGGTGGCTCAGGGGCCGCCCTCCGGGAGGGCCCGCTCAGGTCAGCACCGGAGGGGGCGAAACCGCTCAGGTCAGCATGGCGGTTCTGGCCAGCACCATGCCGATGGTCGCCACGAGCACCAGCGCGCAGGTCCCGAACTGCAGCAGCGTCCGCCGCTCGCGTGGGGCGTGCACCATACCGATCGCGATGACGATCCCGGCGACGAAGCCGCCGAGATGCGCCTGCCAGGCGATTCCG